>JAUHXL010000091.1 GCA_030426945.1 bacterium
CGTCTTGCGCCGCAGGTGGTCGAGCACGCGTCCGGGCGTGCCCACCACGATCTGCGCGAAGCGCATCTCGGCCACCTGCTTGTCGAGCGAGGCGCCGCCGTAGACGGCCACGGTGCTGATGCCCTTGAACTTGCCCAGCCGGCTGAACTCCTCGGCCACCTGCTTCGCCAGCTCGCGCGTGGGGCAGAGGACGAGGCCGCGGATGCCGCGCCCCGGCTTGTCACCGAGGCGCTCCATCATGGGGATGCCGAAGGCGGCGGTCTTCCCGGTGCCGGTCTGCGACTGGACCATCAGGTCGCGGCCGGTCGACACCAGCGGGATGGCGCTCGCCTGGACGGGCGTGGGCTCGACGTACCCCATCTCTTCGAGGGCGGACATCGTGGTGTCGGAGAGGGCGAGGTCGGCGAACTGCAGGTCGGTCATCGAGTGTCTCGGATCCGGTGAGGCGGGACCTTCGCGGGGCGGCTAACGGCCGCCACCGAGGTGCTCGGCGAGGCGCTCGAGGATGCTCTGCACCCTCGGCACGATGGCGGGACCCACCGAGTTGGTCTCTTCGTAATGATCGCCCTCCGCTTCACGGAGGTACGGGGTGAGCGGGTGTACCACGAAGTCGTAGGGAGGAACCAGATACCCGAGCTCGTCCATCCCCAGCCCGACCACCCACGGGTAGCGTCCGGGCATGAGGTCGTTGAGGTACGGGGGCTCCGGGGCCGCCGCCAGGTTCGGCGCGAGGGGGTCGTCGGGGTCGACCACCGGCCGCCCGAAGGACTTCGCGCCGTCATAGCCACCGATGGCCAGCTCGGGGAAGAGCTCGCCGGGCACGGTGTAGAGCGTCAACGGGCCGAGCGTCACGATGGCCGTCTCGGACAACACGTGGGGCAGGTTGCGGTCGTTGATCACGCCGCGGTCGTTCCAATCGTACAGCTCGCGGTCGAACAGCCCCGCGATGAAGCCGAGGTGGTACACGCGGTTGTGCACGGGGATCTTGTAGGCCGTGGCCGCGAAGGCGAGGTTCGGCGCCTCCACGTCCTCGGCGTCGCCGCTCTCGAGCGCGGTGAGGGCGATGTCCGCCAGCCGCCACCCGATGACGTCCGATCGCAGGAAGCTCGGGTTCGGCAGGGGCGCGCCCATCCGGTCGAGCACCGGCACGTTGAGGGGTGTCATCAGCCCCCCGACCGTGCCCTGCACGAAGATCGCGACGCCGCCGATGCCTTCGCGCGCCACGGTGCCTGCGCTGTCCGGGACACCCTCCTCGATCGCGGTACGCAGCGCGCCCGGGAAGTCGGCCGAGATGAGGTTGTTGGTGTCGTCGAGCGCCTCGGGGTGGTTGCCCCAGTTCACGAGCGTCGCGATGGTGCCGCCGAGGGCGTCGGCGAACCGCACCACGCCCATCTCGTCGTTGATCACGATGGGCTCCCGCGAGTCCTTCACCAGGCCCTCGGCGCCGGTGAAGGTGCGGGCGATGCGCATGCTCGCCGGCTGCAGCGACTCGATCGCCTCGACGATGCTCAGCGCGGCCTGCGCCTGCAGGCGCGCCATGTAGCGGGGGCTGACCGCGCTCTCGAGCGGGATGGGGATGTCGGGGTTCACCTCGCCCGCCCACAGCCCCATGGTGTCGGGCACCTCGTGGCTGTGCGTCGCCTGCACCACGATGAGATCCACGTCGACCCCAGGCAGGCGCTCGGCCAGCAGCGTGCGCGCCTGGGTTCGGATGCGCACGATGTCGTCGTAGAACAGGCCGACCGCGTCGATCGAGGTCAGCGTCACCAGCGTCTCGCCCTGCTCGATGGCCACCGTGCGCGCCCAGGTGTGATCGCGCACGCCCACGGCGGGCCGGTTGAGCTGGAAGCCCGCCAGCCACAGACCCTGGAACTTCTGGTCACCCTCGCCCTCGTCGGGCCCGGGGTAGGTCTCGCTGCCGTCCGCGTCGGGGCCGACGTAGCCCGCGTCGCCCGGGCACCGTCCGTCGGTGCCGCAGTTGCCGTCCTCGTGCGGGCAGATGTCGTCGAGGCCGCAGTCACGAAAGTAGTCGTACAGGGGCTCGTCGTCGGCGTCGCGGTCGCCCTCGCTGCCGTCCGGGTCGGGGCCCGGGTAGCCCTCGTCGCCCTCGCAGAGGCGGTCCGCGCCGCAGTTCTTCAGGAAGTCGCGGTCGAGCGCGCCGCAGCGCGGATCGGGCCGCTGCTGCAGCTCGTTGCAGTCGGCCCGGGGCTCGAGGTAGGCGTGCAGGGGGCGCTCGAAGCCGATGTCGCTGATCACCTGCGCCGACGCGCCGACGCGCAACGCACCCCGCGCCGTGGCGCAGCCTTCGTCGCCCGGGCAGCTGCGCCCGACGGTGGGCTCGAAGGCTGGCGGCGGGGCCGCGTCGGGCGCCGCGTCCGGAGGCGGGGGGGCCGCGTCCGGCCCCAGATCGGCGGGCGGCGTCGCGTCGGGCGCCGGTGGGTCGCCCGCGTCGGGGGCGAGGGCGTCGGGGGCCAGGGTCGCGTCGCCCGGCGCGGAGCGCGGGGAGGGATCTGTCGCCTCGTCGGGCACCAGGCACCCGCCGAGCAGTAGCGCGCCCAACGCCCAGCTCCGCGCTGCCATCAGTAGGGCGGCTCCACCGCGACCGGCTTCCGGCCGTTGGGGTTGATCATCACGATCGTGTTGGGCAGCTGGAAGAACCGCTGATAGCCCACCACCTCGAGCGCGCCGCCCTGCCACGCGACCGAGACCATGCCGTTGGGTCCAGCGGGCACGTTGAGGCTGGCGTAAGTGCCGCGCGCGTTCGTCTGCACCCGGCCCGGCTGGGGCAGCACGTCGGCCGGGTTGCCGTTGAAGTAGATCGGCGTGCCCGCGCGGGCGAACGACGCCGCGGCGTTGACCACCGACTGACCGTGGCAGTCGTACTGTCGGCCGGCCACCGCCCCGTTGCCCAGCTCGAGGCGCGACACCCCGGCGGTCGGCGGGAAGCTGATCCAGGTGGCCTGACTGATGACGGTCAGATCCCGGTAGAAGAAGGGCTGATCGCCCCCCTGCAGGTCGCAGCCCCACTCGATGCCGTCGGGATCGTCGGTCACGTCGCTGGGGCAGGTGCCCGAGGTCGTCCGCGGGTGCCCGTTGTCGCAGGGGTTGATGTAGAGCCCGTAGGTGTAGGTCGGGACCCACAGCTGATAGTCGCCGCTGATACGCACCACCAGCTGCCGGTGCGTGGGCAGCGCGTCGACCGACCAGCACGCGGACTCGGCGTTGGCCTCGGGGCAGTCGACGGTGGTGGTCTCGGCCAGCGGCGCCGTGGCCGCGTCGAGGCAGTCCTCGACCGCGCGCCGGGCGTCGATGACGTCGTTCTGCTCGGCCCCGGCGTCGGCGCAGTCCCGGGGGTCGAAGGTCGCGAAGTCGTAGAAGCGCACGGTGAGGCCGACGGGTTTGGTGCCATCGCCGAAGAACTCGAGCAGGCCGCGGGCCGGCACCTCGGCGGGGCCGTCCCCGGAAGGGGGCGGCGTGCGCCAGCAGTCGAGCGCCGGGGACGAGCCGGGGATCACTTGATCCATGCAGCTGAACAGGCCCGGATCCATCGGCGGGGGGGTGGCGCAGATGCCGAGGCGGCAGACGGCGCCGCCGCTGCACTCCGCGTCGGCCGTGCAGCCGCCGGGGAAGGGGGCCACCGGCTGCGGGGCGGGCGCGCCGCCCATGCCCGGCTCGCCACCCACGCCGGGGTCGCCGCCCGCGCCGGGATCCCCACCCGCGCCGGGCGCGCCCCCCATGCCGGGCGCACCGCCCGCGCCGCCCATGCCCGGCGCGCCGCCCATGCCGGGCGACGGGCTCGCGTCCGCGGCCCCGCCGCCGCTGTCGTTGAGCTCTTTGCCGCCGCACGCCGCGAGCGTCAGCGCAGCCGCGGCGAACGCCCAAATGGGTCGCATCATGCGCTCGGGCCTTCCAGTTCCAAGGTTGTCGACACCCTTTAGGTCGCGCGCACGGCGGGTGTCAAGGCGTCTCGGCCGGCCCCATGCGGGCCAGCAACCGCAGACAGCGGGTGGCGAGCGTGCCGCCGGCTTCGTCGGCGCAGCGACGGAGCGCCGCCCGGCTGCTCGGCGCGCGATGGCGCGCGATGACGGCGGCGGCCGGGTGGCGCAGCCGATGGGGCGACAGGTGAGGGAAGTGGCGCGCCAGCCAGACCGCGCCGCGCCCCTCGGGCAGCCGGCCCAGCAGCCGCACGACGATCTCCTCGTCCGCCTCCGCGCCGCCGGGCGCCACGAGGGGCGCGGCGAGCTGCTCGAGCCGCGCCCCGTTCAGCAGGGGGGCCAGCTGATCGAAGTGCTCGGTGAGCGCCTCGAGGGCCACGCGCCGCGCGAGGGGCGAGGGATCCGTCGTCCCGGCGATCCAGTCGTCGAGCCGCTCCGCCGGCGGGGCGGCCGGGGCGGCGCGCCACCGGGCCACGAAGCGCAGCGTGGCCCGCTGCGTGCGGCGCTCGACGTGCAGCGCGTCGCGGGTGTCGGCCACGTAGCGCCAGCGCCCCGCGGGGCTGCGCGCGAGGGGCGCGAGCACCCGATCCCCGGCCTGCAGGCTGTGCAGGTGATGCCCTTGCTGCACCATGTCGAAGGTGTCGGGCGCCGCGCCCGCGACCACCGCCACCGTGCGCACCGCCGTCTGCGCGCCTTCGGGCGTCTTCCGCGTCGGGCTGATCGCCTCGATCAGCACCAGGGTCGTCGCCGTGCGCAGGGTCTCACCGGCGCCCGCGTAAGACGTCTTCAGATGCGCGCGCGCGAGCAGGGGCGCCCCCAGCACCACCGCGATCAGCGCCGCGCGTCGGACCCGCTTCATGGGCGGCTCCGGGGGGTCGCCGCCAGCAGCGCGTCGAGGGCGCCACGCAGGCCCTCGTGGCCGACCTCGGCGGTGCGCGGGTTCGGCGGCGGGGGCGGCGGGCTGGGCGCGCGGGGCGGCACCTCACGCTGGGGCAGGGTCCGCAGCTCGAGGCCCTCGAGGCCGGGGATCGCGCGGCGCAGGCGCCGGAGCAGCTCGCGCCGATGCTGATAGCAGGCCTCGCGCCAGAGCGGCCCGTAGGCGCCGACCTCCAGCGTCCCCTCGTGGAACGCGAGCACCACCGTGTGGCGCGCGAGCTGCGGGCCACACGCCTGGGGCCAGGCCAGGTGGGCGCGGCGCAGCGGATCGTCGGCGTGCCGCGCCATGCCGCGCAGGAGCTGCGCGAGCAGGCCGTCGAGCGGGGCAGGGTGTTCCGGGGAGCGTGGGGGGCGCACGGCCCCAAGCGTACGCGCGCGTGCCCGGTGGCGTCGAGGGTCGCCTCGCGTTTCCCCCCGGCCCCCTTTTTCGTGTTGACCGGCGCCGCGTACCCCAGGTATAAGCCACCCCGCTCTGCAGCACTCCGGTGCTGTGGTCTGCAGGCGCGTAGCTCAGTGGGAGAGCACTTCCTTGACGTGGAAGGGGTCGGCGGTTCAATCCCGCCCGTGCCTACCAGAACTCCTCAGCGCCCGCTGGTCTCGAGCCCGCGGGCGCTTTCATTTCGGTCGAATGGCGAGGTGTCTCCGATGCCGAAGATGAAGACCAACCGCGGGGCGCGCAAGCGCTTCAAGGTGACCAAGAGCGGGAAGATCAAGCACTTCCGCGCGGGCAAGCGGCACATCCTCACCAAGATGAGCAGCAAGCGGAAGCGTCAGCTCCGCGGCGGCGACTTCCTCGAGACCGGCGACGCCGGCCTCGTCAAGCGCCAGCTGCCCTACGGTTGAGGTTCCGTCGCGTGGCGCCGGTCCCGCGCCCGTCGCGGGCGCGCACCGCGTGAATCCATGGGCGCGCGGCCCCGAACCGCGCACACTGCAACGCTCAGGGCGTGCGCGATGAACACTCGGCTGGGGCCGGGGGCGTGCGACCGGACGTAGGAGGACTGAGATGCCGAGGGTCAAACGCGGATTCAAGGCGCGCCGGCGCCACAACCGCATCCTCAAGCTGGCCAAGGGCTACCGCGGATCGCACTCGCGCCTGTTCCGCAGCGCCGTCGAGGCGGTGGAGCGCGCGCTGTGCTACGCCTACCGCGACCGCAAGGCCCGTAAGCGCGCCTTCCGCCGCCTGTGGATCGTGCGCATCAACGCCGCGGCGCGCACCAACGGCCTCAGCTACAGCCGCTTCGTGAACGGCATGCGCAAGGCCGGCATCGAGCTCGACCGGCGCGTGCTGGCGGATCTCGCCATCCACGACCCCGCCGCCTTCAGCGACGTGGTCAAGGCCGCGCGCGCCGCGAGCTGACGCGCCGGACCGCCGGGCGGGCCACCGGGGCCCGTCGCCCACCCCAACCGTCCATCCCGCGGGAGCTGTCATGACCGACGCCCTCGCCGCCCTCCGCGCCCGACTCGACGACCTGCTCGTGCAGGCTCGCGCCGTCGCGGCCGGAGTCGATCGCGACGCCGATCTCAACGAAGGCAAGGCCCGGTTCCTGGGGCGCAAGGGCGCCTTCGGGCCGGTGATGCGCGAGCTGGGATCGCTCGACCACGCGCAGCGCCCGGCCGCCGGCGCGCTCATCAACGAGTCGAAGCAGGCGATCGAGGCGCTCTTCGCCGAGGCCCGGGCGCGCATCGAGCAGAAGGCGCTCGACGCCGCGCTCGAGGCGGGTCGCATCGACGTGACGCTCCCCGGCCGCCGGACGGCGCCCGGCGCGACGCACCCGGTGCAGGCGGTGCTCGACGAGCTGATCGATCTGCTCGTCGAGCTCGGCTTCGCGCTCGCCGACGGGCCCGAGGTCGAGACGGAGCATTACAACTTCGATCAGCTGAACATGCCGGCCTCGCACCCTGCGCGCGACATGCAGGACACCTTCTATCTGCAGGGCGATCTGCTGCTGCGCACGCAGACCAGCCCGGTGCAGATCCGCGCCATGGAGAACACGCAGCCGCCGGTGCGCATCATCGCGCCGGGCAAGGTGTTCCGCTGCGACGCCGACGTCACCCACAGCCCCACGTTCCATCAGATCGAGGGCCTGTGGGTCGACCGCGACGTCACGATGGCCGATCTGAAGGGCGTGCTGAGCTACTTCCTGCGCCGCCTCTTCGGCGCCGACCGTGGCGTGCGTTTCCGCCCCAGCTTCTTCCCGTTCACCGAGCCCAGCGTCGAGGTCGACGTCGAGTTCGGCGACGGCTGGATGGAGGTGCTGGGCGCCGGCATGGTGCACCCGCGCGTGCTGCGCAACGTGGGCTTCGATCCCGCCGAGGTGCAGGGCTTCGCTTTCGGCCTCGGCGTCGACCGGCTGGCCATGGTGCGCTACGGCATCAGCGACATCCGCTACCTGTTCGAGAACGATCAGCGGTTCCTCGCGCAGTTCGCCCGCGGGCGCTGAGCCCCGACCCTAGGGAGCAGCGATGAAGATCAGCCTCAACTGGCTGCGGCGCTACGTCGATGTCGACTGGGACGCCGACGAGATCGCCCGGCGCCTCACCCTGGTGGGCCTCGAGGTGGACGGCGTCCACCGCATCGAGGCCGACTTCACGGGCGTGCGCGTGGGCAAGGTGCAGGCCGTGCGCCCGCACCCCGGCGCCGACCGCCTGCAGATCGCGCAGGTCGACACCGGGGACGCCGTGCTCGACGTCGTCTGTGGCGCCCCGAACTGCCGCGCCGGCCTGACGGTCGCCTACGCCGGCCTCGGGGCGCGCCTGCCCGGTGGCTTCAAGATCAAGAAGGCCAAGATCCGGGGCGAGATCAGCCTCGGCATGCTGTGCAGCGAGGACGAGCTGGGGCTGTCCGACGCGTCCGAGGGCATCCTGGAGCTGCCCGACGACCTGCCGGCGGGCCAGCCGCTCGAGCAGGCGCTGCCCATCGAGGACGTCGTCTTCGACCTGGGCATCACGGCGAACCGCGGAGACTGCCTCAGCCACCTCGGCGTGGCGCGCGAGCTCGCCGCGCTGGCCGGCGTGCCGCTGCGGTGGCCGGACACCACGCTGCCGGCGACCACGCCCGGCGACGCCGTGCCGGTCACCATCGCGGATCCGGATCGCTGCGCCCGGTACGTCGGCCGCGTGGTGCGGGGCCTCGGCGTCGCCCCCAGCCCGCTGTGGATGCAGCGGCTGCTGAGCGCCGTGGGCGTCCGCCCCATCAACAACCTCGTCGATGTGACCAACTTCGTGCTCTTCGAGTACGGCCAGCCGCTGCACGCCTTCGACCTGCGCGATCTCGAGGGCCCGGCCATCGTCGTGCGCACGGCCGAGGCGGGCGAGCGCATGACGACGCTGGACGACGTCGAGCGCACGCTGACGGCCGACGATCTGGTCATCTGTGACGCCGCCCGCCCGGTCGCCCTCGCCGGCGTGATGGGCGGGCAGAACAGCGAGGTGAAGGACGACACGCGCGACGTGCTGCTCGAGTCGGCGTGGTTCGAGCCCACGACGGTGCGGCTGACCTCGCGCCGCCTGGGGCTGCGGAGCGAGTCGAGCCACCGCTTCGAGCGCTCGGTCGATCCCGAGCGGACGGTCGAGGCGGCGAACCGCGCCCTGCACCTGATGTGTGCGCTCTCGGCCCCCGGCACGTCGCCGCAGGTGGTCGAGGCGCTGACCGACGCGCGCCCGCGCGTCGTGGCGCGTCCGCAGGTCGCCTACGAGCCGGACCACTGCACCCGCCTGCTGGGGGTGGAGCTGCCCGTCGCCCGTCAGCGGGAGGCGCTCGAGCGCCTGGGCTTCTCCCTCGAGGGGCCGGCCGCGGGGCCCTGGACCGTGCAGACGCCGAGCTGGCGCAACGACGTGGACGAGGCGGCGGATCTGGTGGAGGAGGTCGCCCGCTACGTCGGCTACGCGGTCATCCCCACGCCGCCCCCGCGCGTGACCGCCCGCACCGGGACCGACGCGGGCTACGCGCGCAGTCGCCGGCTGCGCCGAGCGCGCGAGCTGCTCAACGGGCGGGGCTTCCACCAGGCGCTGAACTACAGCTTCCTGGGCAAGGGGCTGCAGGCGCACTTCACGCCCGAGGCGCCCCTCGAGCTGCTCAACCCGCTGAGCGATGACCAGCGCGCCCTGCGCATGCTGCTGGCGCCGCGCCTCGTCGAGAACGCCGCGCACAACTTGCGCCACGGCGCCTTTGGCGTACGGCTGTTCGAGGTGGGCCGGGTGTTCCTCCCCCGCGGCGAGGGCGTCCAGCCGAGCGAGGTGGAGCGGCTGGGGGTGGTGTGGTCCGGCCCGGCGACCGATCACTGGCAGGGCGGCCCGCGCGCGGTGGACTTCTTCGATCTCAAGGGCCTGCTGGTCGACCTCTGCGCGACGCTCGGTCGGCCCGCGCCGGCGCTTCAGCCCGCCGATTGCGCCTGGCTGCACCCCGGCGCGGCCGCCACCGTCCACCTCGAGGGCCGCTCGCTCGGCGTCGCCGGCGAGCTGCACCCGCGGCTGGCCCGCACCCTGGATCTGGGCGCGCGGCTGTTCGTCGCCGAGCTCGATCTCGATCCCCTCGTGGGCCACGCGGCCCCCGCGCCGCGGTTCGTCGACTTCGGCCGGTTCCCCGCGGTGACCCGCGACCTGGCCCTGCGCCTGTCGCGCTCGGTGCTGGCCGCCCAAGTGCTTTCATCCATTGAGGATTTGGCCCTCGGTTACGTTGACAGCGTGCGCGTGTTCGACGTATACGAGGGAGGTTCGCTCGGCGCCGACGAGCGCAGCTTGGGGCTGCGCGTGACGTACCGGGCGTCCGACCGCACGTTGACGGACGACGACGTCGCCGCCGCGCACGGTCGGCTGGTGGATCATTTGCGGGACGCGTTCTCGGCCCAGCTCCGCTGAGGGAGCGCCGGGGCAGGACGCCTGGACGACGAAGCGAACAGGATGACCAAGGCGGACATCGTCGAGAGGGTGTACGACAACCTCGGTGGCTTCTCCAAGAAGGAGTCGGCGGAGATCGTCGAGATGGTCTTCGAGACCATCAAAGAGACCCTCGAGCGCGGCGAGAAGATCAAGATCAGCGGCTTCGGCAACTTCGTGGTGCGCCAGAAGAAGGAGCGGACCGGCCGCAACCCGCAGACGGGGGAGGAGATCAAGATCGCGCCCCGGAAGGTGCTGACCTTCAAGCCCAGCCAGGTTCTGAAGAACTCGATCAACGCCTGATCGTGCGTCGATAGGCTCTCGGGGGCGTCGCCATGGCCAAAGCCGATCTGCCCGAGATCCCCGAGCGGCTCTCGTTCAAGATCGGCGAGGTCAGCCGCCTCGTCGGGGTGAAGCCCCACGTCCTGCGGTTCTGGGAGAGCGAGTTCGGCCGCATCCGCCCCCAGAAGGCGCGGAACGGGCACCGCATCTACAGTCGGTCCGACGTCGAGCTGCTGCGGCGCGTGCGCGCGCTGCTGCACGAGCGCAAGTACACCATCGCGGGGGCGCGGGCGCTGCTGCAGGAGGGCGAGGCCGCGGTCGAGGCGGTGCTGCGCGCGGTGCCGACCGAGACGGCGGTGGCGCTCGACGAGGTGGAGGCCGCGCGCGAGGCCCTCGTCGCGCAGCTCGACGAGGCCCGCGCGCGGGTGGTCGAGGCGGAGCGGGCGCGCGCCGCGGCCGAGGACGAGGCCGCGTTCTGGCGCGGCGAAGCGCGCAAGGCCGAGGCGTTGCTCAGCCGCGCGTCGAGCCGTCTCGGCGTGCATGTACGCGCGCTGAAGGAAATCGGTCGGAGCCGATGAACGAGGTGGTTGACATGGAGCGCGGTCCTTCATAGGATGCGCGCCGTTTCCGGGGTGTAGCGCAGTCTGGTAGCGCACTTGCATGGGGTGCAAGTGGTCGGAGGTTCAAATCCTCTCACCCCGACCCCAAAAGGCCGCGGAGCTTGGCTCCGCGGCCTTTTTCTTTTTGGGGCCCCGCACTGAGCGGGGCAGACGCCAGGGGCCGACCGTGCCACGACGACTCGCCTGGGCGCTCGTGGGGCTCGGCGCCGGGGGGCTGCTCACCGCCTGCGCAGGTGGGCCGCCGCTGCGGGCCGAGGGCGAGGCGCCGGAGCTCGTCGGGGTCTGGTACACGGTCGAACCCGGCGACACGCTGGGCGCCATCGCCGGCACACACGCGGTGCCCCTCGAGGATCTGGTCGAGATCAACGGCCTGGTGGATCCGGACCGCCTCGAGGTGGGCCAGGTGCTCTTTCTCTATGGGGTGGACGAGGCGGTGCGGCGCCTCCCGCCCGCCGAGGCCCCGTCCGAAGGCGTCGCGGCGCCGCGCTTCCGGTGGCCCGTCGTGGTCGGCACCCTGAGCAGCGGCTTCGGTCCGCGCGGCGGCCGACCCCACAAGGGCGTCGACATCGCCGCGCCGCCGGGCACCCCGATCTTCGCGGCGGCGGCCGGCAAGGTGGTCTACAGCGACGACAAGCAGCGCGGGTACGGCAACCTGGTCATCCTGCGTCACGCGGGCGGGTATGTCACCGTGTACGCCCACAACCGGCGGAACCTGGTTGACGTTGGCGATCAGGTCCGGCAAGGATCCCGCATCGCCGAGGTGGGCAGCACCGGTCGAAGCACCGGGCCACACCTCCACTTCGAGATCCGGGTGGAGGGGAAGGCGATCGACCCCCTCATCCACCTACCGGCCCGATGACGATGGGGATGCGGTACCCGAGATGGTGAACCTGCGCGACCTGGTGCGAGACGTGCCCGACTTTCCCAAGCCGGGCATCCTGTTTCGCGACATCACGCCCATCCTGGCGGACGCCGAGGCCTTCGAGGCGGCGACCAACGCCATGAGCGGCATCGCGCGCGTGCACGGCGCGACGAAGGTGCTCGGCATCGAGTCGCGGGGCTTCATCCTGGGCGCGCCGGTGGCGCACCACCTGGCGCTGCCCTTCGTGCCGTGCCGCAAGCCGGGCAAGCTGCCGGCGGCGACGGCCCGCGTCGAGTACGACCTCGAGTACGGCAGTGACGCGCTCGAGGTGCACGTCGACGCCCTCCGCGCGGGTGACCGCGTGGTGATCGTGGACGATCTGCTGGCCACGGGCGGCACGGCCGAGGCCGCCGCACGCCTGTGCGAGCAGCAGGGCGCCGAGGTCGCCTCGGTGCTGGTGATGATCGAGCTGCTCGATCTGGCCGGGGCGGCGCGCCTGGCGCCTCGGCACGTGTACAGTCTGCTCAAATACTGAGCGGGCTCGGTCGACCGGGCCGGTCCCGCGCGCACCCCGCGCCCCCATAGCTCAGCCGGATAGAGCACAGGATTCCTAATCCTGGGGTCGCAGGTTCGAATCCTGCTGGGGGCACCGTGCGCGGCCGCGGCCCGAGGGGAAGCACCGAGGAGCTCGTGCGCGTCGAGGGGGCGTGCACCGCGAAGTGCCCCGGATGCGCAACAGGCGTCTACGGCCGCGGATGCTCGCAGACGCACATGAGGTCGCGCAGCGCCGGGACGGCGCAGTCGACCCCGAAGGTGATCTGGCAGCGCAGCCCCGCGGTGTAGGTGGCGCTGAGGCAGGGCAGGCCGAAGTCGGCGCAGAGGTCGTCGCACGAGGCGGCTGGCGGCTCGGTGACGTACTCGTAGACGCAGTACTGGTCGTCGAGGCAGACCCGGCCGCCGACGAAGCCGGGCACCCGCTCCCCGGTGAGCTCGATGGGGCAGCCGCCCTCGGAGAGCGCCGGCGCCGTCGGAGGCGGCGGCGCGGCGTCGGGCGGAGGGGGCGGGGGGAGAGCGGCGTCCACCGCGGCGTCGACCGGCGCCCGCCCGGCGTCCTTGGGCGGCGGCGGGAGGCCCAGGTCGTCGCTGTCGGGAGGGGCTGAGGCTGCGTCCAGGGGCGGCGCGGGCGGGGCGGCGTCGCGCGGGAGGCGCCCGATGCGGCCGGCGTCCCGTGTGCTGCCCGGAAGGCGGCCCGGACCCAGCGTGGCGTCGCCGGCGCGAAAGGGGCGGGGCGGGACGCAAGCGAGCGCGCCGTCGGCCTGCGGGAGGCAGCGGCGCCCGTCCACGCAGTCGAGATCACGCTGGCACGGGCCGGCGGCGGGGAAGTCGGTGGTGCAGCCGACGAGGAGGGTCGCTGCGGCCAGCGCGAGGGCGGAACAACGCCGAGCGCAGGCCACGTTGCAAGGTCGAGGCGGGTCGGCCCGCCGGTCGTCGGGGCGCGTCATGGCCGCGCATGATAGCAGGCCGTGCGGTGCAGCGCCGAGATTGACGGCCGTGGCCGGTGTAGGTATATGTAGTTGAAGCTCTGCGCCGCCCGGTTCATCGGGTGCGCGGATTCCAGGCTCGGACAGGAGGGGACATGAAACTGCGCGACATCAGCGAGATGGTCCGTGAGATCATCGAGGTCTCGCCGGACACGCTGCTGAACACGGACGTGGCGCACGCGCTCGTCCAGGACATCCAGGACGTGCAGACGGTGTATCGGCCCATCGCCGCGACCGGCAAGAAGGGGGCGCTGCTGCCTTGGCTCGCCTTCAGCTTCGAGCCCTTCTCGGGGTTGATCGAGCCCTTCAACGTCTACCCCGCGCGCTTCTGGGCGATGCAGCGCATCCACCGCCAGCCTTCGGGCCTGCCGGAGCTCGTCACCCACGTCGACCGCGAGCTGCCGAGCGCGTCGCAGCCGATCGAGCCCGACCTCTACGCGAGCTTCAGCCACAGCTCCAAGGTCGAGACGTTGATCCGCAAGACCGGCAAGGATCCGGCCTCGCTGCGTTTCTTCCATCGGGGCAACCTGATGCTGCCCGATCGGGCCACGCTGCCCGCCGAGTACTGCCTGCCCGGCATCGCCGAGGCGCTGCCCGAGGGCTACCCCGACGACGGCATCCCCGGCCTCGTCGACGTCGACGGCGAGTCGGTGCTCTTCCTCGGCGAGCTGGTGTTCTACAACCAGTACCGCACGCCGGATCGCGCCCGCCTGCGGAACTTCCTGCTCAACTGCGTCGCGGTCAGCGTCGTCTCGCGCTATGTCCGCGAGCGCGTCCGCAAGAGCGTCCGCGCCGCCGGCTGAGCCGCCCCCGCGACGCGCCCCGCTCAGGGCGCGTCGGGCAGATCCTCCACCAACGCCTGGTACTTCACGATGCGCGAGCCCGGGTTGGGAAAGTCCATCTCGCCCAGCGCGGTCACCACACACGCGGCGAACTCGCCCGCCGGCTTCGCTGCGTGCAGGCCCGCGCTCATCACCTGCCCCTTCCGTCCGACGTAGGCCGTCACGTGGAAGGGGCCCGCGAAGCCGTGCTGGCTGCGGCAGGCGTCGATCACCCCGCGCCCCTTGCGCAGCGTCTCGTAGCCCCACGCCTCGTCGATGGGCGCGGTCAGGCGCCGCGCCCGCTCGTTCCACGCGAACGGAAAGACGAAGCGGGCCGGGCCGCCCCCCATGGGGCGCGGAAACTCGAGGAACCGGGCCGTCTGCACCAGGCAGTCCTCGACCGCCCAGCTGCCCAGATCGGACTGGGCCACCCAGACCCGATCGACGCGACCGCTCGGCGCGACGACGAACTGCAGCTGCACCTCGCCGGCGACGAAGGCGCCGGGCGCGCGGCGGAAGCAGTTGCGGAAGCCCGCCATCTGCTCGGCGACGACGCGGCTGACCTCGTCGTCGTCGAGGGTGCCCTGCATCCCCTCGACCTCCATGCCGTCGTCCGGCCCGCTGCTCGGGCGGCGGGGGTCGTCGGGTGGGGGCTTGTGCTCGATCGGGCCGGGGCCCTGGGTGCCGGGCGAGGGGCCGCAGGCGGCCAACAGCAGGGCGGCGAGGACCAGAGGGGGTGCGCGCATGCGGGCATGCTAGCCGGGATCGACGGGGAGTGCACGCACCTGCGCCGAGGCGTGGGGGAGGGGGCCGAGTGACCCGCGTGACCGTCCTCGTGCCCGTGCGAGACGGGGCGGCCTTCCTGCCCCCGACGCTGGCCAGCCTGCGGCGCCTGCGCGGCGACGACCTCGAGATCCTGGTCGTGGACGACGGCAGCGCGGACGCCACGCCGGCGCTCCTGGCCGCGGCGGCGCGGCGCGACGCCCGGCTGCGCGTGCTGCGCCGCCCGCCCGACGGGCTCGTGGCGGCGCTCAACGCCGGGCTCGACGCCGCGACGGGCGAGCTCGTCTGCCGCCTCGACGCCGATGACCTGGCGCACCCGGATCGGGTCATCCGCCAGCGGGCCGCGATGCTGCGTCATGGCTGGACCGTGTGCGGGACGGGCGTGCGGTGCTTCCCGACGCAGGGGATCGGCGCGGGCCTGCGGCGCTACGCGCGCTGGCAGAACGGGCTGGTCGATCACGACACCCTGGCGCGGGCGCGCTTCGTCGAGAGCCCGCTGGTGCACCCGAGCGTCATGTTCGAGCGGGCGGCGGTGCAGGCGGTCGGCGGCTACGTCGACCGGGGGTGGCCCGAGGACTATGACCTGTGGCTGCGCCTCTTCGAGGCGGGGGCGCGCTTCGGCAAGGTGACCGAGACGCTCACCTTCTGGCGGGATCACCCGGCGCGGGTGACCCGCACCGCCGCCCACTGCCACCGCGAGGCGGTGCGCGCCTGCCGCGCCCACTACCTGCTGCGCGGCCCCCTGCGGGGGCGCGCCGTGCGCATCGCCGGCACGGGGCGCGACGCGAAGCGGCTGGCCCGCCTCCTGGTGGCGGGGGGCGCGTCCCTGCGCGGCTGGCTGGACATCAACCCGCGGCGCCTGGGCCAGGTGATCCACGGCGCGCCGGTGGAGCGCTTCGAGGACGCGCCCCTGCGGGCCGACGAGGTGCTGCTGGTGGTGGTGGGCAGCGAGGGCCGCCGAGATCACGTGCGCGCGTTGTTCACCGCCGCCGGCCTGACCGAGGGGCGCGACTTCTGGTGTGCCGCCTGATCGTGGGGGGCGGGTCGGTGTGAATCGGGCGCCCACCGCGCTGTGGCTCGAGGTTCACGAGCGCGCGGTCAGGCGTCCGTGGCCGTGGGCGGCGACGCTGGCGCGGCCTTTGCTCAGCGGACGCACCGTCTACGTCTCGAGGAGCACACCATGTCCATCCGCCGTTTCGCCGCGCTCGGCCTCGCCCTGACCGCCGGCCTCGCGCTGACCGCCGCCCCCGCCGCCGCCCGACCCTCCGCTGGCCAGGATTGGTCGTGGGATCAGGGGCGCTTCGAGTTCGGGCCCCGCATCTCCAGCCTCACCCTCAGCGACGAAGACACCTACCAGGGCCTGGGCATGGGCGGCGTCGGCGCCTACACCCGCTACCGCATCAGTCGCCGCTGGGGGATCGAGGGCGGCTTCGACGTGCTGGTGAGCGACGAGCTCGGCAGCTCGGCCCCCGGCGACGTCGTCCGCGTGACCGCGCCCTTCACCGCCTCGGCCCTGCTCTACCTGTTCCCCGACTGGCGTCTGCAGATGTACGTGCTGGGCGGCGTCGGCGTCGCCGCGCACTCGGTGCGCTTCGACGCCCTCGGCGAGCAGATCGACTTCGCGACGCCCACCGCCCAGTTCGGCCTGGGCGCGCAGTACCGCTTCGGCTCGTTTCGGCTGGACGCGTCGTTCCGCACGCTGCTGATGCACCGCGACGCCGAGGACGTCGAGCGCGGGCCGATCGCCGACGGCGACTTCGACGCCCGCCCGGTGGCCTACCAGCCCTACACCGGCGATCGCACGATCACCGGGGGCATGTTCACGGTCGGCGTGCACTGGGGGCTGTGAGCCGCCGGCGGCGCGGCTGGGGGCCGCGAGCCGCGCGGCCTCAGTCCGGCTCCACCGGCTTCGGCGGGTGGTCCAGCCGGCCCTCGAACCCGCGATCCGGATCGGCCTTGTCGGCCTCCGGCGTCAGCGGGTTCAGGTTCTCGCCCTCGCTGACCGCCATCACGCTGGTCACCGCCAGGTCCCCGGTGACGTTGACGGCGGTGCGGAACATGTCGAGCAGCCGGTCCATGCCCAGGATGAGGGCGAGGCCCACCTGGGGGATGCCGGCGGCGGTGAGCACCATCGCCAACGTCACCATCCCGGCCCCCGGCACACCCGCCGCGCCGACCGACGCCATGGTCGCGGCCAGCACGATGCTCAGCTGATCGCCCAGCGACAGGTCCATCTGGAACACCTGGGCGATGAAGATGGCCGCGACCCCCTGGTACAGGGCGGTGCCGTCCATGTTGACGGTCGAGCCCAGGGGCAGCACGAAGCTCGACACCGAGTTGCTGACGCCCAGGTTCTCCTCGGCGCACTCCATCGAAACCGGCAGGGCGGCCGACGACGACGAGGTCGAGAACGCGATGAGCTGCGCGGGGCGGATGGCCTTCATGAAGCGCAGCAGGGGCATCCGGGCCAGCACCTTGACCAGCCCGCCGTAGACGAGGGTGGCCTGCAGCGCGAGGCCGGCCACGACCACCAGGCCGTACACCAACAGCGCCTTGAGCACCGAGAAACCGCTCGTGCCGACGACCTCCGCCACCAACGCGGCCACGCCGTAGGGCGCGATGGCCATCACCATGTGGATGACCACGATCATCGCGTTCTGGATGCGGTCGAAGAAGTTCACGACCGGCTTGCCTTCGCCCTCGCCGAGCATCGTGAGGGCGACGCCCAGGATCACCGCGAAGAAGATGATCTGCAGCATGTTGCCGCTGGCGAGCGACTCGATCGGGTTCAGCGGGATGATCGCCAGCACGTTGTCCATCGCCGACGGCGCCATCGCCGCGGCCTCCGTCTTGCCCTCGGCGGCGCTGCCGAACTGGGCGAGCAAGGCGGCCCGGTCGGCCTCGGCGATGAAGGATCCCGGCTGGAACACGTGGGCCACGACCAGGCCGATGGTCACCGCGATCGCGGTGGTGAGCATGTAGAGCCCGAGCGTCTTGCCGCCGAGGCGGCCCAGCTTGCGCACGTCGCCGAGGCTGGCGACGCCGACGAGGAGCGACGCGAAGACGAGCGGCACGATGACCATCTTGATCAGCCGCATGAACAGCTTGCCCACCGGCTGGGCCCAGCTGACGATCGAGTCACCCAGCGCGCTCACCGGCATCGGCGCCAGCGTGAAGCCCCCGGCGTCCAGCGGCTCCGCGGTGATGCGCAGCCACGCCTCCACCGACTGGCCCAGCTTGCGGTTGCCCAGCTGCGCCTGGAGCTTGCCGCCTTCGTCGCGCAGCAGCAGGCGCTCGTTGAGGCGGAAGCGCACCTTCACCCAGGTGGGCACGGTGTGCGTCTCGCCCTGGGCGTCGGTGAGCGTGCCCTCCACGGTCTCGACGTGCCGCAGCTCGAGGGGCACGCCCTGAGGCAGGCGCAGCCGGCTGTCGGCGTCCTCGCGGTCGAGACGCAGCTCCACCGAGGGCCCGTCGGCGACCTTGTAGAGGTCCTTTTCGAGTAACGAGCTGTTGGGGCCCAGCGTCAGGCCGACGACCGCGCCGACCGCCATGCCGATCAGGATCTTCGTGTAGATCTGCATCTGTCGCGCGCCGCTCCGCCACCGTGTCGGACGGTCTTATCGCGGCGAGCCCCCGCCCGCAAGGTGGGCGCCGGCTGGG
>JAUHXL010000664.1 GCA_030426945.1 bacterium
TCGACGCCGTCTCCGTCGAAGGAGACGGCCAGTTCGGCGTCGCCCGCGCGGTGCTCGCCGCCGAGCTCGTGCCTTGGGAGGCGAGCGCCGCGCAGCAGCCCGGCGCCGCCCTCGGCGCGCCGGACGCCCTCGGGCCCCGCGAGCCCGACACCTTCGTGTCGCTCGGTGGGCTGGGCGCCCGCGTCCTGCTCCGGCTGGCCCTCGAGAGGCCGTTGGCGACCGGCGACCGGATCACCGTTCACGAGGTGGACGATCCCAGCGAGCCGCCGGGCGAGCAGTACCAGCTGCTGCTCTGCCCCGGCGACGACGCCTACGACCCGGCCTGCGTCGCCCTCGGCCTCGGCGCCGGGACGCGCACCTTCACCCTTCCGTGAGCAGCGGGCCCTCGAAGGCCCGCACGGTCTCGCGGAAGGCGTCCGGCACCCGCATCGGCCGGAAGGCGTCGTCCATCCACACCAGCGTCAGCCGGCCGGTGGCCACCTTCTCGCGGGTGCGCTTGTGGGCGAACAGGAAGTGGAACGTGTAGCTGGTGTGCCCGATGTGCGCGAGGCGCACGTGGATCACCAGCTCGTCGTTGTAGCGGGCCGGCCGCAGGTAGCGGATCGACTGCGCGACCACGGCGCCGGGGATGAGATCCCGCACCGCCCCGTGCATCGCCTGCAGGTCGAGGTTCTGCAGGTAGTCCATGCGGCCCACGTCGAGGTAGGTCGCGAAGCTGCCGAAGAAGACGATGCCCACCGCATCGGTCTCGCTCAGCCGCACCCGGATCTCGGTGCGGAAGCCATAGGCGTTGAGATCGTCGGTGACGTCGGCGGCGTCCGGGCGCGTGCTCATGCGCGCGTTGTACGACCCTCGCGGCGGCGGCGCAACGCCAGCAGCGCCAGCAGCGCGAGGCCGGCGGGGGCCTCGCCGCCCGGGGCGCCGGGCGCGGCCGCGCAGCCGTCGCCGCCGCTCGCGCTCTTCTCGTCGTCGCTGCCGGGCGTCGCGTCGTCCTCCCCTGGGCCGCCGTCGGGCGCGCCGCCCGGCGCCCCGGCGTCCGCGATCGGCGCCGGCTCCGCGGCGGCGTCCTCGGGCGGGGTGGGCGCCGGCGACGCGTCCTCGGCCGGCTGAGGCAGACCACAGAAGGCGCCGCCCCGGTCGCTGCGGCACACCTCGCCCGCCTCGGTGTCACAGGGCTGCACCACCAGCTCGCCGAAGCGGCAGCGCTTGAGCAGGTCGCCGTCGCACACCCCCAGCGCGTCGATGTCGCCGCAGGGCGGGTTGTCGAGGCAGAAGAAGCCCACGTCGTCGCTGACGAAGTCGCACAGCTGACCCCGCTGGCCGCAGTCCTGCTGGCGGATGGCGCCGTTCTCGCACCACTCGGCGACCACGCCGTCGCAGCGCCCGAGGTAGGTGAGATCGCCGCACTCGGTCTCGGGCACGCCGCCCTCGATGAAGGTGTTCAGCCAGTCGTCGAGCACGTCGAGGCGGGTCAGGTGGTCGATGCCCACGCAGCTCTGGTCGCCCCACGACTCGACGGCCAGCACCACGATCTCGCCGGTGTCGTCGGTGGTCATGACCGGGCCGCCCGAGTCGCCGAAGCAGATGCCCTGCTGCCCGCGCCCGTCCACCGTGATCTCGGTGCGCTGAACGCCGATCAGCTCGACGACCGCGAAGTAGCGGCCCGAGCGCGAGGGATCGTAGGTCTCGCCGAAGCCGCCGGCCTCGACCTCGCGACCGACGATCTCGTCGGTCAGCGCGACGCGGTTGTGACGGATGGGCACGAGCTCGGGCAGGCGATCGGTGGCGTCCTCGCCCAGCACCAGCACGGCGGCGTCGAGCTCGGGGTGCCCGTAGGCGGCGGCCACGGGGAAGGTGGCCGCCGGATCCTCCGGGTGCTGGCCGACGCCGAAGGCGATGCGGCTGCCGGTGCGGCCGTCGATGCAGTGACGCGCCGTCGCGACGACGTTCGGGCTGATCAGGGTGCCGGTGCAGAAGGGCTGGGCGGGGCGACCGCGCGAGTGCAGCCAGCCGAGGGCCAGCAGCTGGCCGTCGCTCAGGTCGAGGATCTGTGGATCGCGTGTGCCGTTGCGGATGGCCTGCTGGGTCTGATCGACCGCGGAGGGGAGGGCGTCGGTGGCGTCGGCGCAGCCGACGGCGGCGAGGGCGGAAACGAGGATGAGGTGGCGGTGCACGCCTGCTCCTTGGTCGTCAGCAACTTAACGCCCGTTGGGCGGAGCGGCTGGGCAGCAAGAAGCGAGCCACCGAGGGGGCGCTTCGGGTCGGGGTCGGGTCGTGGTCCGATGGGCGGGCCAGCGCGGCGCGACGTGGCGGTGAGGCGCCGGGCCGGCGCCGGCCTCGCGGCGGGTCGCCGACGACCACGACTCGCTGGCGCTCGGCTCAGACGCCCAGGACGTGGTAGCCGCAGTCGACGTGCAGCACCTCGCCGGTGATGGCGGTGGCGCGGTCGCTGGCGAGGAAGACGGCGGCGTCGGCGACCTCGGCGGGCTCGACGTTGCGGCGCAGGGGCGCGCGCCCGGCGACGTGCTTCAGCATGTCGCGGAAGCCGGGGATGCCCGCGGCGGCCAGCGTCTTCACCGGCCCCGCGCTGATCGCGTTCACCCGCACCCCGCGGGGCCCCAGCTCGGCCGCCAGGTAGCGCACGTTGGCCTCGAGCGCCGCCTTGGCCGCGCCCATCACGTTGTAGTTCTCGACCACCTTCTCGGCGCCGTAGTAGGTCATCGTCAACACGCTGCCGCCCGCGGTCATCAGGGGCAGCGCCCGCCGCGTCAGCGCCAGCAGGCTGTAGGCGCTGACGTCCATCGCCAGGGCGTAGCCCGCGCGGCGGGTGGCGCTGAAGTCGCCGAGCAGGTCGTCGCGATCGGCGAAGGCGACGCTGTGCACCACGAAGTCGAGGCGGCCGTCGAAGGCCTCGGCCACCTGCGCGAAGTAGGCGTCGAGCTGCGCGTCGTCGGTCACGTCGCAGGGCGCGCAGACCGCCGCGTCCACCGACGCGGCCAGGGGCTCCACCCGGCGCGCCATGCGCTCGTTGACGTAGTTCAGCGCGACCTGCGCGCCGTCGGCCACCACCGCCTGGGTCACCGCCCAGGCGATCGAGCGCTCGTTGGCGACGCCGAAGACGACGCCGCGCTTGCCGTCGAGCAGGCTCACTCGGTCTCCCCCACGATCCCGCTCTCGCCGGCGGGCACCGTCAGCATCAGCGTCGCGCCTTCGCGGCGCGCCTGCAGGTCGCCCAGCGCGACCTCGAAGGCGCCGAACCGCTCGGCCAGCGGCCCCAGCGGCACCGGCACCGTCACCTCGGCGCCGCGGTTGAGGACGACGAGCGCCGCGTCGTCGTCGGTCCACCGCGCCTGCACGTACACGTCGTCGTCCACCCACAGCTCGCGCCGCGCGCCGCGCCACAGGGCGGGGTGCGCCCCGCGCGCCGTCGCCACCGCCTCGATCCACGCGCGCAGCCCGCGCTGCTCGGCGGACAGCCCCGAGGGATCCATCGCCAGATCGCTCAGCGCCCCCTCCCAGCGCATGTCGCGCCGGCTGTCGGGATCGTTGCCGCCGGCCAGCCCCACCTCGTCGCCGTTGTAGATGAGCGGGACGCCGGGCAGCGTCAGCAGGAAGGTCCAGGCCCGCCGCAGGCGCTGGAAGACGGCGGGGTCGACGG
>JAUHXL010000665.1 GCA_030426945.1 bacterium
GCCCTTGGCGCTGTCCTCGCAGCCGAGCCCCGCCAGCAACAGCGCGCTCAGCAGCGTCGCCCGCACCCGGCGCCTCACTCGGCGTGCGTGCTGTGCGTGCGCGTCGTGCGCAGGTCCAGCCGGTCGGCGCGCTCGACCACGTCGACGCGGTGCGCGTCCTGCGCCAGCGCCCGCAGATCCTGGCGCAGCCGCTCGACCTCGGGATCGTGCATCCGCACGTCGTAGCGCAGATCCTCGGCCTGCATCAGCGCCATCTCGCAGTCGGTCCACGCGCCGCCCGCCGCGTGCGCCCACGCCTCGCCGAGGCAGGCCTGGAACTCGAGCACGAACAGGTTGCCGCGCGCCCCGCGCCGCACCTCGTCGAAGGCCACCTTCGCGTCGTCGGGATCATCGCGCACCCAGGCGCACAGCCCGAGCTGCAGCCGCGCGTCGAGCGCCATCACCTCGAGCCCGGCCTCCTGCGCGGCCCGCGCCACCTGCTCGAAGGTGCGCTCCGCCCGCTCGGTGCGCCCCTCGAGCCGATCGATGCGCGCGATGGCGGCCCGCGCCGCCAGCGCCTCGGCGTCCAGCCCGGCCTGCCGCGCCCCCTCGAGGCTGGCCTCGAAGGCCGTCAGCGCCAGGCTCTTCTTCTCGGTGTAGTTGTACAGCTGCCCCAGCGACAGGTGCGCGTTGCTGCGCGCCTTGGCGTCGCCGCTCTGTCGGGCGAAGCGCAGCGCGTCCCACAGCCAGCGCTCGGCCGTCGTGACGTCGTCGGCCTGGATCTTCAGGACGCCCACGCGGCTGGCCGCCCGCGCGCCCAGCGCCGGCAGGTAGTTGCGCCGCGCCAGCTCCACCGCGGCCAGCGCGTGCCGCTCCGCCTCGAAGGGCTGGCCGGCGTGCTCGGCGGCGTCGCTGCCCAGCAGGCGCAGCTCGCAGCGATCCTCGGCGCTCAACAGCTGCGTCCGGTCGTCCCACTCGAGCAGGCGCCGCGTGAACGAGGTCGCGTGCCCCATCAGCCCCGCCGCGTGCAGCCGCTGCACGCTCTCGACGCCCTGCCGCATACCCAGCGCGCGCTCGCCGCCCTCCCAGTGGTGCCGCGCCACGACCTCGAGCTCGATGCCCGTCGGATCCACCGCCGCCCGCTTCTTCTTCAGCTCCGCCGCGGCCAGGTTCAGCGCCGGCCAGTTCGCCAGCAGCCGGCACACCTCGCGGAACTGCGCCCGCACCAGATCGTGGCTGAACCGCCAGCGCCCGGGCCCCTGCTCGATGGCCAGCCCCGCCGCCCCGGCGCGCTCGAGCAGCGCCTCGACGGCGTCGGCCTCGGTGGGCAGCGCCGGCGCGTCCGGATCGCCGGGCACCGCGCACAGCTGCGCGAGGGGCTTGACGGTGAACGAGCGCCCGAGCAGCGTCGCCCGGGCCAGCGCGCTGCGCAGCTCCCCGCCGCCCGGTCCTTGGCTGGCCCGCTCGATGCGCTGCGCCAGAACCGCGTTCGGATCCGCCGGCGCGCTGCCCAGCCCCTCGTCCTCGAGGTGCGCGCGCACGGCCTCGAGGGCCAGCAGCGGGTTGCCGGCGGCGCTGATGCACGCGGCCTCGGCGATGCCGGCGGGCAGGGGGGCCAGCCCCTCGAGCGCCGGCGCCAGATCGCGCGGCGTCAGGTGAGCGAGCTGAATGAGCTGGGCGCCGGGCAGCTTCAGCAGCGCCCGCCGCGCCGCCTGCACGGTCGTCCGGTCGCTGGGTCGCAGGGTCACCACCATCAGCAGCCGCGACAGCGTCGGATCCCGCCCGAGGCGGTGGACCAGGCGCAGCACGCGGCCCTCCGGCGACCACTGGGCGTCGTCGCTCATGAAGAGGAACGGCCGGGGCCCGATGAGGGCGGCCAGCATGTCGCCGGCGCGCTTCACCAGCAGCTCACCGAAGCCCGGCCCCTCGCCCTGCGGCTGCGCCCACAGCGTCTCGAGCGCCTGCCGCCGCAGCGTCTCGTCGGGGAAGGCCTGGGCGAACACCTCGGGCGCGGCGTGCTTGGCGAGCGTCGGCGCGCCGATGTAGCGCAGCACCGCCTGCCGCAAGCCGCCGCCCGTGCGGGTCTGGGGCTCGCTGCGCACGGTCATCGTGCGCATCAGCCCGGCCTCCTCCATCTCCTCGCGCAGCCAGCCCGCCAGCCGGCTCTTGCCCAGGCCGGCGTCGCCCTCGATCAGCACGACCCGCGGCCCCTGGCCGGTCAGCACGGCCTCGGCGGCCACCTTCAGCACTTGCTTGGCGCCCTCGCGCCCGACGAGGGCGGGCTGGCGCAGGTGGAACAGCGCGGGACCGGCCGGGCCGCGCATCGGGCGGATGGGCTCGGCGCCGGTGGGGGGATCATCGTCCAGCCGGCTGCGCCCAGGGGCCGGGCCCAGGGGCACCGGCGTGGGCAGCGGCCCCAGCGCAGCGAGGGCGTCGCGCAGGCCCGCCACCGAGCGGAAGCGCTCGACGGGCGACTTGGCCATCAGCTTGCGGGTGATGTCCACGAGGCCACGCGGCACGTCGACGTCGTCCCGCACGATGATCGGCGGCAGCGGTGAGCGCTGGTGGTGCGCGAGCAGGTGGCGCCCGTGGTAGGGCAGGTCGCCGGTCAGCACCTCGAACAGCATCACGCCGAGCGAGTAGAGATCCGTCCAGGGGCCGGTCGACGCCACGTCGCCCGAGGCGGCCTCGGGCGCGATATAGGCCGGCGTGCCCTCGATGCGGCGGCTGGCCCGGCTGGCCTCGGTCACGGCGAGCGCGATGCCGAAGTCGGCCAGCTTGATCGCGCCGGGGCCCACCTTGTCGGGCGCCACCATCACGTTGCCGGGCTTCAGGTCGCGGTGCACCAGGTCGCGCGCGTGGGCGTGCCCCAGACCCGCGACCAGCCCGTCGAGCAGCGTCCACAGCTGCGGCCAGGTCCAGGCGCCGCGCACGTAGCTGTGCAGGCTGGCGCCGGGGGCGTACTCCATCGCCACGAAGGGCGAGCCCTTCGGCGTGCGACCGTAATCGTGCACTTCGATGATGTTGGGGTGGTGCAGGCGGGCCATGGCGCGCACCTCCCGGTTGAAGCTGCGCTCGGCGCTGCCTCGACGGTCGTTGCGCAGGCTGAGCACCTTGACCGCGCAGTGTCCCTCGGTCTGCGCGTGCCAGGCCAGCCACACCGTCCCCATCGAGCCGTGACCGAGCTCGCGGCACGGGCGGTAGCCGGTGGGGAAGTCGTCGGGATCCATGCGCTCCACCGAGGCGGCGCCGCCGCCCGTCTGCTGGCCGTCGGCCACCATAGCACGCGCCTTCGGCGGGGGCGCAAGCACGCGCGCGGGCCCGCAGCGGGCGGACACCCGCGGCGACGATACCTTCTTGACGCGCCATCGAGCCGCGATTGACACGGTGCGTCGACGCTGGTTCCATGGCGGCGCCGCCACGTCCAGCCCCCGAGGGCCGATGTCCCCCCCGTCCATCCCCGCCGTCTTCCGCGAGCAGGTGCTCAAGCTGCAGGCGCGCCCGATGGCCTATGGCAAGCTCGACGGCCACTGGCGCCCGCTGACCTGGGCCCAGATGGGCGTCCGCGTGGCGCACGCGGCCGCCGGCCTGGTCGCGCTGGGCCTCGAGGTCGGCGAGCGCGTGGCCATCTGGGCGCGCAACAGCCCCGAGTGGGTGCTGGCCGATCTCGCCAC
>JAUHXL010000666.1 GCA_030426945.1 bacterium
CGTCGATGGGCGCCGCCACGACGCCCCCGGCCGGCAGGGGCGCGAAGTCGAGCTCCGCCGGCGGCGTCGGCGCGCCGACCCACACCCGCGCGTGGGTGAGATCGGCGTCCGCGGTCAGCGTCACCTCGACCGGGCCCGCGCTCACCGCCGGCGCCGTCGCGGCGTAGCTTCGCGGCGTCAGCGCCCCGTCGACCGCCAGCACCGCGTCGGCGGCCAGCGCCACCGGCTCCCCCACGAAGGGGCGGTAGCCGTCGGCCACCGCGCGCGCACGCCAGGTACCGACCGGCAGGCCGGCCGCCGCCCAGGTCTGGTCGTCGGGCGCCGCCGTCAGCACCCGGCGCAGCGGCGGCAGCGCCGCGTCGTCCGGCTGCCCGTCGAGCACCACCGTCACCGCGACCCCCCGCGGCGGCCCCTCGAGCGCGGCGCGCCCGGCCAGCGCGCCCTGCAGGTAGGGCAGCACCAACGGCTCGACGCGGCTCACGACCCCCGGGCGCACCTGCACCGCCGCCGACCGCGGCGCGCAGAAGGGCCGGGTGAGGCGCACGGTGTACGCGCCCTCGCGCAGATCCCCGAAGGTGAAGCCGCCGGCCGCGTCCACCGGCACGCTCGCCACCACCACGTCGTCCTGCAGCAGCGTCGCCGTCGCCCCCTCGGCCGGCGCCGCGCCCCCGTCGGGCAGGCCGCGCAGCACGTCGCCGGCCACCGCGCCGGGCAGGTGCGTCAGCCGCACCGGCTCCAGCTGCAGCGTCTCCTCGTCGCCGATGGCGCCCACCGCCGACACCTCGGGCGTGAAGCCCGCGTGGCTGAAGCGAAGCTGATAGGGCCCGGCGGTCAGCTCGACGCGGTAGGCGCCGGTGCTCGACGTCACCGCCGTGAAGGGCGTGCCCACCACCTGCACCAGCGTGCCGCCGTGATCGCAGGCGCCGGCGCAGTCGAGCAGCGCGTCGCCGATCAGCACCGAGGGCGCCACGTCGGGCGCGCTGAGGTTCGACCGCAGCTCGATGCGCGGCACCAGCGCCACGTCGCCCAGCGGCACCTCGACCAGCGTGCGCTGCGTCTGGAAGCCCTCGAGCTCGACGACCAGGAAGTACAGGCCCGCCGGCACCGCGTCGAAGGTGAACAGGCCCTGATCGGCGGGCGCGTCCGAGGGCTGCGTCGTGGCCAGCGGGGCCTGGGGGTCGTAGTCCAGCGACGCGTCGTCGAGCAGGAACAGCTTCACGTCCACGCGCGGCAGGAACACGCGCTCGTCGAAGGCCGCCTCGCCCTCGGGGGTCTCGAAGGGCCGGACGCCGATCTGCCCGCGCACGCGCCCCGGCTGGCCGAGCAGCGTCACCTCCTCGAGCGCGATCTCGGCGCCGCCCGGCAGGCTGGGCACGTCCAGCGTGACGGGGTCGTAGCCCGGGCTGCTGAAGCGCACGGCGTAGCCGGCCGCGCGGGCGGGCAGCGAGAGCACCCAGCGGCCGTCGTCGGCGGTGCGCGCGGCGTAGGGCGTGCCCTCGGCCTGCACGACGATGTCGGCGTGCGCGCGCTCGCCGCGCCCGCCGAAGCGGGCGGTGCCCAGCAGGGTGCCGGTCTGGGGCAGGGGCTGCAGCATCAGGCGGCCCAGCTCGGCGCGCGCGTCGAGCTCGACCTGCGCCTCGACCACCACCGGCAGGAAGCCGTCCACCACCGCGGCCACCGCGTAGCGGCCCGCCGCGACCTCCTCGAACAGGAAGCCGCCCGCGGCGTCCGCGGGTCGGTCGCGCAGCAGGCTGTCCGACGCGGCGCCGCCACAGGGCAGGGGCGCCTCGTCGGCGCCTTCGAGCGTCAGCAGGCACACGACGGCCGTGTCGAGGGCCGCCGCGAAGCCCTCCGGCGCAACCAACCGCCCGGCGACGCTGCCCGGCACGCCCACCAGCGTCACCTGCTCGAGCGTCGCGGTCGCGCCGGCCTCGACGGCGACGCCGCTCTCGACGTGGGCCGTGTGACCGGGCGCGCTCAGCCGCACGTCGTAGGCGCGGCCGCCCGCCACGTCCAGGCGGAAGCGCCCGTCATCCGCCGTCTGCGTCACGAAGGGCGTACCCACCGCCTGCACGCGGATGCCGCCGTGCTGATCGGCCGGCGCGCCCTGCCGCAAGGCCTGGCCCTCGACCGCGCCGGCCGTCGACGGATCGGTGAGATCGAGGGCCGAGAACAGGGTCACGATCGGCGCCGCCGTCGTCTCGCCCACCTGCACCGTCAACGGCACCGTCACCGGCAGGAAGGTGTCGAGGCGCGCGGTGAGCGTCCACTCCCCGGCGGGCACCGTGTCGAACAGGTAGCGGCCCTGGCCGTCGGGGCGCGCCTCGCGCGTGGCCTCGTCGTCGGCCCCTGCGCCGGGGTGGGCCAGGGTCAGCGTGGCCGTGCGCAGCAGCTCGGCGTCCTCGAAGCCCGCCTCCAGCGTCACGACGCCGCGCACCGCGCCGGGGCTGCCGGTCAGCACCACGGTGGCGTCCAGCGTCCGCACCTCGCCGGCCGCCAGGGGCGGGTCCAGCGGCGCCGTCTCGGGCGCGTAGCCGGGCGCGCCGTAGCGCAGGGTGTGCTCGCCGGCGGCCACCGCCAGCCGGAAGGTGCCGTCGCTGGTGGTCACCGCGCTGTAGGGGGTGCCCAGCGCCTCGATGACGATGCCCTGGTGCCCGTCCTCCGCCGCGCCCGACCGCTGCACGCGCCCCAGCACCGCCGCCAACCCGTCGGGCGGCGCCTCGAGCCGCAGATCGCCCAGGTCGACCACGCCCCCGATGGTCAGCTCGATCGCGATGGGCGTCAGGCTCAGCCCGACCACCTGCACCTGCACGCTGTACAGGCCGGCCACCACGTCGGTCAGCGCGAAGGCGCCCTCGGCGTCCACCTCGGCGGTGGCCGTTACCGACGCGGGATCCACCTGCGGGCGCAGCGTTACCTGCGCGCCCTGCAACCGCTGCGGGCCGAAGCCGGCCGGCAGCACCAGCCGCCCCACCACCCGCCCGGTCGCCTGCTGGCTGCCGGGGGTGGCGGGGTCGAAGGGGTTGGACGGTGACACCTCACTGCACGCGGCCAGCAGCAGCGAGGCGAGCAGCAGCGAGCATGCGCGGGCGGGCAGGCGAGACATGGCGACTCCACGGCGAGCGTCCGGAACGAGCGGCGCGTGGGAGCCGTTGTTTGCACGATTGGGGCCTCGGCCAGCGCGCGGCGGTGCCGCGTTCCGCGCACGTCGTTCAGGCCGCTCCCATCACCAAGGCATCCCGAATCGCGCTCAACTCAGGATCCGCCGGCGCCATGCGCTGCACCTTGATCGCCAGCTCGAGCGCGCGCTCGCGCTCGCCCTGCTTCAACTTCAAGTGAACGAACTTCTTCAGCATCGCCGCCTGGTTACCGGCGCGCCGCACCGCCCGCACGTAGAAGCGCTCGGCTGCGTCCATGCGGCCCGCGCTCGACAGGGCGTCGTCCAGGGTGCGCATGAGGAAGATGGCGCGGGGATCGTCGTCGCGCATCTCGGTGATGGCGAAGTAGGCCAGGTCGAACTCGCCCCGCTCGATGAGCGACTCGATCTCGACGGCGCTCTGGATGCGGATGGGCAGGCCCAGGTGCCGCCGCAGCGCCTGCACGCCCGCCTCGTCGCCCTCGCCCTGCAGCACCGCCCGCAGCCCGGT
>JAUHXL010000667.1 GCA_030426945.1 bacterium
TCTTGCGCCAGTTGGCCAGCGCGAAGCCGTAGAAGGGCCCGCTGTGGCCCGAGAAGACGACGACGTCGCGGTCGCGCAGGCTGGCGCGCATGTCGTCCTCGAGGGCGCGGCCGCCGGCGTCGGTGTCGGGGTCGGTGGCGCTGCCGGGCTTGCCCCAGAACAGCGCGACGCGCACCTCGACCTCGCCCAGCGGGGTGGCCATCTTCTTGACCAGCGAGCCGCTGTCGCGCTCGAGCGCGTCGTAGCTCTCGACCGGCGACTCGAAGCCCTCGCGCACCAGGTGCTCGTAGACCGAGCGGCTGTGCACGATGTGGTAGGCGTTGTGGTAGTCCCAGCCGAAGTGGACGCCGATGTCGAGGACGCCGTCGTCGACGAGCTTCGCGTAGTCGAACCAGGCGTCGGCCGACCGCGGCTCGGCCTCGATGGTCAGCGTCACCTTCTCCACGCGCGACGCGTCGAGGGTGCTGGGGTCGAAGCTGCTCCAGGGCGCCTTGCGGTACCACTCGCTGTTCAGCTCGAGCCGCTGCATCTCGTCGGTCGACACCTTGCCGATGGTCAGGTCGAAGGTGCGCGCGCCGTCGGCGGCCAGCGTCGTCGGCAGCACGTCGAGCAGGTTCAGCGGGCCGGCGATCTCCTGCCGGAAGCTGAACTGCCAGGTGAGGTCGTCGAGGGGCTTCAGCTCGGCGTCCTCCCAGCTGCCGTTCTTGGTCAGCGCCTTGAAGCCGCCGTAATCCTTGTTCGCGCTGTCGTGGCTCTTCTCGACCATGTAGGCGTTGAGGAACCAGGCGATGACCGTCTGGCGGTAGGGCAAGAGCGCGCGGGCGCGGGCCTCGCGCTCGGCCTCCGAGGCGTCGGCCCACTCGGGCTCGAGGGTCACCGTCGTGGTGCCGGTCAGCAGGTACTCCTGCGCCGACTCGCTGCGGAAGTTGTCCTCCTTGCCCGGCTCGACGATCGACAGCGACTCGCCGGCGGCGGGCGCCTCGGTCGGGGTCGTGCTGTCTTCGGCGCTGCAGCCGGCGGCGAAGAGGGCGGCGAGGGCCAGGGCGCGAGGGCTCGGGTGACGCATGGTCGTCTCCTGCGGAAGCGGTCGGCGGGCACGGAAAGCAGACACCGTGCCACCGGGAGCATGCCCGCGCCGCCGCGGACCTGCGTCGCGCGGATGGCCACTCGACCCGCCACCCGGCGACCGCGCTGCCCCCCTTGCGCCCACGCCGCCCTTCGGCGTCGAATGGCGCGTCAACGCCCTCGGGAGTCCCCATGCGCCGCGCCCTGCTCCTCTGCGCCCTGCTGCTCGCCGCCTGCGGCGGCCGGGACGCCAAGGTCACCACGCCCACCGCCGCCGACCGCGCCCAGTGCCGCGCCACCGTCGCCGCCATCGAGGCCCGCATCGCCGCGCTCACCGAGGAGAAGCGCCAGGTGCAGCACAACAAGAGCCAGCTGCCGCCGGGCTACGACACGGCGTCCATCGACCAGACGCTGGCCCAGATCCAGTCCGAGATCGACAGCCGCGCCGCCGCCCTGCCCGGCCAGAAGGCGCGCTGCGTGGCGATGGGCCCGTAAGCGAGCGCGGCGCTACCCCTCGATGCGCCCGAGCAGGCGCAACAAGCCATCGAGGATGGTCAACGGGTGGGGCGGGCACCCGGGCACGAACAGATCGACCGGCACGCCGCCCAGCGTGGGGCCGAGGCCGGCCTCGACCCCCCCGAGCACCTCCGGGTGACCCATGAACGGTCCACCCGAGATCGCGCAGGCCCCCACCGCGATCACCAGCTTGGGCGCGGGGATGGCCTCCCAGGTCTTGCGCAGCGCCCCCTCCATGTTGCGGCTGACCGGGCCGGTGACGAGCAGGCCGTCGGCGTGGCGGGGCGACGCGACGAACTGGACGCCGAAGCGCCCCAGATCCCAGCCGACGGTGCCGAGCACGTTGGTGTCGGCCTCGCATCCGTTGCAGCCGCCGGCGCTCACCTGGCGCAGCTTGAGCGAGCGGCCGAACAGCCGGCGTGCCTCGGTGTCGAGGGCCTTCGCCTTCGCGGCCGGTCCGCCGTCCGCGCCGCCGACCACCAGGTCGGCGCGCGTGCGCGTGGCCAGGCTGAAGCCCCGGTCGTGCGTGATCGCGCCGGACGGGCACGCCTCGACGCAGTCGGGGCAGAAGAGGCACCGCCCCAGATCCACGCGCGGCGCGGGCTCGAGCGTGATCGCGTCCGTCGGGCAGGCCTCGACGCAGGCGCGGCAGCCCTCGACGCACGCGCTCGCGTCCACCACGGGCGCGCCGCGGAAGCGCTCGGGCAGCGGCGGCGGCGGGCCGTCCGGCCAGCGCATCGTGCGGTGTCCCTGGCGGGCGCGTTCGAGCAGGATCTTCAGCATCCGGTCACCGATCCCCGTCCGCGATCCCGTCAGAGATCAAAGCCGCAGTAGGAGAGGTTGAAGCTCTTGTTGCACAAAGGAAAATCGCTGATCGCCGTGTCGCGGAGCGCCATCGCCAGGCCGGTCCAGTTGTGGAACGACGGATCGACCACCGCGTAGCTCGCGAGGCGCCCCTCGGCGTCGGTCGTCGCGACGTGCGCGATCTCGCCTCGCCAACCCTCGGTCATCGCGACGGCCACGCGCCCGGGGGCGAGGCGGGCGGGGCGCCGCGGGTCGGCCTCGGCGCGCACGCGGCCCTCGGGCAGCGCGGCGAGCTGCTCGCGGACGAAGGTGATCGAGCGGAGGCACTCGAGCCAGCGCACCCGCGCCCGCGCGTAGACGTCGCCCGACTCCACGACCGACAGGGGCACGTGCACCATGCGATACAGGCCGGAGGGGTGGTCCTGCCGAACGTCGCGGTGCAGGCCCGAGGCGCGCGCGGCCACGCCGACGAGCCCGATCTCGGCGGCCCGCGCGGCGGGCACGACGCCCGTGTCCTCGAAGCGGCTCATCACCGACGCGGTGTCCCACAACAGATCCACGGCGCCCCGCGCGTCGCGCTCGGCCGCGTCCAGCCGCCTCGACAGATCGGCGACCGCCTCGGGCGTCAGGTCGAAGCCCACGCCGCCCGGCCGCACGAGGCCGCGCCCGAAGCGGTTGCCACACAGGCTGGCGGTCAGGTTCAGGAAGTCGCCTCGGACGCGGCCGCAGAACGACGCGGTCGGCAGGAACGCCACGTCGCCCGCCAGCGCGCCGAGATCACCCACGTGGTTGGCCAGGCGCTCGAGCTCGAGCGCGATGGCGCGCAGGGCCTGGGCGCGGGGCGGCGCGCGCAGGCCGGACAGCGCCTCGATGGCTTCGCAGTAGGCCGTGGCGTGGCCCACCGTCGTGTCGCCGGCGAGCGTCTCGGCCAGATGCAGGCGACGCTTCACCGGCCCCTCGACCATCGCGCGGCGGACGCCGCGGTGTTGGTAGCCCAGCGAGATCTCGAGGTGGAAGACCGTCTCGCCGTGGCACTGGAAGCGGAAGTGTCCCGGCTCGATGATGCCGGCGTGCACCGGGCCCACGGCCACCTCGTGCACGGCCTCGCCCTCGACGCGGTAGTGGTCCATCACGCCGACGGCGTCGCCCGGGCGCGTGAAGCGCACGGGCTTCAGCCAGGGGTGGCCGTGGGGCACGAGCCCGGTCTGCTCCCACACCTCGCGCTCGAACAGATGCAGCTCGGTGCGCGCGGGCGTGAG
>JAUHXL010000668.1 GCA_030426945.1 bacterium
GAGGCGACGACGACGGTGGCCGAGGCGTGGGAGGTGCTGACCTTCGACTTCGCGCAGCCGGCGCCGGGCACGGCGGCGCTGAACCTGGGCGCGCGCTACGACAAGCTGTCGGTGTTCCCGAACTTCGGCGTCACCGGGGCCGAGGCCGGCGCGGCGAAGACCTACTACGTCGACGACATCACGTTCGTGCCGGCGATCCCGGTGGAGCCGTAGGCGCTTCTCCGCGGCGTTCAGACCGAGCGGGGTGCCGTGCTGCGCGCCGAGGCCGCAGCGACACGAGAGGGATCCCAACCGCCGCATCGGCGTGCAGAACGGTGCACGGCGACGCGGAGGACTCCGTGGGGAGGCGCCAGACCCTCAGCCCAGCGGCTCGACGCGCGCCTCGAAGCCGGCGGCGCGCAGGCGGTCGAGCAGCGGCAGCCCGAGGGCGAACGCGGGCGTGAGCACGCCGCCGCGGTCGGGGCCGCCGGGCAGCTCGTCGAGCTGGGTGGCCAGGGCAAGGGCCGACTCGCAGAGGCACTTCACCGTCACCCGGTTGCCGGGATCGCCGTCGGCCTGCATCACGCCGAGCACGCGCTGCCCGTCCTCGCCTTCGCCCACCAGGCGCACGCGGAAGAAGCCGCCGTCCATCACCGACTCGCTCGGCCCCTCGCCGGGATCGGGTGACACGCGCGCCAGCACCTTGCGCCCGAGATCGCTGCCGATGGCCTTCTCGAACAGCCCCATGCCCAGCGTCAGCCCCCACGCCTTGGCCTTGCTGCGCATCTCCATCGCCTCGGTGTAGGCGAACTCGGGCCCGTAGCCCTCGCCGTGCTGCGCGAACAGCGCGTTGCTGCGCCGCACCACCCGCGTGTTCACCGGCGCCATGAAGAAGGGCGCCAGCCACACGCCGCGCGTCGCGTCGTAGTCCACCGTGCGGCGGTCGCGGCTGCGCTTGCGCTCCTCGCGGGACTGGTGCGTCGGCGGGTTCAGCAGCAGCGTATCGCCGAGCTGCGCGGCGTCGCCGCTGTCGCCCAGCGTGATGGCCGAGTCCATCGTGCCGCCGTTGAGGCCGCCCTTCGCTTTGAAGCTGGCGCTGACCGACTTCGTGGCGGTGCCCCGCGCGCGCAGATGCTCGACCACCATCAACGTGCCGAGATCACTGGGGATCGAGTCGAACCCGCAGAGGGGGACGATGCGCGTGCCGTCCTCGCTGGCGCGGCCGTGGTTGCGGTCGATCACCCGGCGCACCCAGGGCGTCTCGCCGGTGATGTCGACGTAATGGGTCTTGTGCCGCACGCACGCGTCGACCACCGGATCGCCGTACTTCGCGAAGGGGCCGGCGGTGGTCAGCAGCACGCGCGCCTGGACGCACATGGCGTCCACGCTGGCTGGGTCGCTGCTGTCGGCGACGATGCAGCCGGGATCGCCCGCCAGGCCCTCGAGCAGGCGGTCGAGCTTCGCGCGGTTGCGGCCGGCGACGGCCCAGCGCAGGCCGGCCGGCGCGTGCGCGGCGAAGTAGTGGGCGGTCTGGCGGCCGGTGAAGCCGGTCGCGCCGTAGAGGACGACGTCGTAGGGGGTGGCCATGCCGAGCTCCGAGCCGGTGGGCCCGTACGATGGCCCGGCGCGGCCGCGGGTCGCAAGGTCAGCTGGTGGGGCGGAGGCGATGGGCGCCGTGGCGGGCCCGGCGGTCGCGGCGATGGGGCTCGGCCGCGGGGCGTACGCGGCGCGGGGGGCGCGTGTCCGGGCGCGGCGGCCGGCGCGGCGCCGGGGCGCGCGCCGTCGGCGTTCGCGGGGTCTGGCTCTTCCCGACGTCGCGGGCGGTCGGCGCGGCGCCTGCGCCGTGGCCGGGCCGCGACCGCCGCCGCGGCGCCTCGGCGTCGGGTGGCCGCCGCACCGCCGTCGGGGTGGGCCTCTCGGAGCCGCGATGCGCCTGCCCTCGCATGATCTCGAACCTCCTGACCCCAGCACCTGCCCCCTGCACTCGGCGGACGGGCGAAGACTCGAAAATCGCGAGGTTGGGGGTCACCCCTGGGTGCCGGGCGTCCCAGGGATTCATGCGGCACCCGCTCGAGGGGATGGTGAGGGGATGGGGGTACACCCAGTCCGCGTCCGGCGCTCTGGCCTGCTTGGATCTACGACTTGACACCCAGCCTACGCCTGACTACTTTCGGACGCTGGACGGCTGAGGGGGCGATGGGCGATGGGCGATGGGCGATGGGCGATGGGCGATGGGCGATGGGTGCTCGTCGCTTTTGGGCTGATTCTCAGTCTTCCTGCACGCGGGCAGTACTTCTGCGGAGACCTTCAGGGGGCAACCGTCGGGGTGGGGGAGGGGCGCGTTCGGCTGGTCTCCGGCGGATCGATCAGCCGATATGCGAACGCATACCATGACTCGGGCCACGAACTCTCCCTGACGCAGTCGTATCCAGTCGGCTGGCTCGCGACAGACGGTTGGTACTATGCGGGCGTCTCGGCTGCGGTCGAAGACGAGAGCACGACGCTGTGTCGCGAGATGACAGTTCAAGTGCATTTCTACAGCCGCATCGGCACTTGTAGTCCAGACTACGGCAACTATCAGGGCTACGCGCGCCTGAAGGTTCAGACGTGCGCGTTGCCGTCAGACACATACGACTGTGACACAGACGACGACGGGCAGACTGAAGAGTGTCTCTTCTGGGGAGTACGCTTCATCTCTAAGCTACTCTACGAGGACAGTGGCAACATCTACTACCTGATCGAGGCGCACGATGGCGTCAATATGACGACGGACTCGGGGTGCTTCAATGTCGGCGCAAGCGAGGCAGCATGTTACTGACCATCAAGAGTTGGATGACGCGAGTGGCGATCGCGGCGATCACCTGGGGGTGTCAGGCGCCGGACAACGGCGGCGAAGGTCATGGTGGTGGAGAGCTCGGATCGGACGTGGTGGCTCGCTCATCGGCGGCCGGCGCCGACGGTGGGTCGGCGGATGGGGACGAGGGGGCGGCTGCTGATCCGGTGGACATGGCGACGACGGCCCCGACGCTTCCTCCGCTTCCGCCCGCGTGTGCGGCGGCGCACGACGACGAGCGAGGCAACTTCGACGCTGACCGTCCCGGTTGGCGGCGCTTCGTGGACGATCCGGAGCTTCGAGCGTTCGTCGTCACAGGCCAGGGGGCGCCGTCGGCCTTTTCGGGTGAAGCCTGGCAGGTCGCCTTGCGGGATGACTACTTGGCGGGCGCGGTCACAGGAGAACTGCCGCAGACCGTCAGGGTCGATGCAAGCGATGCGGTGGAGGTGCGACTGCTCGTGCCCGACGTTCGCTGCGATGTGCGCCGGCACGGTGTCGCCTGCCCCATGCGGGTGTATGGTCCGCAGGCCGGCCTGACTGTCGCTGGGACGATACGAATCGCAGCGGCGGTGGATGGCACGACGTCGCTCGCATTCGACCTGCGGGCCGAGATTGCGGACTGCGAAGGTCGCCAGTGGGCCACGTTGGTCGAGGTCGGGACGGCGGCGCTCCTCGACGGCCCAGGTTCACGCTGACCCGTCACAACTGATCCCGCACCACCCCCGTCCCCCAGAACGCCTCCTGCAGCTTGTCCCACAGGTCGCGCTGGTCGAGGAACCCGCGGGTCACCTCGTAGGCCGCGACCAGGTCGCGGCGGAACATCGTCTCGACC
>JAUHXL010000092.1 GCA_030426945.1 bacterium
TCGCCCCGCGCGACACCGTCACCTTCTCGGCCGTCGACGGCGTGTTCCGCCCCGAGCTCGACGGCGAGGGCGGGGGCCAGCGGACGCCGCCCGTGCGCCGCGTCGACGGCCCCCGCGACGTGCCCGCGCACCGCGCCTACGACGCCCGCGCGCAGACGCGCTACCACCTGATCGCCGCCCGCGGCACGCGCTTGGACGTCGTGGCCTGAGCCGACCACGGCGCCGGTTGAACGGCGCCGCCCGGTCGGTTAGACAGGCGCCATGGCGAACACCGAGGTCACGCACGTCGAGCAGCACGGCATCCCGGCCGGCATCAAGCTGACGCCCATGATGCAGCAGTACGTCGCGGCCAAGGCCCGCTACCCCGACGCCCTGCTCTTCTTCCGCATGGGCGACTTCTACGAGATGTTCTTCCGCGACGCCGAGCTGGGCGGGCAGTACCTCGATCTGACGGTGACCAGCCGCGACAAGGAGTCGAGCGTCCCCGCGCCGATGTCGGGCTTCCCGCACCACCAGCTGACCGCCTACCTCGCCCGCGCGCTGGCCGCCGGCCTGAAGGTGGCCGTCTGCGATCAGCTCGAGGATCCGACGCAGGCCAAGGGCATCGTGCGGCGCGGCATCACGCGCGTGGTGACGCCGGGGGTCGTGCTCGACACCGAGAGCCTCGAGGCGCGGGCGAACAACTTCCTCGTCGCGGTGCTGCCCGCGGGTGAGGACGCCGAGGGCTCCTTCGGCGTCGGCGCGCTCGACGTGTCGACCGGCGAGTTTCGGGTGACCCAGGTGGTGGGCTCGGGCGCTTTGCGATGTGAGATCAGCCGGTTGGAGCCGCGCGAGGTGTTGCTGCCCGACGCCGCGCCGGCGGCGCGGCGCGCCCTCGGCACGCGGCTCGAGAGGCTGGCGGTGAGCGCGCCGGGCGACGCCTTCTTCACCGTCGAGCGGGCCGAGCGGGCGCTGTCCGGCCTCGTCGGCCCCGACGGGGGACCCGCCGTGAAGGCGGTGCGCGCCTTCGGCTTCGGCGCCCCGACGCTGGCCCTGTGCGCGGCCGGCGCGACGCTGGCCTACGTCGAGGACACCCAGCAGAAGATCCCCGACCACACGCGCCTGCTGACGCCCTATCAGGTGCACGACACGCTGGTGCTCGACGAGACGGCCAAGGCGAACCTCGAGCTGTTCCGCACGCTGATGGACGGGCGCAAGCGGGGCTCGCTGCTCGGCACGATGGATCACGCCGGCACCGCGATGGGCGGGCGGCGCCTGCGGCAGTGGCTGGCCTATCCGCTGGTCGACGCGCGCGCCATCGAGGCGCGGCTGGACATGGTGGACTGGCTGCGCGCGCAGGCCGAGGCGCGGGCGCGGCTGCGCGCGGCGCTGCAGCACATGCACGATCTCGAGCGCCTGAACGCGCGCATCGCGGCGGGCAGCGCCGGGCCGCGCGACTTCTGGTTCCTGCGCCTGACGCTCGAGCAGGTGCCGGCGGTGCAGGCGCAGCTCGACGGGGTGGCGCCGCTGGCGCCCGTGCGCGACCGGCTGGACGCGCTGGCCGAGCTCAGCGGCCTGATCGCCCACGCCCTGGTCGACGATCCGCCGGGGCAGCTGCGCGACGGCGGCGTCGTGCGGCCGGGCTTCAACGAGGAGCTCGACGAGTACGTCGGGCTGTCGACCACCGGCAAGGACTGGATCATCGACCTCGAGCGCCGGGAGCGCGAGGCGACGGGCATCGGCTCGCTCAAGGTCCGGTTCAACAAGGTCTTCGGCTACTACATCGAGGTGTCGAGGGCGAACCTGCGCAGCGTGCCGGACCACTACATCCGCAAGCAGACGCTGACCAACGCCGAGCGCTACTTCACGGCGGAGCTGAAGGACTTCGAGGAGAAGGTGCTCAACGCCGAGGCCAAGCGCTCGGCCCTCGAGGCGGAGCTGTTCGCCGCCATCGCGGCCGAGGTGGCGACCTTCGCGCCGCGGGTCGGCGAGACGGCCAGCGCGCTGGCCGATCTCGACGCGCTGACCGCGCTGGCCGAGCTCGCCCACCGCAACGGCTACTGCCGCCCGGTGGTGGACGAGAGCGACGTGCTCGAGATCGTCGAGGGCCGCCACCCGGTGGTCGAGGAGGCCGTCGGGCGCGAGGAGTTCGTGCCCAACTCGCTGCGGATGGATCGCGAGTCGCAGACGCTGGTGGTGCTGACCGGCCCGAACATGGCGGGCAAGTCGACGGTGATGCGGCAGGTGGCGCTGATCACGCTGATGGCGCAGATGGGCAGCTTCGTACCCGCGAAGTCGGCGCGCATCGGCGTGGTCGACCGCATCTTCACGCGCGTGGGCGCCGCCGACGATCTCGCGGCTGGCCGGTCGACCTTCATGGTCGAGATGCACGAGACGGCGACCATCCTGCGCGAGGCGACGCCGCGCAGCCTGCTGGTGCTCGACGAGATCGGGCGGGGCACCAGCACCTTCGACGGGGTGAGCATCGCCTGGGCGGTGGCCGAGTACATCCACGACGTGCTGGGCGCGAAGGCGCTGTTCGCGACGCACTATCACGAGCTGACCGACCTGGCCGAGGTGAAGCCGCGGGTGGCCAACTTCACCATCGCGGTGAAGGAGTGGAACGACGAGGTCATCTTCCTGCGCCAGCTGGTGCCGGGCGGGGCGAACCGCAGCTACGGCATCCAGGTGGCGCGGCTGGCGGGGCTGCCCAAGGCGGTGGTCGACCGCGCGCGGCAGGTGCTCGACAACCTGCAGGGCGCGGAGCACGACGAGACGGGCATGCCGCGGCTGGCGCAGGGCGGCGACGCCGTGGCGCTGCCCGAGCACAACCTGCAGCTGAGCCTGTTCGCGCCGCCGCCGCTGCCCGCCGGGCCCAGCCGCGTGGAGTCGGCCCTGCGCGGCTGCGACGTCGACAACCTGACCCCGCTCGAGGCGCTCAACTTCCTGCACCAGCTGCGCGGCCAGCTCACATGACGGCCGACTCCCCGCCGCTGATCCGCGCCGAGCACGAGGCGGCGCGGGCGCGCATCGCCGAGGGCGGGGCAGGGGTGGAGGCGTCGCGCGCGCTGGCCGATCTGGCGGACGCCCAGGTGCGGGCGCTGCTGGGTGACGATGCGTCGGTCTGCGCGGCCGCGGTCGGCGGCTACGGGCGTCGGGAGCTCGCGCCGACCAGCGATCTCGACCTGCTGTTCCTGACCGACGCGGGCGCGGCCGCCGAGCCGGCGGTGCAGCGCGTACTGCGCGGGCTGTGGGATGTCGGCTATCAGGTGGGCTTCGCCACGCGCACGGTCGCCGAGACGGTCGCCCTGGCCCGCGACGACCTGCACACGCTCACCGGCCTGCTCACCGCGCGCCCCCTGGCGGGCGCCGCCGATGGACTGCACGCGGTGCGCGCCGGGGTGCTGGCGGATCTCGACGCGGGCGGGCGGGCCGGCGTGCTCGAGGCGCTCGAGGCGGGCATGGCCGCGCGGCACGCCCGCTACGGCCGCAGCGTCTATCTGCTGGAGCCCAACCTCAAGCAGAGCCCGGGTGGCCTGCGCGACCTGCACACGCTCTGGTGGGCCGCGGCGGCGACGTTCCGGGTCGCCCGCCTGGCCGACCTGCTGCCCAAGGGCCTGCTGACCGCGCGCGCCGTGCGGGAGCTGGCGGCCGCGCGCGACCTGCTGCTGGAGGTCCGCAATCGGCTGCACTGGGGCTCGGGCTACGCCGGTGATCGCCTGACCTTCGAGCACCAGACCGCCATCGCCGCCGCGATGGGCTTCGGCGACGACCGCCCGGCCGTGGAGCGCTTCATGGCCGCGTACTACCGCCACGCGACCGCCGTGCAGACCTGGGCGCGGCTGGCGCTCGACCGCTGCCGCGAGGAGGGGCGCCCGGCGCGGCCGCGGGTGGCGCGCCCCGTCGATGACGACCTGGAGGTGGTCGACGGACACCTGCAGTTGACCGCGCCCGACCGACTGCTGCGCGATCCGACCCTGACCATGCGCCTGTTCGCGGTCGCCCGGCGCGAGGGCGTGCCCCTGCACGGCGCGCTGAAGGCGAAGGTGATCGATCAGGTGGCCCAGCTCGAGGACGACGCCACCTGGCGCATCCACCCGGTGGTGGTCGAGGCCTTCCTCGACGTGCTGACCGCCCCGGAGGATCCCAGCGACGCGCTCGGCGAGCTGCACGAGACGGGGCTGCTGGGCGCGGTGGTGCCGGAGTTCCGCGCGGTGACCCACCGCACGCACCACGACCTGTATCACGTGCACACCGTCGACATTCACACGCTGCACGCGGTGCGTCGGCTGAAGGCGCTGCACCGGGGCGACCTGGCCGAGGGCGAACCGCTGCTGACCGGCGCGATGCAGAAGGTCGGTGATCCGGTGCCGCTGTACCTGGGCCTGCTGATGCACGACGTCGGCAAGGCCCTCGGCCGCGGGCACGCGCTGAAGGGTGCGCGCCTGGTGCCCGCGGTGGCGCGGCGGCTGGGGCTGTCCGTGCAGGCGGCGCGCGACGCCGAGTGGCTGGTGCGCGACCACCTCCTGATGGCGCACCTGAGCCAGCGGCGCGACCTGTCCGACCCGGAGCTGGTGCGGCAGTTCGCGCGGCAGGTGGGCAGCGAGCAGGCCCTCGCGCGGCTGTTCGTGCTCACCTGGGCCGACGCCTCGACCACCGGCCCGCAGGCCTACACCGACTGGAAGGCGGCGCTGCTGGCGGAGCTGTACGCGCGCGGCGTGGCGCGCTTCCGCCAGGGGCTCGATCTGTACGAGGATCCCAAGCGCCGGGTGGCGCGCCTGCGCCGGGCGGTGACGCGCTGGCTGCAGCGCAACGGCGACGACCACCGGGTGGCCGACGTCAACGGCGCGGTCGACCACTTCTTCGCCAGCCTGCCCACCGCCTACTTCGAGCGCACCCGCGCCCGCACCATCGCCCGCCACCTCGCGCTGCTCGACCGCCTCGAGCAGTCCCCGCCGGTGGCCATCGAGGTGAACCCGCGCCCGCGGCGCGGCTACGCCCAGCTGCACGTCGCGGCGCGCGGCCGCGTGGGCTTGCTGGCGGCGGTCTGCGGCGTCCTCAGCGCCCACGGCCTCGACATCATCCTGGCCGACCTGCACACGACCACCGACGGCCGCGTGCTGGACGTCTTCCGCGTGCGCGAGGTGGGCGGCGGCGCGCCCGAGGACGATCCGGCGCGCTGGGATCCGGTGCTGAACGATCTGCGGCGCGTGCTGAACAAGGAGATCCGCGCCGGCGACCTGATCGCCCACCCGGAGGGCCGCTTCCACTGGCCGGATGGCCCGCCCATCGAGACCCGCGCGACCTTCGACCAGCGCATCAGCGAGACCTGCACGGTCGTGGACGTCATCGCGCGGGACCGCCCGGGGCTGCTGCACGCGGTCGTGCAGGCCATCGCCGATCACGACTGCTCGGTGGAGCTGGCCCGCATCACCACCGAGGGCGACGCGGTGCACGACATCTTCTATGTGCAGACGCCCGACGGGCAGAAGCTGGAGGACGATCAGGCCGCCACGCTCGTCGAGGCGATGGCGTGGGCGGCCGAGGGCCCCGCGTGACGGCCGCCGCCTTCGACGACGCCCTCGATCACTACCTCACCTGGCTGACCGTCGAGCGCGGACTGGCGCGCAACAGCGTCGACGCCTACCAGCGCGACGTCACCGACTTTCGCCAGGTGGTCGGCGTCGAACGCCCCCCCCGCGGCATCACCGAGGAGGACGTGCGCGCCTGGCTGGCGACGCGCTCGGCCGCCGGTCTCGCGGCGCGCACCCAGGCCCGCGGCCTCGTCGCCCTGCGGGGCCTGTTCCGCTTCCTGCTCGAGGAGGATCTCGTCGACGCCGATCCCACCGCGCGGATCGAGCTGCCGCGCACCGGCCGCCCGCTGCCCCAGTCGCTCTCCCTCGACGAGGTCGAGGCGCTGCTGCGCCAGCCCGATCCGGCGACGGCGCGCGGCCTCCGCGACCGCGCGATGATCGAGGTGCTGTACGCCACCGGCCTGCGCGTCAGCGAGCTCGTCGGCCTGACGGTGGGCGGTGCCCACCTCGAGGCGGGCTTCGTTCGGGTCGTGGGCAAGGGCGACAAGGAGCGCCTGGTGCCGATGGGCGACGTGGCGCGCGCCTGGCTCGAGCGCTACCTGCTCGAGGCCCGCGACGTGCTGACCCGCGGCGACCTGACCCGCCGCGCCACCGAGCCCGTGTTCATCACCCGCCTCGGCCGGGCCATGACCCGCCAGGGCTTCTTCAAGCTGCTGCGCCAGTACGCCGAGGCGGCGGGCATCACCAAGCCGGTCAGCCCGCACAAGCTGCGCCACGCCTTCGCCACGCACCTCTTGGAGCGCGGCGCCGATCTGCGTAGCCTCCAGCTGATGCTGGGCCACGCCGACATCTCGACCACCGAGATCTACACCCACCTGTCGCGGGCGCGCCTGGCGCGCGTCCACGCCGCCCACCACCCCCGAGGCTGAGGTGTTCGACATCGACCTGCGGCAGGCCCTCGTGGCCTTCCTCGCCATCGTGATCTCGCTGACCGTCCACGAGTTCGCGCACGCCTTCGTCGCCGACAAGCTGGGCGATCCGACGCCGCGCCAGCACGGCCGGCTGACCCTCAACCCCATGGTGCTCTTCCGCGCGCACGTCTTCGGCGCGCTCATCGTGCCGATCATCGGCGCGCTGCAGGGCTTCCTCGTCGGCTGGGCCGCCACGCCGGTCAACCCCTCGAAGGTGCGCCGCGACATCACGATCCGGAAGGCCGACTTCCTCATCACGGTCGCTGGCCCGGTGTCGAACGTGCTGTTGGCCATCGTGTCGTTGGGCCTCTACGGCGGCATGCTGATCCTCGGCCGATCGTTCCCCGGCGTCCTCGACCCGCTGGTGCAGCTGACTCGCCTGATGGTGATCGCCAACCTCTTCCTGGCCGCGCTCAACATGCTGCCCTTCCCGCCGCTCGACGGGTTCACCGTCTTCCGGACGATCTGGCCCAACAGCCCGGCCATCGCCTTCCTGCAGCAGTACAGCCTGATCCTGCTGATCCTCTTCTTCTACAAGGGCGGCGAGCTGTTTCGCCCGGTGCTGTGGGTGGCGCACCAGGGCCTCTCGGCGGTGCAGGGCCTGGTGCTGTGAGCGATCCGGCCGAGCCCGCCCCGGAGGGCTCGGTCTTCGTCGACGGAGCGGCCTACGCCGTGCGCCTGCCGGTCTTCGATGGTCCGCTGGACCTGCTGCTGCACCTGATCCGCCGCGAAGAGCTCGACATCTTCGACATCCCCATCGCGCGGCTGACGAAGGCCTACCTGCACACCCTGGAGCTGATGCGCCAGCTGCAGATCGAGCCGGCCAGCGAGTTCCTCGTGATGGCCGCGACGCTGCTGCAGATCAAGAGCCGCTTGCTGCTGCCGCGCCCGCCGGACCTCGACGACATCGACGACGAGGGCGATCCGCGCACCGATCTGGTGCGCCAGCTGCTCGAGTACCAGCGCTTCAAGGAGGTCGCCGTCGGCCTCGGCGGCTGCACGCTGCTCGGCTGGGACGTGTTCGACCGCCCAGGCGGGCTCGACCGCCCGCGCGCCGAGATCGACGAGGACGATCTGGCGGATCAGGACGTCTTCCGGCTGGCCGAGGCCTTCCGCCGGCTCGTCGAGCGTGGGGGCTACGTGGCCCCGCACGACATCTACGTCGAGCGCGTCTCGATCGGCGAGCGCATCGCGCAGATCGCCGACCACCTCGCCCTCGAAGGCCGCGCGACCTTCGAGCACTTCTGTGGCGGCGCGCGCTACCGCGAGGAGGTCATCACCACCTTCCTGGCCCTGCTCGAGATGGCGCGGCTGAAGCTCATCCGCGTCGACCAGACCGATCGCCTCGGGCCGCTGTACATCGAGGCGCGCGTCGGCGCCATCGGTCACCTGGGCGAGCAGGCGGCGGGCATGCTGGGCGACGTGGAGTAGGTCAGGTCGACTCGTCGGGCGGATCGTCCGCGGGCGCGGGGTCCGTCGGCTCGGCGGCGTCGGGGCCGAACGCGTCCTCGTCGGCCTCGTCGGCCGGATCGTCCGTCTCGACCGCCTCCAGATCCTCGGGATCGGGCAGCGCCGGCGCCGGCTCGACACCGGGCGGTCCGCCCTGGGCCCGCGCCGCCTCTTCGGCCCGCATGCTCTCGAGGTCGCGCAGCGTCGGCAGCGCGCGCAGATCGGGCAGGGAGAAGGTCTCGAGGAACTCCGGCGTGGTGCCGTAGAGCAGCGGCCGCCCGGGCTCGTCCTTGCGCCCGACGATGCGCAGCAGCTTGCGGTCGAGCAGGCTGCGCAGCACGCCGCCGCAGTCGACCCCGCGCACGTCCTCGACGTCCAGCCGGGTGCACGGCTGCCGATAGGCGACCACCGCCAGCGCCTCCAGCGCCGCCTTGCTGAGCCGCGTCGCGCGATCCGGCCACAGCCGACGCACCATCACCGCCAGATCCGGGGCCGTCCGCAGCCGCCAGCCCCCGCCCACGCGGGCCAGCACGACGCCGTCGCGCCCGTCCCAGGTCTTCGTCAGCGCCCGGAACGCGGCCTCCACCTCGGTGGGCTTGGTGCGCGCCGGCCACTCCTCCTCGTCGGCCGCCTGGTTGATCAGGTCGGCCACCGCCTCGGCGGTCAGCGGTCGCTCGGTCGCCAGCAGCAGCGCGCCGAGCAGACGGGGCAGGGGATCGGGGGCGCTCATTCGCCGGGATCGGCGTCGATGAACTGCAGCAGCGTCTCGCGCAGCGCCTTCGCCGCGTCCTCGTCACGGTCGAGCAGGTTGGTCTTCTCGCCCGGATCGGTCTTCAGGTCGAACACCTCGACCACGTTCTGGGTGACGTTCTTGATCACCTTCAGGCGGTCGGGTCCGACCACGCCGACGACGTGCTCCTCGTAGTTCGGGTAGGGCAGCTGCTCGAGGAAGATCGGCGCCGGGGGCACCTCCCCGATGCCCGAGAAGTAGGGCAGCAGGCTGCGCCCCATCGCGCGCGGCGCCTCGACCCCGGTCAGCGCGGCCAGCGTCGGCAGCACGTCCACGAGGCCGACGACGGCGTCGATGCGCTTCGGCTCGACGTCGGGCACCCGCACCAGCAGGGGCACCTTGATCTCCTCGTTGTAGACCGTGCGCCCGTGGAAGTAGAAGCCGTGCTCCTTGAAGGCCTCGCCGTGGTCGCTGAGGATCACCACCACCGTGTCCTCGCGCAGCCCCGGCTCGTCGAGCTTGTCCAGCACCGCCTTCAGGTGGTGGTCGGTGAAGGCGATCTCGCTGTCGTACTTGTCCAGCAGGCTCTTGCCGTAGGTGCGCACCGACGTCTGCTGCATGTAGCGGCTGTGCGGATCGAAGTAGTGCGCGAACAGGAAGAAGGGCTGCTCGGCGCTCTTCAGGGCGTCCAGCCGCGCCACCACGCGGGGCGTGAGATCCGGCGCCGCCGACTGCGTGTTGCTCTCTTTGATCGTCAAGAAGCCCGCGTTGTCCCAGGCGTCGACGCCCTCCTTGAGCGAGGGCGCCTTGTTCTCGAAGTACCAGTGCGAGGTCACCGCCTCGGTGCGCCACCCGGCGTCCCCGAACACCTCGAAGGCCGTCTTCTCCTCCGGCGCGAGGTCGCTGTAGTTCGAGAACCGCTTGGTCCAGGCGATGCGCGAGGGGTAGCGGCCGGTGAGGATGCTGGGCATCGAGCGCGGCGTGTTGGGCGCCTGGGCGTAGGCCTGATCGAAAACCACCGCCGACTTCGCCCAGGCGTCCAGGTTGGGGCTGGTGTCGCGCTCGTAGCCGTACAGCCCCAGGTGATCCGGGCGCAGCGTGTCGATCAGCAGGAAGAAGACGTTGTACTTCTTCGGCTCGTAGCGCGGCGCGTCGGGCTCGGGCGGCGGCTCGGGCGCCTTGGGCGCGGCGGCCACGTCGTCCTTCGGCGCGTCGCCGCCCTGGCAGTTGTCGTCGATGCCGTTGCCGGGGATCTCCTTGGCCCGGGGGCTGACGTCCGGGTTGGTGTCGTCGCAGTCGCCGCCGGCCAGCGCCGCGCTGTAGCCGTCGCCGTCGCGGTCCAGCAGGCGCCGCAGGGTCGTCACCGTCACCCGGCTCAGGTGGCCGTCGAGCGGGATCACGCGGCGCGCCACCGCGGCCTCGGCGAAGCCCTGGTAGGCGTAGGCGCCGGCGCCCACCGCGACCAGCAGCACCAGCGCGCCGACCGCGCCGCGCAGGGCCGAGCGCCCCCGCCCCCGCGCGAGGGGCAGCAGCAGGACGCCGAGGAGCACGCCGCCGAGCAGCCCGGCGTAGCCGCCGAGCTTGTAGGCGCCCAGGTCCAGCCCGGCGACCTTCACCCCCACCACGACCGCGCCCAGCAACACCACCAGCGCGGGCAGCGCGGGCGTGCCGAGCCCGCCGAGGCGCCCCTGCGGCGCGATCCGCTCCAGCACCCAGCCCACCGCCGCGCGCACCGGCAGCGCCAGGACCGCGCCGGCCAGCGCGCCGGCCAGCGCCGCCAGCGCGGTGAAGGGGCCGGCCAGGCTGCGCTGGTTGAAGCCGTGCGCCGCGTGCCCGCCGATGGCCGCGGCCACGGCCAGCGGCAGCAGCGCCACCAGGGCCGCGCACCACCACGCGGCCTGCGCGTTCAGCGCCGCCCCGTCGCGGTCGCCCCGCGCGAGGAGGGCCTCGCGGACCCAGCGTCCGGGCCGCAGGATGCGCACCGCCGAGGGCAGCACCAGCGCCAGCGCGACGGCGACCACCAGGCCGACGAGGGCGTCGAAGCCGAGCACGTAGGGCAAGAGCCCGCCGAAGCCGGCGTCGCCCGCGCGACCGCTCGAGGTGACGAGCGCCGTCTCGATCACCCCGACGGCGAGGAAGCCGGTGAGGGTGGCGATCAGCGCGGCGAAGGGTCCGGGGAGGGGGCGTTCGGCCATGGCGGGCGGAGTAACCGTCGGCGCGGCGCCTTGTCAACGGGGCCGAGCGGACGCCCGCCGCGGGCGGCTCCGGTGGGGGCGCCCCGGCGTGGTGGTCGTTGTGGTCGGCCGGGTCGACGGGGAGGCGGCGGCGGCCCTGCGGCTCGCCGGGGCCTCCCGTCGACCCCGCTCGACGACGCGTGCTCCGCGGTCGCCTCGGTCGGCATCGGATCGACCACGACCGCGACCGCGGCCCGTGCGCGCCCCGCGCGCCTTGCGTCGCCTGACGCCGGGCGGCAGGATGCGCGCGATGCCCTCTCGCCCCGCCCCGCTGGCGTTGCGCTGCGTGCTGGCGCTGGCCCTCGTCGGGTGCGCCGACGCGCCGCCCCCCCCCATCGAGCCCGCCGTCCGGGTCGCGGACGCGGCCGTGCCCGCCGCGCCGCCGACCGTGCCGGCCGTACCCGAGGTGTTCCTCGATCTCGTGCAGGCCGCGGATCGCGCGCACCTCCGCCGCGGTGGCCCCTTCATGGCGCCGGGCGCGCCCGGGTGGGCGCGCGTCTCTCAGCTGGCCGACCGCGGCCCCTGGCTGCCGCCCAAGGCGGTCGGCGACGATCAGCTCAGCTGGCTCGAGGGCATCGGCGGCACCCTCTTCTTCGCCGTCGGCGACGAGGGGCCCGCGCTGCGCACCGTCGAGCTGGCGCTGCGCCCCATCGCCCGCGGGCAGGTGGTCAGCATCTTCGTGGACGAGGAGCCGGTGACCACCACCCGCCTCGACACCGGGACGCACCTGCAGCGCCTCCGCCTGCCCACCGAGGGCCTCGCGCCGGGCGAGCACTCGTTGCGCTTCTGGTTCCGCTTCACCCGCTATCAGGGCCGCAAGCGGGTGCCGGCGGCCCTCGGCACCGTCCGACTCCTGCCGCCCGGCGACGCGCCCCCGCTGCCCGAAGTGCCTTGGGTGGGTGCGCTGAGCGTGGCCGGCGTCGAGGGCCCGGCGCTGATGGCCGGCGCGCCCGCCGGCTGGTCCTACTATCTGTTGCCGCCCGTCGGCAGCCGGCTCCTCGCGCGGGCCGCCGTTCAGACCGGCGGCCCGGTCGACTTCGTCGTGCGGGTCGGCGTCGACGGCGAGCCCACCCGCGACGCGGGGCGCCTGACCGTCCAGCCCGGCACCGCCGCTGAGCTCGACGTGGATCTCGCGCCCTGGCAGGGCCGCCCCATTCGGCTCGACCTCGACACCGAGGGCGAGCCCGGCCCCCTCGGGCGGGCCGCCTGGATCGAGCCGACGATCCTGATGCCGGGCCGCCCGCGCGGCGAGGTGCCGCCCGTGCGCAACGTCGTCCTCTGGGTGATCGACGGGCTGCGCAGTGATCGCGTGGGGCTCGGACGCGGGGGGGATCGGGCCGCGACGCCGAACCTCGATCTGCTCGCCGCCGAGGGGGCGGCGGCCATCGAGGTATGGAGCGGCGGCGCCTCCGCGGCGGACGGCCATCTTCGGCTCCTGCGACCGCACAGCGCCGGGCCGCCGCTGGCCGAGGTGCTCGCGCAGGGGGGGCGGCGCACGGGTCTGCTCGCCAGCAGCAGCGCGCTCACCGAGGCGCTCGGCGAGACCTTCCAGACCCGCGTCGACCTCCGGGCGTCGGGCGAGGCGCCGGAGACGCGGATCGTCCTGCGCGAGATGGACGCCTGGCTGGACGTGCGCAAGAAGCACCCCTTCTTCCTCTATGTCGCCACCGACGATCCCCGCGTGCCGCTCGAGCCCGCCGAGGGCTACAAGCGCCTCTATCAGCGCGCCCGCCCCGAGACGATGGACGATCCGGCGAGCGAGCGTGCCCAGCGCCGCGACCTCCGGATCGCCTACGACGCCCAGCTGAGCGCCGCCGACTACTGGGTCGGCCAGATGGTCGCCCTGCTGCATCGCCACGGCGTGGCCGAAGACACCGCGATCGTCGTCGCCGGCACGGTGGGGCAGGAGCTGCGCGAGAGCGGCGGACTCGGCGACGGGCACGCGCTGGTGCCGGAGGTCTTTCAGGTGCCCCTCGTGGTCTGGCACCCGGGCCTACGCAACCGAGGAGCGCCGCGCCCCCTGACGCGCGGCGGCGACCTCGGCGACGTGGCCGCGACGGTCGCGGTCCTCGCGGGCGCCCAGCCCCCGGATCACTGGGGGCACCTCGACCTCGTCCCGGCCCTGTTCCACGGCCTGCCCTTGCCCCCGATGCCCAGCCACGCGCGCCTGGGGAACCAGGTGGCGGCGCGCTTCGGCGGCTGGCTGCTGCGCGGCGCGGGCAACCGCGGCCTCGAGCTGTGGAACCTGCGGGCGGACCCCAGCGCGCGGTCCGAGATCGGCGGCGAGCGGCCCATCGCGCTCCGGACCTTGCGCGACAGCATGCTCGACCGACCCTGACCCGCCATGACGGTTGACAACGACCACGACCCCCACTAGGTTGCGCGGGCTCCGAGGCCCCCTGGGCCGGCGGAGCGGACGAATCAAAAGAGCGAGCGCCGCCGGCTTCGGTCGGTGCGGCGGCAAGGAGTCGCTTTCATGGCGGTGCACATCCGGTTGCAGCGGTTCGGCGCGAAGAAGCGCCCCTATTACCGCATCGTCGCGGCGGACAGCCGCGCGAAGCGGGACGGTCGGTTTCTCGAGCAGCTCGGCGCCTACGATCCGATGCAGGATCCCAGCTCCATCAGCTTCAAGGTCGAGCGCCTCGAGTACTGGCTGTCGGTCGGGGCTACGCCCACCAAGACCACGGCCAGCCTGATCCGGCGGTTCCGGCGCGAGGCCCCGGCCGAGCAGGCCTCCGCCGAGCAGGCGAGCTGAGCGGCGTGATCGACCTCGTCGACTACGTCGTCCGCGCCCTCGTCGCCGATCCCGACGCCGTGACGGTCAGCGAAGGGGAGCGGCGGGGCGAGCCTGTCATCCGGGTCCAGGTCGCCGAGGGCGATCGTGGCGCGGTGATCGGTCGTCAGGGACGCACGGTGCGGGCGATCGAGACCGTGCTCTCGGCCGCGCGCGGCCGGGCGCCCGGGCTCGAGATCGCCGACTGACGCCGTGTCGCTCGTCTCGTTCGGTCGCTTCGGCCGGGCTCACGGGGTGCGCGGTGAGGTCCGCTTCTGGCCGCACAACCCGCAGAGCCCCCTGCTGAAGGCCGGCCGTTCGGTGCGGGTCGGTCGCGACGGCGGCCAGACCGAGCCTCGGCGGATCGAGCGCCTGCGCTTCGACGCCAAGGGGCCGGTGCTGACGATCGAAGGCGTCGACAGCCGCGAGGCGGCCGAGGCGCTGACGGGGGCCGAGTGGTTCGAGGACCGCTCGGCCTTCGCGCCGATCGAGGACCCCGACGAGATCTACTGCGTGGATCTCATCGGCCTCGACGCGCAGACCGTCGACGGCGCGCCCCTCGGGCGCGTGGTCGACGTCATGACGGACACCGCCACCGCGGTCCTGGTCATTCGGGGCCCGCGGGGGCAGCACCTGGTGCCCTTCGTCGAGGCCTTCGTCCCCCGGGTCGACCTCGCCGCGGGCGAGGTGCGGGTCAACCCCATCGAGGGTTTGCTCGATGGATGAGGGGCCGGAGGAAGCGACCGCGGTCGCGCGCCCGCCCCGCTATTCGGTGGTGACGCTCTTCCCCGACCTCATCCGGTCCTACGTGGCCGAGGGCATCGTCGGGCGGGCGGTCAAGCGGGGCCTGGCGGTGGTCGACACCGTGGATCCCCGCGATCACACGACGGACCGCTACCGGAGCGTGGACGACGTCCCCTTCGGCGGCGGGGCCGGCATGGTGATGAAGCCCGGGCCGGTGGCCCGGGCGATCGAGTCGGCGGGCCCGGTGGCCCGTCGGGTGCTGGTGACGCCCTCCGGGCGGCTCTTCACCCAGGCCGACGCGCTCGCGTTCTCGCGGCTCGACAGTCTGGTGCTGGTGTGTGGCCGCTACGAGGGCATCGACCAGCGGGTGTGCGACACGCTGATCGACGACGAGATCTCGATCGGCGACTACGTGCTCTCGGGCGGCGAGCTCGCGGCGCTGGTGGTCATCGACGCCACGCTCCGCCTGCTGCCTGGCGTCCTCGGCAACGCCGAGTCGGCGCAGCACGAGTCGTTCAGTGACGGGCTGCTCGAGCACCCGCACTACACCCGACCGGCCACCTGGCGCGATCTGCCGGTGCCGCCGGTGCTGCTCAGCGGGCATCACGCCCGCATCGAGGCGTGGCGGCGCCAGGCGTCGCTGCGTCGGACGGCCCGGGTGAGGCCGGACCTGCTCGCGTCGGCGCCCTTGACCGACGCCGAGCGCCAGGATCTGCTCGACGGGATGTCGAGCCACGAGGAGACGGACTGATGAACGCGCTGGACCAGATCGAGAAGCGGTTCGAGAAGGTGAACGTGCCGAGCTTCCGGGCGGGGGATACCGTCCGGGTGAACGTGCGCATCAAGGAAGGCGAGAAGGAGCGCACGCAGGCCTTCGAGGGCGTGTGCCTCCGCCGTCACCGCGCGGGCGTCCGCTCGACCTTCACCGTGCGTAAGGTGAGCTTCGGCATCGGCGTGGAGCGCATCTTCCCGCTGCACGGTCCCAACGTGGAGAGCGTCGAGGTCGTGCGCGAGGGCCGCGTCCGCCAGGCGCGCATCTACTACCTGCGCAACCGCTCGGGCAAGGCGGCCCGCATCAAGGCCCGCCACCTGTTCGGCTGATCGGCGCCCCGTGACGGTCGACGCTCGCCGACGCACCGTCCAGCCCGATCTCTTTGGCGTCCCCCCGCTCGACGCGCCGCTCGGCGCGGTCGAAGCGTGGGCGCACGCGGCCGGCCGTTGGCCCTTGCTGGGCATCGACGAGGCCGGCCGGGGTCCGCTCGCCGGACCGGTGGTGGCGGCGGCCGTGGTGCTGCCGCGCGGTCCGCTGCCCGCCGAACTTGCCCCGCTCGACGACAGCAAGAAGCTCAGCGCGGCCCAGCGAGAGGCCCTCGTACCGGTGATCGTGCGGTACGCCGTGGCCATCGGCGTCGCGCGCGTCGAGTCCGACCGCATCGACGCGATCAACATCCTCGAGGCGACCCGCGAGGCCTGGGGCGAGGCCACCCGGCGGGCCCTGCGCCGCCTGGGCACCGCCGCCCACACCGTGCTCGTCGACGGCAACCTGCCCCTACCGGACTACCGGGGGGAGCAGTTCCCCCTCGTCAAGGGTGATCGCCGCAGCCTCACCATCGCGGCCGCCAGCGTGCTGGCCAAGGTGACGCGGGATCGGCTGATGACGCTGCTCGACGCGCGGTACCCGGCCTACGGCTTCGCGCGGCACAAGGGCTACGGGACGATCGCGCATCGCCGGGCGTTGGTCGCGCATGGCCCGTGCCCGGCCCACCGCCGCTCGTTCCAGTGGACCCCCCCGTGAGCGACCGCCGCGCGGCCACCGGCCAGAGCGCCGAGGCGGTGGTGGCCACCTTCTTCGAGCGCGCCGGGTTCAGCGTCGAGGCGCGCAACTGGCGCTGCCGGGTGGGGGAGCTGGACCTCGTCGTGCGTCGCGCGGATCTCTTGGTGGTGGTCGAGGTGCGGTCGGTCACGACGAGGCACCTGGCCTCGCCGACGCTGACCGTCAACGCGGCCAAGCAGACCAAGGTGGCCCGCGCCACGGACGCATACCTGCGGCAGCGGCGCGGCGAGCCGCCGCGCGACGTGCGCTTCGACGTCGTGGGCGTGACGTTCCTGCCCGACGACACGCGGGTGGAGCATCACCCGAACGCGTTCGTGCCGCCGTGGAGCTTCTGAGGGCCGGGGGCGGCGTGGACGCCGCCGGGCGATTCAGTCGGCCAGATCGCCCTTGCGCACGCAGTAGCACTCGGGCGTGAAGCCCTCGGTCGGCGTGCAGGCCGCGCTGTCGAGATCGGTGTCCCCGAGCAGCGGCCGGCACACGGCGCTGCCCTCGCAGTCACCGTCGGCCTGGCAGGGCTCGCTGCAGAAGGGACTGGAGCCTCGGTAGACGAGGCACACCCGCGTCTCGCAGCCCGCGTAGTTCTTGATGGCGCAGGACGCCTTGGACTCGCGATCGATGTCCGAGGTGCCCCCGTCGGCGCCGTCGCTCGGGGCCGGGCTGCAGGCGCGGCGGAAGGCCTCCACCTTGGGGATGTCGCAGGGCTGGCCGAAGCCGGTGTCACAGCCGGCGCCGAGCACGACGACCGCGCTGAGCCCGAGGACGAGTCGGCCGGTCTGGACGAACATCGCGCGCTTCAAAGCTGACCTCACTGCCGAGACGGCGACACTGGCGCATCGCCGGAAACGGGGTATCCTACCTCGAACGAGCGCGCTGTCAACGCCGCCCGGCCGCTCGAGACACCCCCGAGAACGCGCTCACTGTATGCGCAGGCGACACTCCGCGGCAAGCATCGAGGCGCCTTGAAATCCTTTGCTTTCCGAGAGACCCGACCTTATAACCACCCGTGTCCCGGCTCGACGGCCGGCGGGGTCGTGGCCTGCACACCAGCGGCCCGCCTGGGGCCGCCGGGCCTTGTCGGTCGAGGGAGGGACGTGCCCATGCAGCTCCGTTGGTCCTTGGCGATCTGCCTGATCCTGTCGCCGTTCGCCGCGCCTCTGGGCGCCTTCGCGCAAGGCGACGACGCGATGACGTTCGCGCCGGTCAGCGTCGAAGAGGACAAGGAGGCCAAGGCCGAGCTCGAGGAGTCGCTCAAGGCATACAAGAAGCGCGACTTCTTGCGGGCCAGCCTGATCCTCTACCGCCTGGTCTCGCGCAACGAGGTCGCCGTCACGCCGGTGGAGCAGAAGGCCGAATACACGCTCGGCAAGACGCTGTACCGGCTGGGCCTGTACCAGGCCTCGCTGAGCTTCTTCGACCGCGTCGTCCAGGCCGGTCCCCAGCACCGGTACTACAAGGCCACCTGCAAGTGGCTGTACTACCTGTCCCGCAAGATCTCGGGTGATCCGGGCCTGCTCGAGAAGATCGCGCAGTACAAGCTCGACGACTGCCCGGTCGAGTTCCGCAACGAGCTCGCCTTCCTCATCGGCCAGCACCACTACAAGAAGGGCGCGGTCGAGACCGGGCTCGAGTTCCTCACCCAGGTGCCGACCACCAGCCGCTACTTCCCCAAGGCGAAGTACCTGACCGGCATCAGCTACGTCCGGATGGAGCAGCCGAAGCCCGCGGTGGAGGCGTTCAAGGATCTGCTGCGGGCGACCGT
>JAUHXL010000669.1 GCA_030426945.1 bacterium
CGCCTCACCTCCCGCCTGCCCGTCGTCCTCGAGGATGGTCTGGCCCACGTAGAACAGCACCCGGCGCGCGCCGCTCGGCGGCGGGGGGTGGGCCGCGTTGTGCGCCTCCACCCGGGCGCGCAGCGCGGTGGCCTCGTCGCGCACGGTGCGCAGCAGCGCCAGCACGGCCTTCTGCTCCGGGTGGTCGTCCCAGACGTCGAAGCCGTAGGTGCTGCCGCCCACCGCGTCCCCGTGCCGCGCCTGCGTCGCGCCCGCGCGCAGCTTCGTACACAGCGCGGTGACCATCGCCTGGTAGTGGTCGAAGATGGCCGCGCCCCAGCCCACGTCCGTGCCGTACGAGATGACGCACTGATCGCAGCGCCAGCGGGCCACGCCGTCGACCACCTCGACCTGCGCGCGCCCGTCGGCGGCCAGGTGCGCCAGCGCCGCCTCGAGGCTGGCCTCGTCGAGGCGCGTCGCCTCGCCGATCGCCGCGCGCGTCGGGCGCCCGAGCCGGTTGATGGCCACCAACGCCAGCGCGGCGTCGCCGTCGGCGGGATCCGCCGCCGACCGCGCGTCCTCCGGCTCGGCCGCGCGGTACACGGTCGCGTCGCCCCGCCCGCTCTTGAATACCAGCCCCGACTCGACCAGATCGTTCAGCACCCCGCGCACCGTCGCGTCGTCGTCGTAGCGGAAGCGGTGCAGCACGTCGGCCCGCCGCGCGGTGCCCTCGCCCTGCACGTAGGTCAGCACCGCCTCCCACAGCGTGCGGCCGCGGTCGGTCAAGCTCTCGGACAACCGCTGCAGCCGCGACTGGTAGGTGCGCAGGGCCATGCCGAACATGTCCGCGATCACCTTGCCCCCGACGCCCTGGTCGCGCAGCGCGTGCGACAGATCGAAGAACACCTGGTTGGCGACGTGCGCCAGCGGCGCGCGCACGCCGCTCGCCGTCGCCAGGTGGGCCACCAGCACCGTGGTCTGGTGGACGATCGCGTCGATGAGGGCGTTGACGTTCATCACGGCTCCCGAGCTACCCAGGGAGCGTAGCCCGTCGGCGGCGTGCGGCGGGAGTGCAGCGACCTGCATCCCCTGCCCGCGCCCCCCGGGGCCCGGCGTCCTCAGCCGCGCTTCGCCAGCTCGACGACGGCGAAGGCGTGCGGGCCATGGGCGTCGTCGCCCACCACCTTGGTCAGCTGGCTGTAGCCCATGGCCAGCCAGAAGCGCAGGGCGGGCCAGTTCTTCAGGCCGACCGCGACGCGGAACTCGTCGAAGCCATCGGCGGCGGCCGCCGCCTCGAGCGTCTCCACGACGTCCCGGCCGACGCCGCGCCGCTGGTGGCAGAGGCGCAGGAACAGGCTGCCGATGTACAGGCAGGTCGCCCCCGGATAGCCCCAGTGGCACCCCAGGACGCCGAGGACGCCGCCGCCCGGTCCCAGCAGCAGCAGGCGCTGCTCGTCCCCACGCCGCCCGCCCGGCGGCAGATCGGTGCGGGCGACGAACTCGGTCGCCAGCTCCTCGGGCGTCGCTTCGCCGAGGACGGCCAGCGTGGGCCGGTTGTCGGCGAACACCTCCGAGATCTGGGGCAGGTCGCTGGCGTGCGCGTCGCGCAGGGTGCAGGACGAGGGGCGCGGGATGACCATGGGCGCAGGGTACCAGCGTCCGCGCGGGCCGTCTGCCCGGTCGGCGCCCAAAGCTCGGCCTCGGGGAATCCCCGCGCCCGCGTTCAGGCTCCTACATCACGATCGCACCCCACCGGCCGCGGGGTCTGCTAGGGTGCACCCACCGACGGAGGAGTCGTCATGCGCAACGCCACCTTCCGCGACCGCTTCATGGCCGCGGCCGACGCGCCCGCCCGGGAGCGCGCCGACTTCATCGCCCGCACCTACACGCACCTCGGCTGGGCGGTGCTCGCCTTCGCCGGCCTCTCGGCCATCCTGGTCAAGACGGTCGGCCCGCAGCTGACGGCGCTGATGGCGTCGACCCCGATGAGCTGGCTGGTGGTGCTGGGCCTGTTCATGGTGGCCGGCCACGTCGCGCAGAAGTGGGCGTCGAGCGCGACCTCGATCCAGATGCAGTACGCCGGGCTGGCGCTCTACGTCGTCGCCGAGGCGGTCATCTTCGTCCCCATCCTCTACATCGCGGCCAACTTCGCCGGCCCCGACGTCATCCCGACGGCGGGCATCATCACCCTGGCGATCTTCGGCGGCCTGACCGCGGTGGTCATGGTGTCCAAGAAGGACTTCTCCTTCATGGGCCGCTTCCTGCAGTTGGCCACCTTCGCCGCCCTGGGGCTGATCGTCGTCTCGCTGCTGTTCGGCTTCTCGCTGGGCCTGGTCTTCACGACGGCGATGATCCTGCTGATGAGCGGCTGGATCCTCTACCAGACCAGCAACATCCTGCATCACTACCCCATCGGCTCCCACGTCGCGGCGTCCCTGGCCCTGTTCGCCGCCGTCGCGACCCTGTTCTGGTACGTGCTGCGCTTCGTCATGGCCTTCGCCGGCGACGACTGACGCGCCCATGAACATCCTGCCGGCCCTCGAGGACTTCGCGCCCACGCTGCGCGCGTGGCGGCACGACCTGCACGCCCACCCGGAGCTGGCCTTCGGCGAGCACCGCACCGCGGACACCGTCGAGCGGCTGCTGCGCTCCTTCGGCGTCGAGACGCACCGGGTGGCCGGCACCGGCGTCGTGGGGATCCTCGACGGCGCGCGCTCGGGGCCCGGCCGCGTGGGCCTGCGCGCCGATCTCGACGCCCTGCCGATGGACGAGCACACCGGCCTGCCCTACCGCTCGACCCACAAGGGCGCCTTCCACGGCTGCGGTCACGACGGCCACACCACCATGCTGCTCGGCGCCGCCCGCCACCTGGCCGCCGACCCCGACTTCGCCGGCCGCGTCCACTTCATCTTCCAGCCCGCCGAGGAGGCCATCGGCGGGGGCCGCGTGATGGTCGAGGAGGGCCTGTTCGAGCGCTTCCCCTGCGACGCCGTCTTCGCCCTGCACAACTGGCCCGGCCTGCCGCGCGGCCACGTCGCCCTGCGCCCGGGCCCCATCATGGCCAGCGCCGATCAGTTCGACGTGATCGTCGAGGCGCGGGGCGGGCACGCGGCCATGCCGCACCGCTGCACGGATCCCGTCGTGGCCGCGGCGCACATCGTCACCGCGCTGCAGACGCTGGTCAGCCGCGCCACGGATCCCGCCGAGGCCGCCGTCGTCAGCGTCACCAAGGTCGAGGCGGGCAGCGCCTACAACGTCATCCCCGGCAGCGCGCGCCTGGCCGGCACGGTGCGTTGCCTGACGCCCGCGCGCCGCGAGGCGCTCGAGGCCGGGCTGCGCCGGGTGGTGGCGGGCGTGGCCGCGGCGCTCGACGTGCAGGCCCGGGTCGACTTCCAGCGCGGCTACCCGCCCACCATCAACCACGCCGAGCCCGTCGAGACGGTGGCGCGCGTGGCGGAGGCGGTGGTCGGGGCCGACCGCGTCCACCGCGATCTGCCGCCGTCGATGGGCGGCGAGGACTTCGCGTACATGCTGCAGGCCTGCCCCGGGGCCTACTTCTGGTTGGGGGCCGAGGGACCCACCGGCTGCGGGCTGCACCACCCGGGCTACGACTTCGACGACGCCCTGCTGCC
>JAUHXL010000670.1 GCA_030426945.1 bacterium
CGTCGCCGGCGCGATGACCGAGATCGCCGACGGCGCCGTCGCGCAGATCACGACCACGGCCGACGACTTCGAGGGCAAGCAGGACGAGGCCTTCGCCGAGGGGCAGGGCAAGCTCGAGGGCACGCTGACCGAGGGCAAGACCGAGATCACCGGCCGCGTGGACACCGTGCTGACCTCGATGGATCAGGCCCTCGCCGAGCTGGGCCCGGCCATCACCGGCAAGGCCGACGAGATCGAGCACGCCACGTTCTGGGACAAGGTCACCAGCGCGGTCGGCGCCTTCTTCAGCGGCTTCTTCGGGCAGGCCTGGAACTTCCTCAAGGGCCTGGGGATGGTGCTGCTCATCCTCGCCGCGGCGGTGGTGGTGGCGCTGGTGCTGGCCCTGGTGCTGGCGGTGCTGGCCCCCCAGCTGCTGATCGGCATCATCGCCTTCCTGGCGGTCTACGGCGGCACCCTTCTCACCGTGCTGGCCTGGATCGGCGTCGCGGCGGCGGTGGCGCTGGCGGCCTACGGCATCTACAAGGCGTGGGTGGCTTGGAACGATCCCAACGTGCCCTGGGAGGGCAAGTGGGAGGCCACCGGGCGGGCCCTGTTCGACGTGGTGGATGCGATCGGGCCGACCAAATTGCTCAAGCCTTTCCAGGGTTTGTGGCGCAGCACCAAGGCCGTCGACGCGATGGCGGACGCCGGGCGGCTGGACGATCTGGCCGACCTCGCGAAGCTCGAGAACGTGCGCGACGCGGCGCGTGGAGGCGACGCCGTGGCCGACGCCGCGCGCCACGCCGACGACGCGGCGGCGCTCACCCGGCGCACCGAGGACGTCGCCGGGGCGGCCGCCAGGGCCGACGACGTCGTGCCGCCCAACCGCTGGGCCGATCCGGATCTGAGCACCGACGAGGTCTACGCGCTCTACCGCCAGAACACGAAGAGCCCATCGCTGACGCGCGAGGCGGTGCAGGCCAAGATGGGCGAGGGGCTGCGCTACGATCCGCGATCCGGGCGTTGGAAGCAGGTGGGCGGACGCCTCGACGAGATCGCGAAGGCCAAGGCGGCGCCCAAGGGGCCCTCGGGCCGGCGGTGGGACGATCCGGATCTGAGCAAGGCGGAGTTCGTGCAGGACTACCGCGCGCGCCAGCCCAACACCAAGCTGACCGACGCGGAGCTGGCGGCGAAGTACGACCAGGGCATGCGGCTGAACCCCGAGACCGGGCGGCTGCGCAAGCCCCAGTGGTCGAACGACGAGATCCGCAACTGGTACCTCAAAGAGAACGGCACCATCGAGGCCCTCGACCAGAAGTGGCTGGCGGAGGGCCTCGGCGCCGAGGAGCGGGCGCGACGCGCGTACGAGATCCGGCACGGGGCGCGGGTGAAGGCGCGCTCGATGATGCAGGACAAGCGGGCCGTGGCCGACCTGCAGGCGCGCGACGTCAAGAAGTACGGCAACCCGGACGGGCCCACCTTCGAGCAGCTCGTCGAGAAGGCGCGCAAGGCGGGCAAGCAGGGCGACGCGCCCTACGACGAGATCGTCGGCAGCTCGCAGCGCACCGACAAGGCGACCAACGAGCGCTTCGGCCTGCAGGGCAAGGACTCGCGCTCGGGGGACGCTGCGCCGGTGAAGGGCACGAAGCCCACGGCAGAGCAGCCCGCGACGGGGCGCCCGCTCGACGAGGAGGTGGCGCCCCGCGCCGAGGACGCGCCCCGCCACGATGGGCGCGGCTCGGCGGTGCCCCACGAGATGGGCGAGGCGGTCGAGACGGCGGCGCACGTGGTCCACGTGGAGCACGCCGCGCACGCCGCCGAGAAGCTCGCCAAGGCGGCCCGGGCCGGCAAGGCCGAGACGGCAGCGCAGCGCCTCCTGGGCACGCCCAAGCCGAACAGCGTGCCCACCGAGCAGGCCGAGGAAGTGAAGGAAGAGGACGCCGAGCAGGCGCGGAAGCGGGACGAGCGCGACGAGGACGTGGATCCCATGGCGCCCGCGCCCACGGCCCGGCCGCACTGACGGAGACGAGCGTTGAGCGATCCCCTCGATCAGACGGTGCGCTGGCAGGCCACGGGCGACGCCGAGTTCCCCTATCGCGCCCAGGTCGACGGTCGGACCTGGACCATCCGGGTGAACGACTGGCCCGACGACGAGACGGTCTACTCGCTGTTGATCGAGGGCGACGTGGCCGTCGACTTCGACGACTGGCCCGCCCGCACCTGGGGCAAGCGCCCCTGACTCACCGACCTCGGGAGTGATGATGATGTCTCTGACCGCGCGCGTGGCGCCGCCCGTGTCTGCCGCGCTGCTCGCGGCCCTGCTCGCCGGCTGTGGCGCGTGCCAGAAGGTGTCCAGCAACCGCCAGTCCTTCCTCGAGGCCCAGCAGGGCGATCCCGCCGACGGCCGGCCCCACCTGAGCATCGAGATCCCCGACGCGCTGCTGAAGGGCTGGCTGGATCGTGCCGTGGCCGCGCTGCCCGGCGTCAACTTCCAGGTGCCCGGCCTCGGGGACGTGTCGAAGTACGCGGGCAACTTCACCTTCGACGCGCGATCGCTGCGCGTGGCGGTCGACCGGGACGACGCCGCGCGCTTCGACCTCGATCTGGACGTGAAGCGCGGCAACAGCACGCTCTTCGGCATGCAGCTGGCCGCCGCGGCGCCCATCCAGTTCGACCCGAAGAAGCGCACGATGCGCATCGCGTTGCGGGCCGATCTGTTCGAGAAGGTGCAGCCGCGCATCGACGACGACGCGGTGCGCAAGCTGACCGACGCGCTCTACGGGCAGGTGCCCTCGGCCGCGCGCCTGGTGCTTAAGCGCAGCACCGTCGAGCGCTACGCGCGGCAGGGCATCGAGGCGCTGGCCCGTGAGACCTACGGGCTGGTGCGGCGCCAGCTGCTGACGCCGCTCGGCGAGCTGGCCAGCTTCACCGTGCAGCTGCCCGACGTGCCCCTGGCCGGCATCGGCCTCGCGGCGGTCAAGGGCGGCTGGCGCCTGGACGCGCGCACCACGCTGGCCTCGCGCGGTCTGGCCCCCGCCTCGCAGGTGGGCGTGCGCGGCGACATGGTGCGCGTCGCCATCTCGGCCGACACCGTCGCGCACCTGGGCAACTGGGCGATCGCGCGCGGCGCGCTCCCCGGCCGCTACACCAAGGACGGCAAGGCGGCGGCGAACGGCGAGTTCGAGGCGGGGGTCGCCTGGGACGCCGGGCAGCGCCCGCTGAAGGCGTTGATGTGGACGCACCAGGCCCAGAGCAAGCAGGACGGCCTTTGCGTCCACGCCCGGGCCGGCGCCGAGCCGGTGGTGTCGCTCGACCGCGGCAAGCTGAAGGTGGGCTTCGAGAACGGACAGATCGAGGAGGTCGTCGGGCCGCCCCTCCTGTCGGTGGCGCTCGACATCATGGGGGTGACCGAGAAGGTGTTCGACTTCACCAAGACGGTGGCCACCGGCACCGAGCTCAAGCTGGGCCGAGGCAGCTACAGCGTCGAGCTCAGCCAGGTGGGCCTGCGCCAGAACGTCTTCTCGCTCGACCTGAAGGTCGGCAGCGGCCGCCCGGGCAGCTGATCCGGTCGGGCGAGGGGGCCCGCCCACCGCGCGACGGGGTTCGATGTCGGCGCGGCGCGCGGACTCAC
>JAUHXL010000671.1 GCA_030426945.1 bacterium
GGGCGTCCGCCGGTGTAGTCGAAGTTGTCGTCCTGCAGCTCGGCGTCGGGTGAGAAGTCGACCAGCTCACCCACGGTCTGCAGGCCCGGCGCGTCGGCCACGCCCACGCCGGCCACCGAGTCCTCCCCGTCCCAGGGCCTGAGCGCCCCGTAGAACGAGCCGCGGGGCGTGAGGACCGACGACTCCTCCCAGCTGCGGCCGGCGTCCCGCGTGACGTAGACGCGGCCCCAGCGCGTGCCGACGTACATCACGTCGGGCGTCGAGGGCGCCTCGGCGAAGGACAGGTTGGGCGGCGAGAACCGGAAGCCCCGGCTCAGATCCTCCACGGCCCGCGCGGGGGGCGGCCCAGCAGCGCGCGCGGGCGCCGCGCCGGCCAGCGCCGCGACGGCGATCGGCAGAAGCAGGTTGCGACGGATGGCGTCGGTGCGCATCGGTCTCCCAGGGAAGCCCGCGGCAGGATCGCGGAGTCGCCCTCGCGGCGCAAGCGCCCGGCGGCGCGTCGCGGGATTCCCGACCGCCGCCCCGAGCGCCGATGGAACGGCGGTCGGCCCGACGACGTACCCGGGGAGACGAGACGAAGCACGCGACCGAGGAGGAAGACCATGCCGCGCATCGAGACCACCATCTGGAAGCTGGCCCGCGCCATCGACGAGGCGACCGCCGAGGTCGTCGACGACCCCACCGAGGCCCAGCTGCTCGCCGGCGCCGCCTTGGCCGATCTGCTCGACCGCGCGCTGCTCTTGGACGACGCCGTGGGCTGGTCCCCGCAGACGCGCTCGCCTCGGCGCTACGCCGCCCTGCCCTTCGCCGCGCCGGCCTGAGGCGCTGATCGCCTGATCAGCGCAGCAGCGGCAGCAGCCGGCTCTTCACCGCGTCGTGCAGGGCGCGGGGCGGGCGCGCCGGATCGAAGACCCAGTCGTCTTCGGCCTCGTCCTCGCCCCCCTCGGGCCGGAAGCGCACCTGCACCACCGGCACCGCCTCGATGCCCGGCAAGCGCAGCGACTCGGCGTGGGTCAGATCGTCCACCCAGGGCACCGTCACCAGCACCACCTGCCCGGTGTTCACCAGGCCGGCGATGAGGCCGAAGCTGATCGAGCGTACCTGCAGCTCGCCGGGTCCTGCTTTCTGCAGATCGTCGGGCAGCAGGTTCAGCCGGTACACCTGCGTCGCGGCCTGCCACAGGGACTCCTCGAGCAGCGCCGCGAGACCACGGCCGTTCTCGCCCAGGTCGTCGTGCAGCACCACCACCGCCGCCCGGTGCCCGTGCTTCGACTCGCGCAGGGTGCGGTCGATGGCGCCCACCTCGGCGGTCCAGCGCACGGCCCCCTGATCGGCGCGCTCGGCCAGCACCTCGCGCACGATGCCGCCGCCGGCCATGTCGTAGCCATCGACGACCACGAAGCGGCTGGTCTCCTCGATCTCGTGGGACAGATCGCAGGCCAGGGGGCGCCGCAGCCGCAGCACCACCTCGGCCACCTCGTGCCGCTCGACGCGATCATGGTGCCCGGCGCTGTCGAGGGCCGAGGCGTCGATGACCTCGACGATCTCCTCGACCTCGCAAAGCCCGCTCCAGGTGGCCATCTTCAGCTTGTACGTGCGCCCGCGGCGCAGGGGCTGACGGCTCAGCCACACCAGGTTCGCGCGCAGCCGGTTCGACACGCGCGGGGGCGTGCGGGGGTGGCACATCACGTCGCCGCGGCTGACGTAGATCTGCTCCCGCATGGTGACGCCGGTGGACTGGCCGGCGCGGGCGCCCGTCTGGGTCGGCGTCGAGAACGCCTCGATCGACTCGATGACCGTGCGCTTGCCGCTGGGCAGGAAGACGACCTCGTCGCCCACCTCGAAGCGGCCCGAGGTCACGCGGCCGGCGACGATGCGGCGGGTGTCCCCCTCGCGGTTGAACTTGTAGACGTCCTGCACCGGCATCCGCAGGGGCTGGTCCTCCGGGGGCGGCGCCTTGGCGAAGGCGTCCACCGCCGCGAGCACCGTCGGGCCGTCGTACCAGGGCGTGCGCGCCGAGGCCTCGGTGATGTTGTCGCCCTCGAGGGCCGAGATGGGCACGAAGGCCGCCGGCTGTACGTCGATCTGCCGCAGGAAGTCGGTGTACTCGGCGCGCACCTCGTCGAAGACGTCCCGGTCGTAGTCCACCCGGTCCATCTTGTTCACCGCGACGATGATCTGGCGGATGCCCAACAGGCTGAGCATGTAGCCGTGTCGCCGGCTGTTCTCGCGCACACCCTCGTGGGCGTCGATCAGCAGCACGGCCGCCTCGGCGCGCGCCGCGCCCGAGATCATGTTCTTGAGGAACTCGATGTGCCCCGGGGCGTCGATGATGATGTAGTCGCGCAGGGCGCTCTGGAAGAAGCAGCGGGCGGCGTCGATGGTGATGCCCTGCGCCTGCTCCGCCTCGAGGGCGTCGAGCAGGAAGGCGTACTCGAAGCGCTTGCCCTGGCTATCGCAGATGGCCCGCACCTGGGCGATCTTGTTGGGATCGATCGAGCCCGTGTCCGCCAGCAACCGCCCCACCAGGGTCGACTTGCCGTGATCCACGTGGCCCACGATCACGATGTTCATCTGCTCGCGCGCGGCCTGCGCGGGCGCGGCGACGGGTTGTTCGAGGGGGGTGCTCATGGTCACATGTACCCGTCGCGCCGCAGCTTCTCCATGGCGTGCGGGTCCTCCTGATCCTGGGCCCGCCCGGAGCGCTCGGCCACGTTGGTCGTCTTCAGCTCTTCGATGATCTGCAGGGGCGTGCAGGCGTTCGAGCGCACGGGCCGGGTGCAGGGATCGCAGCCCAGCGAGCGATAGCGGATGCCCTCGCCCCGGTCGTAGTAAAGGTCGATCATCGGGATGCTCTCCCGCTCGACGTACTCCCAGATGTTCACCTCGCTCCAGTCGAGCAGCGGGTGGATGCGGATGTGGGTGCCGGGCGCGAAGTCGGTCTTGAACTGGTTCCACAGCTCGGGCGGCTGGTCGTCGAGATCCCAGTTGTTGTCGACCCCGCGGGGCGAGAAGTAGCGCTCCTTCGAGCGGCTGCCCTCCTCGTCGCCGCGCGCCCCGACGATGACGCCGGTGTAGGGCTCGCGGTTGGGATCCGGGTAGTAGCGGCCGTCGGGCATCAGGCGGTAGCGCGAGCCCGTGCCGTCGAGGGTCTGCCGCAGCGCCTGCGTCTTCAGCGCCGCGCAGCAGGTCAGCCGGCCGCGCGTGTGGTTCATGCCGTCGCCGAGCGCCGCCTCGTTCTTGCCCACCACCATCGTCAGGTTCCACTCGAGCGCCAGCTTGTCGCGGTAGGCGATCATCGAGGGGATCTTGTAGGTCGTGTCGATGTGGACGAGGGGGAACGGGACGTGGCCGAAGAACGCCTTGCGCGCCAGCCACAGCATGACCGTCGAGTCCTTGCCGATCGACCAGAGCATGCACAGGTTGCGGAAGCTCTTGTAGGCCTCGCGCAGGATGTAGACGCTCTGGCTCTCCAGGCGGTCGAGGTGGTCCACGTGCGGATCTCCCTGCAGACGTGCCGTCCGTCGGCGGCGGATTGTAGGGATTGGACGCCGCCCGGCGCAACGCTGTCGCAAACTTAATCCGACCGGATTATGCGTCTTTGC
>JAUHXL010000093.1 GCA_030426945.1 bacterium
AGGCCGGGGCCAGCGCCGCCGGGGTGGCGCTGTCCGGGCCGAGCGCGGCGGACCTGGGGACGATCGAGGCGCCGACGGTGGGCGCCGGGGAGGCGGTCGCGGTCAGCGGGCGGGTCGAGGTGCCCGGGGGGCTGGCCACCGGGCGCTACGTGCTCGCGGTGACGGCGGACGCCGACGAGGCGATCGGCGAGGGCAGCGAGGACGACAACGTGGGCGTGGGCGCCCTGCGGGTGGATCCCGATCAGGCCTGCGAGGTGGACGCGCTGGAGCCCAACGGCAGCCCGTACGAGCCGGAGAACGTGGCCGATCAGGCGGCGGCGGTCGCCGCGGGCGAGTACGACGGGCTCTTCGTGTGCCGCGGCGACGACGACTGGTACGCCATCGAGCTGGCGGAGGGCGAGCGCCTGACCGTGACGGCCGCCTTCACGCACCTCGAGGGCGACATCGACCTCGCGCTCTACGCGCCCGACGGCGCGACGCTGATCGCCGACAGCGCCAGCCTGCAGAACACCGAGTCGGTGGGGCTGCTGCGCGCGCCGATGGCCGGCACCTGGCTGCTGCGCGTCTACCTGGCCGCGGGCGACGGCACGGCGGTGGTCAACGGCTACGGCCTGACCGTCGAGGTGGAGCCGGCGGACGCCTGCGCGGACGACCGCTTCGAGCCCAACGGCTCGGCGCAGGAGGCGGAGCTGTTGCCCGACGGGCGGCACGACCTCACCCTCTGCCCCGGCGACGAGGACTGGTTCCGCTTCAGCATCCCGGCGGGCAACACGGTCAGCTTCCAGGTGGCCTCCGGCGACGCGGGCGTGCGCATCACCCTCTTCGACCCGAGCGGCGCCGAGGTCGACGACGATCTGCGCCGCATCGCGCACGAAGCGACCACCTCGGGTTTCCACCTGCTGCGGGCGCAGGTGGTGGCCGACGAGCCGGTGGTCTACCAGCTGGTGGTCGCGGGGGTCAGCGGGGTGGATCTGGCGGTGACCGCCGTCCGGCTGTCGGCCGCCGAGGTGGGCCTCGGCGGCGATCTGCGGGCCGAGGTCGACATCCAGAACCAGCGCGGCGACGTGGCGCGCGACCTGGCGGTGCAGTTCCTGCTCAGCGCCGACGACCAGCCCTCGGCCGACGACGTGGAGCTGGCGCGCGCCGAGGTGGCGCGCGTGGACGGGGCCGCGTCGCAGACGATCACACAGCGCCTGCGCGTGCCGCGCGACGCCATGGAGGGCGACGGCTTCGTGGTGGTGGTGCTCGATCCCGAGCGGCAGATCGCCGACGTGCGCCGGGGCAACGACGTGGGCGCGGCGCCGCTGTCGGTGGCCGCCGCCTGCGTCGACGACGATCCACGCTCGAACGAGGGCCCCGCGACGGCCACCCCCCTGGACGCATCGCCTCTGGAGGGGGGCGTCGTGTGCCCCTTCACCGAGGACTGGTACGCGCTCGACCTCGACGCGGCGGGCGCCCTGACGGTGCGCCTGGCCTTCGACCACGCGCTGGGCGATCTGGATCTGGTGGTGTGGGACGCCGAGGGCGCCGCCGTGCTGGGCGAGAGCCGCACCGAGGCCGACGAGGAGGTCGTCGAGCTGGCCCTGGACGCGCCGGGCAGGGTGCTGCTGCAGGTGGACGGCTTCCTCGACGCCCGCAACACCTACACGCTCGACTGGGAGCGACCGTGACCACCCTGCGCATCGCCCACTTCTCCGACACCCACGTGCTGGCGCTGAGCGGCGTTCGGGCGCGGCGGTTCTTCAACAAGCGGTGGACCGGGGCGGTGAACCTGGCGCTCAACCGCGCCAAGCACTACCGGGTGGAGGTGTTCGAGGCGCTGCTTGGGGCGCTGGTGGCCACCGAGCCCGATCACACGCTGTGCACCGGCGATCTGGTGAACCTGGCGTTGGAGCCGGAGTTCGCGCGGGTGGCCGACCTGCTGCACGCCCACTTCGCGCCCGCCGATCTGACCGTCGTGCCGGGCAACCACGACGCCTACGCCAAGGACGCCATCGCCGAGGACCTCTTCGCCCGCTACTTCGGGCCCTTTCAGGGGGACGAGCTGGGGCTCGGCGTGGGCCGCTACCCCGTGACGCGGCTGCGCGAGGGGCTGCTGGTGGTCGGCCTCGACACGGCCATCCCCACCCGCGTGTTCATGGCCAACGGGCGGGTGGGCACGCCGCAGGTGGCGGCGCTGCGGGCGGCGCTGGCGCACCCCGAGGCGGCGGATCGCTTCCGGGTGGTGATGCTGCACCACCCGCTGCTGCCGGATCCCAGCCGCCGGCTGGAGGCCTCGCGCCGCCTGGACGACGCCGCGGATCTCAACGCGGCGCTGGCCGCCTGCGGCGACCGCGCGCCCCACCTGGTGGTCCATGGCCACAACCACGCCTTCAAGCGCCAGCGCGTGCCCGGCACGGACATCCCCGTGGTGCAGGTGGCCAGCGCCAGCCGCTCGAGCGCCCATCACTTCGCCGAGTTCAACGTCTACGTCGTGCGCGACGGGCGCCTCGTGGGCATCGAGCGCCACGTGCACGATCCCGAGACCGGCGCCTTCGTGCCGCGGGACGTCGACGGGGTCGCGCTGGCGTCGTGAGCGGGGCACCCCCCGAGGCCGGCCCGCCGCCGCGCCCCGCCCTGGGCGGGCGCCTCCTCCGCTACGCGGCGGCCGCCTGCGCCGCCCTCGCCCTGGTGCACGCCGTGCGCGCCTTCCAGCAGTCGGCCCGCGACGTGCGGCTGGTGTACCGCGCGCCCCCCGGCGAGCTGACCGTCGAGCTCGTGGACGGGGAGGGCACCCGGGTGCGGCGGACGGTCTTCGCGGGCGATGATCGCACGCACGCGGTGCGGCTGCCGGACGGCCGCTACCGCGCGCGGATGCGCCTCGGGGACGCCGCGCCCGTGCAGCGGGCCTTCGAGGTGCGCGGCGACGGGGTGGTCGAGGTGCCGTTCAGGGCGCCGGGGGCGGATCGCAACTGAGGCCGGGCACCGACGGCGAGAACACCTCGGCGGTGTGCGTGGCGGCGAAGGCGCCGCCGCGCCCGCTGAGGCCGCCCGCCAGCAGGACGCCGCCGTCGGGCAGCGCGGCGCTGACGTGCCCCAGCCGCGCCTCGGCCAGGCTGAAGGCCGCGGCGACGAACTGATCCCGCGCGGCGTCGTAGAAGGCCGCGCCCGCCCCGACCACGAAGGCCCCCGGGTTGTCGAAGCTGCCCCAGCCGCCGGTGACCAGCACGCGATCCCCCACGGTCGTGGCGCGGTGGAAGGCGCGCTTCAGGTTGGCGGGCTGCACGTCGCCGGTGCCCACCGGACGCAGGCTGACCGTCTGCGCCTCGGCGTCCACCTCGAGCAGCACGGCGTTCGGCGGACAGCCCACGCCCTGATCCGGGTTGTTGACCAAGCCGTCCGGGCCGACCGCGATGCCGCCGGTGACGAGCACGCGCCCGTCGGGCAGACGGGCCGCCGCGTGGTAGGCCGTCGGGTACCAGGTGCGGCAGGCGCCGGGGGGCGCGTCGCAGTCCGGCGCCGGCTCGTCGGCGATCAGCGTCAGCGGCACCGCCTCGACCCGCCCGGTGATCGACACCAGCCAGGCGGGGCGGGCGCCGCAGCCGTCGACGTCGGCGCCCCAGACGAGGAAGCGCGCGCCGCCCAACGCGGTGACGCTCGGGCCGACGAGGCCGGTGCTGAGGTCGGTGAAGCGCAGGCCGCCCGGATCGATCACCTCGACGCGGGTGCTGGGGCGCTCGCCGGGATACTCGATGCCGCCGGCGAGGACGACCAGACCGTCGCCCGCGGCGCCCCCGGCGAGGAAGCGGGGGGTGAGCTGGGCGTCGACCGGGGCGAAGCCGGGGATCTCGGGGTCGAAGAACTCGGCGGTGGGCACGCTGAGGCGGCCCCCGGCCGGGGCCAGCGGGCCGTAGCGGTGGTTGCCGCGCACGACCGCGGGCGCGCCCCCGATCACGAGGACCCCCTCGCTGGTGCCGCCGAGGGGGCGAAAGGGGAAGCCCGCCGCGCCGACGCGCGCCGCCCGCATCGGCCGGGGGGCGAGGGGCATCGAACGCGCGACGCCGGGCAGGAAGAGGCCCTCGTGCGGATCGAAGACGTCCCAGGCCGGCCCGGCGGCGCTCGCGGTGAAGGTGTCCCCGTCGATCTGCGAGGCGCCCCCGGCGATCAGCAGCCGGCCGTCGGGCAGGGGCGCGACGGCGGGGAAGGCGCGATCAGCGCCCAGCCCCGCGAACTGGTTGTAGGTGGGGCCGAAGCCGGTGCCGGTGCAGGAGAGCTGGTCGAGGGGGCGGAAGAGCAGGGTGAGCCCGTGCTTGCGGCCCTGCCGGATGGTCTGGGCGTCGGCGCGCGCGAGCAGCCGGGGCAGGCCCCCGGCGCAGGCGACGAAGCGCAGGTCGACGGCCTCGCCGCTGGGCACGCCCTCGACGAGCAGGGGCTGCCCGTCGAAGCCCTCGTCGCGCTGCTCGGTGGTGATCGTCTGCCAGCCGGCGTCCGGATCGAGGGCCTGGACGACGAGGGTGTCGACCCCGCCGGGCAGGCCGCGGGTGCGCGCGGGCAGACAGCCGTCGTTCGACAACGCGGCCACCGCGACCGCGCCGGCCGCGGGCGCCTCGTCCGCGGGCCCGCAACCGAACGCGAGGAGGGCCGAAAAGGCTAGCAATTCCGGTTTGTTCATTGACACTCGCACGGGCTCTTGATAGCACCCGTGCGGCCCCAGAGGAAGACCCTCGGGCGGGGCAGGCGGGCGCACACCCTCTGAGTGTGCGCGCCCCAGCGCCCGCGAAGGAAGACGAGAGGACACGATCATGCAGGAAGCAGTCATCGTCGGCGCCGCGCGCACCCCCATCGGCAGCTTCGACGGCGCGCTGGCCTCGGTGCCGGCGCCCAAGCTGGGCGCGGTGGCGATCAAGGCGGCGCTCGAGCGCGCCGGGGTGGCGCCGGACGCCGTGGACGAGGTCATCATGGGCTGCGTGCTGCCCGCCGGCCTGGGCCAGGCGCCCGCGCGGCAGGCCGCCATCTTCGCCGGGCTCGACGAGAGCACGGCCTGCATGACGATCAACAAGGTGTGCGGCTCGGGGCTGAAGGCCGTGATGCTGGCCGCGCAGGCCATCCGCTGCGGCGACGCCGAGGTGATCGTCGCCGGCGGCATGGAGAACATGTCGCTGTCGCCCTACCTGCTGCCCGACGCCCGCGGCGGCATGCGCATGGGGCACAAGCAGGTGATCGACTCGATGGTCAAGGACGGCCTGTGGGACGTCTACAACGACTTCCACATGGGCAACGCCGCGGAGATCTGCGCGAAGGACTGCAGCATCAGCCGCGAGGCGCAGGACGCCTTCGCCAAGGCGAGCTACGAGGCGGCGCTGAAGGCGCAGGCCGAGGGCGCCTTCCGCGACGAGATCGCGCCGGTCGCGGTGCCGCAGCGGCGCGGTGAGCCCGTCGTGGTGGACACCGACGAAGAGCCGGGGCGCGGGCGGCCGGACAAGATGGGCGGGCTGCGGCCGGCCTTCGAGAAGACCGGCACGGTGACGGCCGCGAACGCCAGCAGCCTCAACGACGGCGCGGCCGCGCTCATCGTGACCAGCCGCGCCTACGCCGAGGCCAACGGCCTGCCCATCCTGGCCACGATCAAGGGCACCGCGCAGCACGCGCAGGCGCCCGAGTGGTTCACGACCGCGCCGGCCTACGCCATCCGCAAGGTGCTCGAGAAGAGCGACCTGGGGCCGAACGACATCGACCTGTACGAGGTGAACGAGGCCTTCTCGGTGGTGTCGCTGGCGGTCAACGACATCGCCGAGCTGCCCGCCGATCGGGTGAACGTGCGCGGCGGCGCGGTGGCGCTGGGGCACCCCATCGGGGCGAGCGGCGCGCGCATCCTGGTGACGCTGCTGTATGCGATGAAGCAGCGGGACGCGAAGCGCGGGCTGGCCAGCCTGTGCATCGGCGGCGGCGAGGCCGTCGCCGTGATCGTGGAGCGCTGAGATGAGCGGCATCGAGGTCATCGGGATCGTGGGCGCGGGCCAGATGGGCGCGGGCATCGCGCACGTCGCCGCGCTGAGCGGCTTCAAGGTGCTGCTGGCCGACGCCGACCGCGCCCGCGCCGAGAAGGGCAAGGCCGGCATCCAGAAGCGCATGGCGCGGGCGGTGGAGAAGGGCAAGCTGGAGGCGGCGGCGATGGAGGCCGCGCTCGAGGCCATCTCGCCGGTCGACGGGCTGGGCGCCTTCCGGCCGGTGCAGTTCGTGATCGAGGCGGTCAACGAGAACGAGGCGCTGAAGACCTCGATCTTCGAGACGCTGGACGGTGTGCTGGCCGCCGACGCGCTGCGGGCGACGAACACCTCGTCGATCCCGATCACGCGCATCGCCGCGAAGACGAAGTACCCCGAGCGCTTCATCGGCATGCACTTCATGAACCCGGTGCCGGTGATGGAGCTCGTCGAGGTGATCACCGGGCTGCAGACGGCGCCCGAGACGCTGGCGACGACGCAGGCCCTGGCCGCGAAGATGGGCAAGACCACCGTCATCGCGCGCGACATGCCCGGCTTCGCGATCAACCGCATCCTCATGCCGATGATCAACGAGGCGGTCTACGCCCTGTACGAGGGCATCGCGTCGGCCGAGGACATCGACACCGGCATGAAGCTGGGCACGAACCAGCCGATGGGGCCGCTGACGCTGGCCGACTTCATCGGGCTGGACACCTGCCTGGCGATCATGGAGGTGCTGCACGCGGGGCTGGGCGACACGAAGTACCGGCCCTGCCCGCTGCTGCGGCAGTACGTCGAGGCGGGCTGGCTGGGCCGCAAGTCGGGCCGCGGCTTCCACACCTACTGAGACGCCGACGGGAGGCACCATGAGCGACGCGCCGCTGCTGGTCGCGCGCGACGAGGGCATCGTCACCCTCACCGTCAACCGCCCCAAGGCGATGAACGCGCTGAACCGCGCCGTGCTCGAGGCGCTGGGCGCCGAGGTCGCGACGCTGGCCGGGGATCGCGCGGTGCGCGCGGTGATCCTCACCGGGGCGGGCGAGAAGAGCTTCGTGGCCGGCGCCGACATCGGCGTGATGTCCGAGATGGGGCCGCGCGAGGCGTTGGCGTTCGCGGAGCTGGGGCACGCGACGCTGGACGCGCTGAGCGCGCTGCGCGTGCCGGTGATCGCGGCGGTCAACGGCTTCTGCCTGGGCGGCGGCTGCGAGCTGAGCCTGGCCTGCGATCTCGTCTACGCGGCGGACAACGCGAAGTTCGGCCAGCCCGAGGTCAAGCTGGGGCTCATCCCGGGCTTCGGTGGCACGCAGCGGCTGGCGCGGCGCGTCGGCGCCATGCGCGCGGCCGATCTGGTGCTGAGCGGGCGGATGATCGGCGCGGAGGAGGCCAAGGCCATCGGGCTCTGCCTCGAGGTGTTCCCTCGGGGCGAGCTGATGGCGCAGGTCACCGAGCGGGCCCGGGCGATCGCCGCGATGGGTCCGGTGGCGGTGCGCACCGCGAAGGCGGTGCAGGCGCGGGGCGTCGAGGCGCCCCTGGCCACCGCCCACGCGTTCGAGCGCGAGGCCTTCGCCGGGCTGTTCGCCACCCACGACGCCAAGGAGGGCATGGGCGCCTTCCTCGCGCGCCGCGACGCCGCCTTCGAGGACCGATGAATCTCGTACCCGACGAGGGGCAGCGCAGGGCGCTCGAGGCCGCGCGCGAGGCCGCCCACACGCTGCTGACGCCGAACGCGGCGGAGCTGGACGCGGGCGGGGGCTTCCCCACCGAGACGCTGAAGGCCCTGGGGCGCGCCGGGCTGATGGGCGTGAACGTCGATCCGGCCTGGGGCGGGCGCGGCGCGGGGGCGGTGGCCTACGCGCTGGCCGTGCGGGAGCTGGCCGCGGCCTGCGCCGGCACGACCGTGGGCATGATGGTCACCAACATGGTGGCCGAGGCCATCGAGGCGTACGGCGACGACGCGCAGAAGCAGCGGCACCTGCCGCGCATCACCGGCGGCGAGTACGCCGCGGCGGCCTTCAGCCTCAGCGAGCCGGGCAGCGGCAGCGACGCGGCCAGCCTGCGCACGGTCGCGGTGCGCGACGGCGACGACTACGTGCTCGACGGCACCAAGGCGTGGGTCACCAGCGGCGGGCACGCGGGCGTCTACCTGGTGATGGCGGCGACGGATCCGGCGGCGCGGGCGCGGGGCATCTCGGCGTTCCTGATCGAGCCGGGCACGCCGGGCTTCGAGGCGGCCAAGCCGGAGCACAAGCTGGGGCAGCACGCGTCGGCGACGACGCAGCTGATCTTCGATCAGTGCCGCGTGCCGGCCAGCAGCCGGCTGGGGCCCGAGGGCATCGGCTTCAAGATCGCGATGCGGGCGCTGGACGGCGGGCGCGTGGGCGTCAGCGCCCAGGCGTGCGGGGTGGCGACGGGCGCGCTGGCGACGGCCACCGCGCACCTGGCGTCGCTGGACGCCGACGCGCAGGGGCCGGATCACGCGGCGCACCTGGCCGCGCTCGCCGACGCGGCGACCGCGCTCGACGCGGCCTGGCTCATGTGCCTGCGCGCGGCCTGGCTGAAGGACGAGAAGCGGCCCTTCACGCGCGAGGCCGCGATGTCGAAGCTGTTCTGCACCGAGACGGCCGGCCGCGTGTGCGAGGCCGCTCTGCGCATCCTCGGGCCGGACGCCTACGGGGCGAACGCCGTGTCGCAGGCGCTGCGCGACGTGCGGGTGACGCGCATCTACGAGGGCACCAGCGAGGTGCAGCGCATCGTCATCGCGCGCGAAGTGCTGCGCGCCGCGTCGGCGGCGGCCTGAAGGAGCGAGGTTGAGCCGCTATCCCGCCCGGGTGCAGGTGTACGAGGTCGGCCCGCGCGACGGGCTGCAGAACGAGTCCGCCTTCGTGCCCACCGAGGACAAGCTGGCGCTCATCGGCGCGCTGGCGGGGGCGGGGCTGCCGCGGGTCGAGGCGACCAGCTTCGTCCACCCGCGTTGGATCCCGCCCCTGGCCGACGCGGATCGGGTGGCCGCGGGGCTGCCGAGCGTCGAGGGGACGCTGTTCACCGCGCTGGTGCCCAACCAGCGCGGGCTGGATCGCGCGCTGGCGGCGGGCATGCGCGAGGTGGCCGTCTTCATGTCGGCCAGCGAGACGCACAACCAGCGCAACATCAACAAGTCGCGGGACGACACGTACGCGGCCTTCGAGCCGGTCTTCGCGGCCTGTGACGAGGCCGGCGTGGCCGTGCGCGCCTACGTGAGCACCGCCTGGGGCTGCCCCTACGAGGGCGACGTGGCGCCGGCCGAGGTGGCCGGCGTGGCGCGGCGGCTGGTGGCGATGGGCGCCTACGCGATCAGCCTCGGCGACACCATCGGCGTGGGCAACCCGGCGCAGACGCACCGGGTGCTGGACGCGGTGGAGGCCGTGGTCCCGGTCGACCGGATCGCGCTGCACATGCACGACACGCGGGGCTGCGCGCTGGCGAACTGTCTGGTGGGGCTCGAGCGCGGGGTCACGACCTTCGACGCCAGCATCGCCGGGCTGGGCGGCTGCCCCTACGCGCCGGGCGCGAGCGGCAACCTGGCCACCGAGGATCTGGTCTACATGCTCCACGGCATGGGCATCGAGACGGGCGTGGATCTGGAGCGCCTGGTCGACGCCGGCCTGCTGGCGCAGCGGCTGCTGGGGCGCACGCTGCCCGGGCGCGCGCTGCAGGCGCTGGCGGGCGGGCGCAGCGAAGGGAAGTCATGAGCACCGAGAAGGTCATCGTCGAGAAGCACCCCACCTACTGGCTGGTGCGCATCAACAACCCCGAGCGCCGCAACGCGCTCAGCGAGGCCGTCGTGGACGGGCTGATCGCGGTGACCGCCGAGGTCGCGGGCGAGAAGGCCGTGCGCTCGGTGATCCTCTGCGGGGCGGGGGACAAGGCCTTCTGCGCCGGCGCCGATCTGAAGGAGCGCAAGGCGATGAACCCCGATCAGGTGCGGGTGTTCGTCGGCAAGCAGCTCGCGATGATGAACGGCATCGCGGCGTCGCCGAAGGTGTGGATCGCCGCGCTGCAGGGGGCGTGTCTCGGCGGCGGGCTCGAGCTGGCGCTGGCCTGCGATCTGCGCGTGGCGAACACCAACACGGTGGCTGGGCTGCCCGAGGTGCGGCTGGGCATCATCCCCGGCGCCGGCGGCACGCAGCGCCTGCCGCGGCTGGTGGGGATGGCCAAGGCCAAGGAGATGATCCTCACCGGCATGCGCATGTGCGCCGAGCACGCGATGGCGATGGGCATCGTGAACCGCGTGGCCGAGGATCACGAGGCGGCGGCGGTCGAGCTGGCGGGGGAGCTGGCGAAGGCCGCGCCGATCAGCCTGACGCAGGCCAAGCGGGCGGTGGACGCCGGCTGGGATCTGCCGCTCGAGGCGGGCATGCGGCTCGAGCGCGCGTGCTACGACGTGACGATCCCGACGAAGGATCGGCTGGAGGGCCTGCAGGCCTTCGCCGAGAAGCGCGCCCCGAACTACATCGGCGAGTAACAGGGGGTCGACCGAGCCTCGGCGCGGCTCGACCTCGGACACGCAACCACCCTCCAGGAGCCCCGTTTGGCCACCGACACCAAGACCCTTCTCGACATCGACGCGCGGGTGAACGCGGGCGGCAAGCCGCGCTACCACGAGGCGAACGCGGCGCGGGGCAAGCTCTTCGCGCGCGAGCGGCTGGCGCACATCCTCGACGAGGGCTCGCTGGTCGAGGACGCGCGCTACGCGAACAACCGCGAAGACGACCTGCCGGCGGACGGCGTCGTCACCGGCTTCGGCCGCGTGGACGGCCGGCCGGTCGCGGTGATGGCGAACGACTCGACGGTGAAGGCCGGCAGCTGGGGCTGGCGGACGGTCGAGAAGATCATCCGCATCCAGGAGGCCGCGGCGAAGCGGCGCTGCCCGCTGCTGTACCTGGTGGACTCGGCGGGCGCGCGCATCACCGATCAGGTGGAGATGTTCCCCGGGCGCCGTGGCGCGGGCCGCATCTTCTACAACCAGGTGAACCTGTCGGGGCTCATCCCGCAGATCTGCCTGCTGTTCGGGCCCTCGGCGGCGGGCGGCGCCTACATCCCCGCGTTCTGCGACGTGGTGGTGATGGTCGACAAGAACGCCAGCATGTACCTGGGCAGCCCGCGCATGGCCGAGAAGGTCATCGGCGAGAAGGTGTCGCTCGAGGAGATGGGCGGCGCCAAGATGCACACGGCCGAGTCGGGCTGCGGCGACGTGCTGGTGAAGACCGAGGTCGAGGCCCTCGACTGGTGCAAGACCTACTTGAGCTATCTGCCGAGCAACGCGACGCAGGCGCCGCCGCGCGCCGAGCCGGCCGCCCCCAGCGGCGACTGCGCGACGCTCGACGCGCTCATCCCGCGCCAGGAGAACAAGCTGTTCGACATGATGAAGGTCATCGAGACCATCATCGACGCGGACAGCTGGCACGAGATCAAGAAGCGCTTCGCCAAGGAGCTCTTGACCGGCTTCGGGCGCATCGACGGCCACCCGGTGGGCATCATCGCGAACCAGCCGCGCCAGAAGGGCGGGGTGCTGTTCCGCGACAGCGCCGACAAGGCCGCGCGCTTCATCAACCTGTGCGACGCCTTCAACGTGCCGCTGCTGTACCTGGCCGACGTGCCCGGCTTCATGATCGGCAGCAAGGTGGAGCGCGAGGGCATCATCCGCCACGGGGCGAAGATGATCAGCGCGGTCAGCGAGGCCACGGTGCCGCGCATCAGCCTGGTGGTGCGCAAGGCCTACGGGGCGGGCCTGTACGCGATGTGCGGGCCCGGCTTCGAGCCGGACGCGGCGCTGGCGCTGCCCCAGGCGATGATCGCCGTGATGGGGCCGTCGGCGGCGGTGAACGCCGTCTTCGCCAACAAGATCGCGGCCCTGCCCGAGGAGCAGCGGGCGGCGTACGTGGCCGAGAAGGAGGCCGAGTACGCCGAGGACGTGGATCTGATGAAGCTGGCCTCGGAGCTGGTGGTGGATCACGTCGTGGCGCCGGCGGACCTGCGGCGGGAGCTGGTGCAGCGGTTCGCGCTGTACCGCGAGGGCTACGCGCTGCCCACCGGCCGCAAGCACGGCGTGACGCCGGTCTGATCGGCCGAGGGGGAGACCGCGATGCACTTCGACCTGTCCGACGATCACCAGATGCTGCGGCGCATGGTGCGCGACTTCGTGGCGGCGCGGGTGGCGCCGAACGCGGCGGCGTGGAGCGAGGCCGGCGCGGTGCCGGCCGACGCGCTGAAGGCCGTCGCCGAGCTGGGGCTGCTGGGGGTGCGGGTGCCCGAGGCCGTCGGCGGCGCGGGCATGGACGCGACGGCGCTGGCGCTGGCGCTCGAGGAGGTGGCCGCGGGCGACGCTGGGCTGGCCAGCGTGCTGGCGGGCCACGCGCTGTGCTGCGAGCACCTGCTGCGGGCGGGCAGCGACGCGCAGATCGAGGCGTGGGCGCCGCGGTTGGCGGCGGGCGAGGTGCTGGGGGCGTGGGCCGCCGGCGGCAGCGACGCCGAGGTGGCCTACGCGCGGGGGGTGCTGCGCGGCGGCGCGTGGACGCTCGACGGGCAGCTGCCCTGGGTGGTCGCCGGCGGATCCGCCGGGCTGGTGGCGGCGGTCGTGGCGACCGGGCCGTCCAAGGGCACGGCCTTCCTGCTGACGCCGGGCGCGGGGCTGGTGGCGCTGGACGCGGAGCAGCCGCTGGGCCTGCGCAGCAGTGGGCCGGCGCACCTGCAGCTGATGTCCGACGCCGAGGTGGCGGACGCCGCCCGGCTGGGCGCCGTGGGCGCGGGCTTCGAGGCCGAGCGGCAGGTGCTGCCCCTCGCGCGCGTCGCCCGCGCCGCCATCGCGGTGGGCGTCGGGCGGGCGGCCCTCGAGGCGGGGCTGGCCTACGCGGCGGAGCGCACCCAGTTCGGCAAGCCGCTGAGCGCGTTCCAGGCGATGCAGTGGATGATCGCGGACAGCGCGACCGAGCTGGACGCCGCGCGCCTGCTGGTGTGGCGGGCCGCGCACCTGATCGACGAGGGCGACGACGCGGCGGGCGAGGCCGCCATGGCGCGGCTGTTCGCGGTGCGCGCCGCCGAGGCCGCCACCGACCGCGCCCTGCAGATGCACGGCGGCTATGGCTACACGACGGAGTACCCGGTCGAGCGCCTGTGGCGCGACGCCCGCCAGTGCGAGGTGGGCGAGGGCAGCAGCAGCGCCCTGCACCAGCGCGTGGTCGCCGGGGATCTGCTCGGCGGGGTGCGCTGAGCGGGTTCGTCGGGGTCCACCTCCCGCGTTCGCATCGTGGTCGTGGTCAGGCTGTCTGGCGACGTGCCCTGCGAATGCGCTCAGCCGCGACGCGCAGCGCGGCCCGACAGGTTGGGCGACCGCACGCTGCGCGGCCCGAGCGCGCGTCGTCCTAGCGCCCACCGCCAGGCCCAGACGCTGACGTCGGGGCCGTTCTCGACTACGACCACGACCACGACCACGACGCCCGCAGAGCCGGGTCTCGCGCCCGATGCCTCAGCCGGCGCCTTCGAGCACCTTCTTGACCGCTTGCCAGCGGCGCTCGAGCTCGGCCTCGTCGAGATCGGCGACGCGGTGGCCGTCGGCCTCGACCCCGGCTTCGAGGGCACGGAAGCGCTGCTCGAAGCGGCGGTTGGTGCCCTGCAGCGCGGCCTCGGGATCGACGCCGAGGTGGCGGCACAGGTTGACCAGGCTGAACAGGTAGTCGCCCAGCTCGTGGGCCACGGCGTCGGCGTCGCCGGCGGCCATCGCGTCGCGCAGCTCGGCGTGCTCCTCGTCGATCTTCGCGATCACGCCCGCGGTGTCCGACCAGTCGAAGCCCACGTTGGCGGCCTTGCCGCCGAGGCGCTCGGCGCGCGCGAGGGCGGGCAGGCCGCGGGGTACGCCGTCGAGCGCGCTCGCGCGCCCCTCCCGCCGCTTGGACTCGGCCCAGGCGCGGCGCACGGCGTCGCGGTCCCCGGGATCGGCGTCGCCGAAGACGTGCGGGTGGCGGCGCACCATCTTGTCGACGATGGCGTCGCAGACGCCGGAGACGTCGAAGCGGCCGGCCTCCGCCTGCAGCTGCGCCTGGAAGACGACCTGGAACAGCAGGTCGCCCAGCTCGGCGCGGTGGGCGTCGGCGTCCCCGGCGTCGATGGCCTCGAGCACCTCGTGCGTCTCTTCGAGCAGCCAGCGGCGCATCGACTCGAGGGTCTGCTCGCGATCCCAGGGGCAGCCGTCCGGGGCGCGCAGGCGCGCGACGAGATCGACCAGGCGTTCGAAGGCGGGGCCGGCGTTCATGGGGGCATCGGTGCCCGAGGCGGCGGGCGGTGTCAACGGTGCGGTGGCGGGAGACGGCCCCCTCGCCGGCCCTTTTTTTGCCCTGCACCTCGACCGCCCCCATCATGGGCGCCGACGTCGCCGGATAAGTCGGAGGCCCGAGACACCGTGCGTTTCCCCCTCGCCGCGCTTCTGCTGGCCCTCTGGGCCCTCCCGGTTCAGGCCGGCGAGCCCCCGGCGGACCGCGACGACGACGGCCTGTCCGACGCCGAAGAGGCCCTGCTGGGCACCGACCCCCTCCACTTCGACACCGACCGTGACGGCCTGCCGGACGGCCTCGAGGTGGGCCGGGTGGGGGACGCCGATCCCGCGACCCGCACGGATCCGACCCGCGCCGACACCGACGCGGACGGGCTGGCGGACGGCGCCGAGGACACCAACCGCGACGGGGCGCTGGACAACGGCGAGACCGATCCCAACCGCGCCGACAGCGACATGGGCGGCACGCCGGACGGCCTCGAGCGCATGGACGGCACCGATCCCCTCGACTTCCGCGACGACCTCGACGCCGATCCCGACGACGACGGCCTCACCTCCCGCGAGGAGCGAGCCCTCGGCACGGCGCCCAACGGCCGCGACACCGACGGCGACGGCCTGAGCGACGGGCTCGAGGTGGGCCTCGCCCCCGACGCCGATCCGGACACGCGCACCGATCCGACTCGCCTCGACACCGACGGCGACGGGGTCAGCGACGGCCTCGAGGACCGCAACCGCAACGGCCGGGTGGATGCCGGCGAGAGCGATCCCCTGCGCCCGGACTCGGACGCCGGCGGCACCCTCGACGGCCAGGAGATCATCGACGGCACCGATCCCACCGATCCCTTCGACGACCTCGACGCGGACGTGGACGACGACGGCCTCACCGGCCGCACCGAGCGCGCCCTGCGCACCGATCCCCGGGACAACGACACCGACGACGACGGCATCCCCGACGGCGTCGAGGCGGCCGGCCGGACCGATCCGCGCGACGCCGACACGGACGGCGACGGTCTGTCCGACGGCGAAGAGGACACCGACCGCGACGGGGCGGTGGATCGCGGGGAGACCGATCCGCTGCTGCCCGACACCGACGGCGGTGGCACGCCCGACGGGCAGGAGCGCCTCGACGGCACCGATCCCCTGGCCCTCGCCGACGACTTCGAGCGGGATCCCGACGAGGATGACCTGACCACGCGCGTCGAGCGGGCCCACAACCTGGATCCCGCGGACGCCGACACCGACGACGACGGCATCTCGGACGGTCGCGAGCCCGCCTGGGACGAGGACGTGGACGACGACGGCCTGATCGGCGCGCTCGATCCGGACAGCGACAACGACGGCCTGCCCGACGGGCTGGAGCTGGGTCGCGTGGCGCCCCACCCGGACACGGACCTCCGCCGGGGGCGCTGGCGCCCGGATCTCGATCCCACCACCCACACCGATCCGCTCGTCGCCGACACCGACGGCGGCGGGGTGCTCGACGGGCAGGAGGATCTCGACGGCAACGGGGCGGTCGGCTTCGGCGAGACCGATCCCGAGCGGGCGGACGACGACGCGGGCGGCCCGCTCGACAGCGACGGCGACGGCCTGGCCGATCTGCTGGAGCGCACCCTGGGCCTGGATCCCTTCGACGCGGACAGCGACGACGACGGGCTGCCCGACGGGGCCGAGCCGAACTTCAACGTCGATCACGACGGCGACCGGCTGATCAACGCGCTCGACCCGGACAGCGACGACGACGGGCTGCCCGACGGCCTCGAGGCGGGCGTGAGCGGGCCGCTGCCCGACACCGACCTGAGCGCGGGGTTCTTCCGCCCGGACCTGGATCCCACGACGGTGACGTCGCCCCTGCTCGCGGACACGGATCGCGGCGGCCTGCCCGACGCCTTCGAGGATCTCGACGCGGACGGCGCCGTGGGGGCCGACGAGACGGATCCCAACGATCCCAGCGACGACGCCAGCACCGATCGCGACGCCGATGGGCTGCCCGACAGCGTCGAGCGCGTGGCCGGCACCGATCCGGCGGACGCCGACAGCGACGACGACGGCGTGCCGGATGGGCTCGAGTCCCTGCGCGACACGGACGGCGACGGGCTGATCGATCCGCTCGACCCGGACAGCGACGACGACGGGCTGTTCGATGGCACCGAGCGGGGGCTGACCGAGCCGCACCCGGACACCGACGTCGAGGCGGGCGCCTTCGTGGCCGACGCGGATCCGTCGACCACCACCGACTCGCTGCGCGCCGACACGGACGGGGATGGGCGCGCGGACGGCGCGGAGGACCTCAACGGCGACGGCCGCGTGGATCCCGGCGAGTCGGATCCCCTGCGCGTGGACGCGCCCCCCGGTCGAGACGCAGGGCCCGAGGACGCCGCGCCGCCGCCCGACGCGGGGCCCGACGCCGCGCTGCCGGACGCGGCGGCGGACGCCGCGCCGATGCCCGACGGCGAGGTGGACGCCGGCGCCCTCGACGCGGCCCCGACCGAGACGCCGGCCCTGCATCTGCGAGGCGGCGGCTGCGACGCGAGCGGTGACGCCCCGGCGCCGGCGCTGCTGGTGCTGCTGGTCGCCCTGGCCCTGTGCCGTCGGCGCGCGGGCGCCGCCGGGCTGCTGGGCGCCCTGCTGCTGGTGCTGCCGCCCGCGCCCGCCCGCGCCTACGACGCCTCGCGCCTGGAGCCGGCCGTCGGCACGACCGGGCTCGTGCTGGGCGAGGCCGCCAACGTGCCCGAGTACTTCGGCCTGCGCTTCGGCGTGCTGCTCGACCACCAGGACGAGCTGTTGGTGGCCGAGGACGGCGAGGGCCGCGTGGTCCGGCGTCTGGCCGACGACACCACGCTGGTGCACGTCAGCGCGGGCGTCGCGATGGTGCACCGCCTCGAGGTCGGCTTCTCGCTGCCGGTGGTCGCGGCCTCGCACGGCGAGCGCCTGGACGGGGGCGTCACCGACACCGGGCCCGGCGTCGGGGACCTGCGCCTGCTGTTGAAGGGCGTGCTGGCCCAGCGCGACGGGGACGGCGTCGGCGTCGGGCTCGCGCTCACCGTCGACGCGCCGACCGGCGACGCCAGCCGCTTCCTCGGCGACGACGAGGTGGCCCTGACGCCCACCCTCCTGGTGGATCTGGCCTACCAGCGCGTCTACCTGGCGGCGAACCTGGGCTACCGCTTCGGTCCCGCGAGCCAGATCGGCGATCTGCAGGTCGACGACGAGCTGCGCGCGGGGGGCGGCGTCCGCGTCGATCTCGTCGGCGGCTTGGGCCTCTTGGCCGAGATCGCCGCGGCGACCCCCGCGGCGGATCCCTTCGGTGACGCGGCCGCCTCGCCGGTGCAGGCGCTGGGGGGGCTGCGCTGGGCGGGCCTGCCCTGCGTCGCCTTCACGACCGCGGCCGGCGGCGGGGTGAGCGCGGGCGCAGGGGTGGGCCGCTGGCGGATCGTCGCCGGCCTGCGGCACGCCTGCGCCGCGTCGCTGACCTCGCCCCCGCCGCCGGCGCGTGATCTCGACGGCGATGGCCTGGTCGAGGGCCTGGATCGGTGCCCGAACGAGGCCGAGGACTTCGACGGCTTCCACGACGGCGACGGCTGCCCCGAGCCGGACAACGACGGCGACACGATCATCGACGCCGAGGATCGCTGCCCGCTCGAGTCCGAGGATCGGGACGGCTTCCAGGACGGGGATGGCTGCCCCGATCTGGACAACGACGGCGA
>JAUHXL010000672.1 GCA_030426945.1 bacterium
TCAGCATGGCGACGTAGACGCCGCCGAGGACGACCGGCGCCAGCGGCCCGTGCACCAGGTGGCGCGTCCACCGGGCGCGCGGCGCCAGGATCAGCAAGCCCCAGAAGGGCAGCACCAGCGCGTTGGTGAAGGCGAACAGACGCTCGAGCGGCATCTCACCCATGATGCGCGCGCAGCCAGTCCACGATGTCGGCCGACTCCGGCATCCACTCCACCTCGCCGCCCGGACGCTCGATGCGCAGGACGGGCACCGTCCCGCGGCCGCGGGCCTGCCACAGGGCGTCGCGCGCGGCCGGATCGCGGGTGGGATCGGCCACGTCGACCTCCAGCCCCAGGCTGTCGAGCGCTCGGAACACCCGGATGCAGAACGGACACCACCGGGTGGCGTACAGGGTCAGCCCCTCCACGTGCGTCTTCGCCATGACCTCCTCCGAAGGGCCGTCGGGCGCGCGACCGCCGCGCGGCGCCTTCGGCCGCCCACTCCGATGCCGCGACCGCTGCGCGCGTTCCGCGGCCCGGGCTGCGCGGGCCCGCCCGGCCACGGATTCGCTTCCCCCCGGCTGCGCCGCGTGATAGGCGCCCCCCATGAGCGAAGCCCCCAGTCCCACCCGCGGCCGGCTGCGCGCCGGCGATCCCGTCGTCTTCGTCGAGCGCAAGGGCCGCACCTACCACGCGGTGCTGCAGCCGGGCGCCACGACCAACTTCAGCGGCAGCGTACTGCCTCACGACGAGGTCATCGACCAGGTCGACGGGGTCCGCGTGCGCAGCCGCTCCACCGGCAAGTACTTCTTCGTGCTGCGCGCCTCGATGGTCGACCACGCCCTGCGCATGACGCGGTCGGCCAACATCGTCTACCCGAAGGACGTGGCGATGCTGATCACCTGGGCCGACATCGGCGCGGGTGATCGGGTGGTCGAGGGGGGCCTCGGGACCGGCGCGCTGGCGATGGCGCTCCTGCGCACCGTCGGCCCGACCGGCCACGTCACCAGCTACGAGCTGCGCGAAGACGCCGCCATCCGGGCGCAGCGCAACATCGCGGCGCTGCTCGGCCCCATCGACCACCACCGCGTGCGCATCGCCAGCCTGTACGAGGGCATCGCCGAGCGCGAGGTCGACCGCATCGTGCTCGACGTGCCCGAGCCCTGGGAGGTCATCCCGCACGCGCGCGAGGCCCTGCGGCCCGGCGGCGCCTTCGCGGCCTACGTGCCCACGACGCTGCAGCTGCAGCGGCTGGTGCTGGGCCTCGAGAAGGCGCGCTCGTTCACTCGGGTGGAGAGCTACGAGGTGTTGCTGCGCGGCTGGCACGTCACCGGGCGCAGCGTGCGGCCCCAACAGCAGATGGTCGGCCACACGGGCTTCCTGGTGTTCGCGCGCCGAGTGGTGGCGCCCGATCCGGCGCCCGCGTCGGCCGACGAGGCGCCCGAGGGGCCGGCCAGCTGATCGATCAGCCCCCCTGCAGGAGCCGCCGCATCGTCTCACTGGCGCGCCGGTGCAGGGCCTCGACCTGCGCGTCGGCCTCGGCCGGATCGAAGGCCGGCGGCAGGATGGGCGGCGCCACGCGGTGCACCAGCTCCACCGGCCGGGGCAGCGGCGTCGGACCCAGCCCGCGCACCACCGGCAGCGGCACCTTCCAGGCCCGATAGGCCGCCTTGGTCAGCCGGCTCTCGTAGACGGTGAACATGTCATCGGCCGCCCGACAGCCGGCGACCACGATCGGCACCTGCGCCTCGAGCGCGAGGCGCGCGAAGCCGCGGCGGCGCTCCCAGCGGACGCCATAGCGCTCGCTGCTCGGGCGCAGCGCCTCGCGCATACCACCCGGCGCGACGACCACCATCTCACCCCGCCGCAAGAGCGCCCTGCCGTTGGCCGGCGAGGCCGGCCAGATGCCCGCGCGACGCACCACCGATCCCAGCCCGGGCAGCTTGAACAGCAGGTCGTCCCCCAACGCGGTCGGCAGGCGGCCGGTGGCTTCGTGGACGGCCAACCCGAACAGGAAGCCATCGTAGGTGGCCAGGCTGTGGTTGACGACCAGCATCAGGCCGCCGGCGCGCGGGATGTGATCCATCCCCTCGACGCGGTGACGGTGATAGCGGCGCAGGGGCTCGAGCAGCGCGCGGAAGGCGGCCACGTAGCCGGCGGGCAGGGTGTGCTTCGAGGTCTCCACGGCCGCAGCATACGGACCGCGGGACCTGGGCTCCAGGGGGTGACGGCGTGTCCCGCTGGCCCGCCGGATCAGGCGGGCAGCGCGCTGCCCTTGGCGCCGAGCTCCGCCTCGAGCACCGGCACCAGCTCGACCTCCTCGCGCTGCATGTGGGCGCGCAGCGCCCTCAGCAGGTTGCTGGCCGTCACCACCAGCTCGGTGCGGCTGACGAGCACGTCACCCATCGCCGCCATCACCAGCGACTCGAAGCGGGCGGCCTCGCCGCGCAGCTGCCGGTGCTCGGCCCGCACGGCGTCGGCGAGGCGCGCGTGCTTGAAGCCCAGGCGGTCGAGCAGCAGCTCCTCTTCGGCGAAGTGGACCCGGGTCTCGTGGCGGACGAGGCGCGCGATGGTCTCGAGCTGATCCTGATCGTCCCCGTCCGCGACGCCCACCAGCAACCCCTCGAGATCGGCGAGCGCCTCGCCGAGCCGCGCGTGATCGGTGTGGAGATGGGCGAGCAGCTCGTCGGTCGGGACGGCGGCGCGGTTGCGGCACACGTTCATGGCACCTCCCCTGGTTCGCCCGCCGAGACCACGCCCGGGCGCAGCGCACGCACCGGCCTTACGCAAGGTGCGGACCAGCCGCCGCCGCGGGCGCGCGGCGCCGGTCGTCACCGGACCGTCACCCCCGCGCTCGGCGGGGCTCCCGCATCGGGACACGTGGCGCCCCGCGGACGCCCGCCCGATCAGCGGGCCCGCTGCCGAATCGCGTCGAACATCTCGGGCAGGCTGCTCGACTGCGCCCGGCGCGCGATGGCGTCCGGGACCGACGAGTTGGGCTTCACGTCGATCCGGTACTCGAGCAGCGACTTCTTGCCCTCGGCCCAGGGTTTGACCGTCCACGAGCCGCTGTTGCGCTGATAGTCACCCGCCACCAGCGCCCACTTGCGCTCGTGGCCGCCCCCGGGGAGGTCGCGCACCGTCGACCGCGTCGAGGCCTTCAGGTTGCTCAAGGGGAAGGGCATCTCGATCTCGACGTAGCAGGTGAACTGATCACCGGCGGCGTCCGAGACACGGCTCTCCTTCGTGCGGGGCATGAAGGACTGAAAGTGCTGGCAGTCGCGGACGACGGGCCACACCTTCTCGACCGGGGCGTCGACGACGGCGCGGGCCAGCGCCGCGATGCCCTCACCCCCGGTGGGCTCGAGCAGCGTCACCACCACCTCGCCCTTCTCCAGCGCGGCGCGGTGCTCACCCGAGACCGTGTCGGTCGCCCCGGCGTCCGCCTTCACCGGATCGGCGGACCGGGAGCAACCCGCGAGCGGGCCGCCGAGCGCCGCGGCCAGCAGAAGGCCGCGCGCGGCCCGGCGTACCGAGCGCCCCAACGGATCGCTCAGCGGCCGGTGCAGAGGGCGTAGCAGAGGTAGCCGTAGTCCTCGGGGCAGTGGAAGCAGGCCGGCGGGCA
>JAUHXL010000094.1 GCA_030426945.1 bacterium
CGGCGAAGCGCGACGTGCCGTCCGCCGCGACCCAGCCGGTGAGCGCGTAGGGCCGCTTGCCCGCGCCGCGCAGGTCGTCCGCCTGCGCACCCAGGCCCGCCGCGTCGACGCTCGCGACCGGCGTCCACCCCTCGCCCGGCGGGGCCACCCGTAGACCGAACCAGTCGCCCCCGACGCTCTGGACGTCGGCCGGCCGCGCGCCCTCGAGGCGCAGGTCGGTCAGCGCGGCGGACAGCGCGAAGCCCGGAATGCCGAAGCGCAGCCCCACGCCGTCGGGGCACTCGACCTGCTCGTCCACCCGGCCGTCGCAGTCGTCGTCGACGCCGTTGCAGGCCTCGCCCAGGCCGGGCGAGCACGCGCCGTCCGCGCAGTCGCCCTCACCCCCGTGCAACGCGAAGCAGGCGCCGAGCACCAGCTGGGCGGTGGTGCAGGTGGCCTGACACACCGACTCGCCGACCGCTTCGCAGACCATGTCGGGGCCCGGCGCGGGCGCGGCGCAGACGGTTCGCGTGCGGTCGCTCGGATCGCACACCACCGTGCCCGGACAGGCGTCCATGCACTCGCCGCCGAGGTCCGGGAAGGCCTCGTCCACCTTGCCATCGCAGTCGTCGTCCACCGCGTTGCAGCGCTCGGCGCTGGGCCGACAGCCGATGGTGGCCGGCACCATGTCGACGCTCAGCGGGTTGGGCGCCTCGGGTCGCTGCACGTCGGTGAACACCGTCAGGGCGCGGGCGGCGCCGTCCACCGTCACCCAGCCGAGGCCCTCGAGCGTCACCGGCGCGCCGTTGTCCTCGAGCGCCGCGATGTCGACCTGACCGCCGTAGTAGGCGTCGGTGTTGGTCAGCCGCACCCCGGTGCCCTGCGCGTCGCGCACGGCCAACCCCTCGATCCGCAAGGCGTCTGCGGCGCTCGGCCACCACCGCGGGCTGCCCTGCACGACGAGCCCGTCGGCCAGACCGGCCGACGTCGGATCGACGCCGTCGATCTCGACGCCCAACAGCGTGGTGAAGACGCCGGCGGCCCAGACCCCCGCGCCGTGGCTGGCCTCGACGCGCAGATCGCGCAGCTCGACGGCGGCCTCGACGCTCGCGACGCCCTGGAAGCCGCTGGCGCGGACGGTGCCGTCGCGCAGCGCCAGGCGCGGCCCGGCCTGGGGCACGCCGCCGAGCGTCAGCAGGGCGCGCGACACCAGCACGCCGCGGCCCTCGTTGTCGTGCACGTCCAGGCCGCCCAGATCGCTGAGCACCACCAGGCTGCCGCCCGGCCGATCCCCGTCGATCGCCTGATGCTGCGCGACCAGTAAACCCGCCGAGTCCGGGCCGGTGGTGCCGCTGATCTCGAGATCGCGCGCGCCCACCGCGTGGCCGGCGAGGCGGACGCCGAAGCCCGCGTTGTCGGCCACCTGCAGGTCCGCCAGCCAGCCGCGGCCGAAGAGGTGCCGCTGCAGCACGTCGCTCGGCGCGTCGGTCTGCTGCAGGGCGTCGGGCAAGGTGCCGTCCGCGTTGGGGAACCACTCGAGGCCGGGGAACCAGTCGTCGGCGGGCGCCCACTCCAGCCCCGGGAACCACTCCAGCCCCGGGAACCACTCCAGCCCCGGGAACCACTCCAGCCCCGGGAACCACTCCAGCCCCGGGAACCACTCCAGCCCCGGGAACCACTCCAGGCCAGGGAAGGCGCGCAGGCCGTCGTCGCCCAGGTCGAGCGCGAAGAGGTCGACCCCGCCGCCGGCGTTGCCCTCGACGCGGGCGCCGTCGAGCGCGCTGCGGCAGGTGGCGCCCTCGAAGCCCGCGCCGGCGCTGCCGGCCAGGACGCTGCCGTCGGTGATCCACGCGCGCGCTTGGACGCAGCGCACGCCGGCGGGCACCGCGGGGCCGAGGGCCTCGACGCCGTCCACGCGGCTGCCGGTGAGGTGCAGGACGCCGTGATCGGCGGCCACGCCGGCGCCGGCGACCTGGCGCACGAACGAGCGCTCGACCAGCAGCAGGCCGCTCATCGGACAGACCGGCGAGCGGGCGTCGACGCAGTCGGCCAGGTCGGGCTCGGCGGTGCCCAGCACGACGCCCTGCCCGTCGCCCGGGCCCAGCAGCGCGCCGTCGAGGCTGACGCGGCTGTCGAAGCCCGCGACGTGGCGCAGCCCCGCGCCGCGGATGGCCGAGTCGAAGAGGCCGGCGAGGCGCACGGTGGTGAACAGGACGCCGTCCTCGGCGGGATCCTCGACGCGGCTCTGCCGCACGATCGCGATCGCGACGCGCTCGGCCTGCACGCCGACGCGACCGCCCACGAGGTGCAGCCGATCGACCAGCAGGCTGGGCGTGCCGACGGCGGCGATCACCGGTTGGTCGGCGGGGGCGGTGATGCGCGTGACGTCGGCGCCGGCGCCGACCAGGGCCAGCGCGGCGCGCGCCAGGACCGGGCCGTCGTAATCGCCGGCGGCCAGCAGGATCACCGCGGGGGCGTCGCCGGCGGCGGCCAGCGCGGCGGCCAGCGTGGCGAAGGGCGCGTCGGCCGAGCCGTCGCCGCCCGCGTCGGCCGCGGCGTCGACGTGCAGGCGGGGCCAGTCGGGCAGGACGGGATCGGCGGGGTCGGGCGCGGCGAAGCGGTCGGTCGCGAAGGCGGTCTGCCCGGCCTGCGCCTCGCCCTCGCGCAGGGCGAAGGTGGCGATCCACTGGCTGCCCTCGGGCGGCATCACCATCGGGCCGGCGTCGTCGAGCGGCGGGGCGGCGTCGGGCGCAGCGTCGTCGACGGGCGCCATGTCGGGCCGCGCGGCGTCGCCGGGCGCGGCGTCGCCGGGCGGGCCGCCGTCGGATCCGAGGTCGAGCGCCCCGCCGTCGAGCGCCCCGCCGTCGAGCGCCCCGCCGTCGAGCGCGGCGTCGCCGCCGCCCCCGCCCACCGACGCGTCGCCGTCGCACCCGGCGATGATCACCGCCGCCCCTACGAGCGCCCACGCCCAGCACCGCATCGCTTCTCCCCCTTGCTCACCGGGCCAACGAGTGCACCCCTGCGGACACTCCGACCGAGGCGCACTGTGACACGAGGCGCGCGGTCGTCGAAAGCGGGGCCGCCGCGGTCGCGGATCGCGGCGCGTTCCCAGCGCCGCTCGGTGTAGGCTCGCGCGGTCGCCCCCGCCGAGGCCGGGGCGCGACGCCGACGCCGCGAGGAGCGCCCATGTCCGATCCCACCTGGCTGACCGTCTTGCCCCCGGTGCTGGCCATCGCCCTCGCGATCGGCACCCGCCAGGTCTACCTGTCGCTCTTCCTCGGCCTGTGGCTGGGCTACGGCCTGCTGGCCGACTTCGACCCGATCGCCGGCCTGACCGGCGCGCTCGACGCGTGCATCGACGTCTTCGCCGACGCCGGCAACACGCGGGTGGTGGTGTTCTCGGCGATGGTCGGCGCGCTCATCGCGCTGACGCAGGCCTCGGGGGGGGTCGCCGGCTTCGTCGACTGGATCGCCCGGCGCCAGCTGGTGACGACCCGGCGGCGGGCGGCCCTGCTGAGCTGGAGCATCGGGCTGGTGATCTTCGTCGAGTCGTCGATGACCGCGCTGGTCAACGGCGCCGTGTGCCGGCCGCTGTTCGACCGGCTGAAGATGTCGCGCGAGAAGCTGGCCTACCTGTGCGATGCGACGGCGGCGCCGGTGTGCATCCTGATCCCGCTCAACGCGTGGGGCGCGTTCATCGCCAAGCAGCTCGACAACGAGGGCTTCGCCGATCCGGTGGCCACGCTGGTCGCGACGATGCCCTACAACCTGTACGCGTGGCTGGCGCTGGCGCTGGCCTTCGGCGTCGCTTGGACCGGGCGCGACGTCGGGCCGATGGCCAAAGCCGAGCGCCGCGCTCACGAGACGGGGCAGGTGCTGCGGCCCGGCGCCGAGCCGATGATCGGCGACGAGGTGACCGGCCTCGAGCCCCCGCCCGGGGCGCCCCGCCGCGCGCGCGACTTCGTCCTGCCGGTCGGCGCCATGGTCGCGATGATGCCCGTGGGGCTCTACGTCACCGGCGACGGCGATCTGATGAAGGGCTCGGGCAGCACCTCGGTGTTCTGGGCGGTGCTCGTCGGCGTCGCCTTCGCCGCGGGACTGTGGATGTCGACCGGCGCGTCGCTGCGCAAGGTGACCGACGTATTCTTCAAGGGTTTCGGTGGGTTGATGCCCCTGGCCGTGTTGATGGTGCTCGCCTTCGCGACCGGCGCGATGACCAAGGAGCTGGGCACCGGCGCCTACGTCAGCGCGCTGGCGAAGCAGGGGCTGAGCCCGGCCCTGGTGCCCGCGGTGCTGTTCCTGGTGGCCTGCTTCATCGCCTTCAGCACCGGCACGTCGTGGGGCACCTTCGCGATCATGATCCCCATCGCCGCGCCCCTGGCGCAGGCGACGCCGGGCAGCGAGGCGCTGCTGTTGGGCGCGGTGCTGGGCGGCGGCATCTTCGGCGACCACTGCTCGCCCATCTCGGACACGACGATCATCGCGTCGATGGCGTCGGGCAGCGATCACATCGATCACGTGAACACGCAGCTGCCCTACGCCCTGCTGGCCGGGGGCGCGGCGGTGGTCCTGTACGTGGTGCTCGGGGCCATCGGGTGAGGCTCGTCGAGCTGGTCGACGGGCTGGTCGACGCGGTGTCGGGCGACGCCGAGATCGACCACGCGACGCTGGACGTGACCGAGGTGCGGCCGGGCACGCTGTTCTGCGCGCGGCGGGCCTGGTGGGGCGACACGCACGGGCAGCTCGCCGAGGCCGCGGCGCGCGGGGCGAGCGCGTTGCTGGTGTCGCGGCGCGCCGGGCTGCCGGGCGGCGTCCCGCATGCCTTCGTCGAGGCCGAGGATCCGGCGCTGGGCCTCGTGTGCGACCGGTTGCTCGGCGCGCCGACGCTGGGCCTGCGCGTCTACGGCGTCACCGGCACCAACGGCAAGACCTCGGTGGCCTGCCTGCTGACCCACCTGCTGGCGGCGCTGGGCGAGCGGCCGGCGCTGATGGGCACGCTGGGCTACCGGTTCGAGGGCGCCGAGGTCGAAGCGAGCAACACCACGCCCGACGCGCTGGTGATCCAGCGGTTCGCCGCGGACGCGAAGGCGCGCGGGGCCACGGCCCTCGTCTTGGAGGTGTCGAGCCACGCGCTGGCGCTGCAGCGGACGGCGGGCGTGGCCTTCGACAGCGTCGGCTTCACCAACCTCACGCGGGACCACCTGGACTTTCACGGCACGGTCGAGGCCTACGCGGCGGCGAAGCGGCGCCTGTTCGACGCCGCGCTGCGCGAGGCGGCGGCGCGGGGCAAGACGCCGGGCGCCGCCGCCTGCGTGGACGATCCGGTGGGGCCGACGATGCTGGCCGCGGCGCCCGGCGCGACGGTGGCCGTCGCGCTGGACGGGGAACCCGAGACCGGCCGCTGGGTGGTGCGCGCGGACGGCCCGCCGAGGCTCGATGGCACGGACGCGGTCCTGGCCACGCCCCCCCGCGAGGCGCGGGTGCGCCTGCCGCTGATCGGCCCCTACAACCTGAAGAACGCCGCGCTGGCGGTCGCGATGACGGCGCCGACGCACCCCGGCCGCGAGGCCGAGGCGTGGGCGGCGCTGGCCGACTTCCCCGGCGTGCCCGGCCGCCTCGAGCGCGCCGCGCCCGACGTCTTCGTCGATTACGCGCACACCCCCGACGCCGTCGAGCGCGCGCTCGCCGCCGTGCGCGCCTGCACGAACCGCCCGCTGACCGTGGTGCTGGGCTGCGGCGGCGACCGCGATCCGGGCAAGCGCCCGCTGATGGCCGCCGCCGCGGCCGCCGGCGCCGACCACGTCGTGCTCACCGCCGACAACCCGCGCAGCGAGGAACCGGAGGCCATCCTCGACGCGATGATCGCCGGCCTGCCGCGCGGCGCGTCGGCCGAGCGGATCGCCCGCCGCGACCACGCCATCGCCGCCGCGCTGGCCCGCGGCGGCGTGACGGTCATCGCGGGCAAGGGCCACGAGGCCTACCAAGAGGTCGCCGGCCGCCGCTTCCGCTTCGACGACCGCGCCGAGGCCCGCCGCCTTGCGCGCGCCGCGGCCGAAGGCGTCACCCCCGACGACGCGCCGCTGGCCTGGAGCGAAGCCGATCCCGCCGCCGCCGCCCGCGCCCGCCGCGACGGCCTGTGGATCGTCCAGGCGCCCCGCGCCCTGTGGCCCGCCGCCCGCGCCGCCCTCGCGCCGCTGGTCGGCCACGCCGTCGCCACCGACCCCGCCGAGCTGGCCCCCCGCCACCGCGTGCTGCTGGTCACCGAGGGCCCCGCCGACCTCACCTGGGACGGCGCGCCCCTCGACTGGCCCGCCGCCCACGCCGCGCGCCCCACCCCCGGCGCCCCGGCCGTGCCCCCCCGCCCCCACGTCCCGACGCTGGGCCGCTGAGGCGGTCAGGTTCTGGACACCCTGGACGGTCGAGACACCTCGCCGGCGCCGAGCCGACCCCTAACCACCTGAAATCAATCGACTCCGAACGCTGGCACGCGACCCGCTACGTCACCCGCCGAGCGCCCCGGTCGGAGCCACCCATGCCCTCACCCGAGCACGAAGCGCTGGTCGACCTGCTTCGGTTCCGTCCCGAGACCGCCTGCCGCTTGGTGACGGACGCCCTCGGCGTCCCCCTCCCGCGCGGCCGGCTGGTGACCGTGGGGGACAGCAACCTCTCGCAGCTCGCGCCCCCGCAGTTCTTCGCCGATCTCGTCGTACGCGTCGTCGACGACGCCGACCGGACGACGTTCGCGCTGGTCGTCGAGGCCCAGCTGCGACCGGATGCGCGCAAACGCTTCGCGTGGCCGGCCTACGTCGCCAACGCGCGGGTCATCTGGCAGTGCCCGAGCACGGTCGCCGTCGTCGCGCCCGATCCGGCCGTCGCCGAGTGGGCCGCCGAGTCGATCCCGCTGGGCCCAGGCGGTGTCTTCACCCCCCTCGTCCTGGGCCCCGACGCCATCCCGCGAGTGACCGACGTGAACGCGGCCCGCGCTGCCCCCGCCCTGGCGGTCCTCTCGGCGCTGGCCCACGGTCGAGCACCGGACGGCCTGCCCACCGTGCTGGCGGGCGCGATCGCCGCCGACGCCGTCGCCGCGGAGGACGCGAACCGCGCCGCCGTCTACTATGATCTCGTCACGGGCCGGCTCGACGCCGCCGCCCTGAAGGCACTGGAGAGGATGATGGGCCTCGAGAACTACCGCTTCCAGTCCGAGTTCGCCCGCAAGTACTTCGGCCTCGGCAAGGCCGAGGGCCACGTCGAAGGTGAAGCCGAGGGCCAGGCAAAGGCAATGCTCACCGTCCTCGACGCGCGCGGCTGGACGGTCCCCGACGACCGGCGCGCCGAGATCCTCGCCTGCGCCGATCCGGAGCGCCTGGCCACCTGGCTGCGCCGCGCCGTCACCGCTGACCGCCTCGAGGACGTCTTCCGCGACGACGCCTGATCCGGTCAGACCGCCGCCTGCCAGGTCGGCCGCTCGGGCGTCCACCACACGCCGCCCTCGCCGCCGAGATGCCGGCGGTCGTTCGCCACCATCGCCCGCACCGCGCCCTCGGCGTCGAGCCACACCCGGTTGATCGCCCCGTTCTCCTGCGCCGGCCCCTGGCCCAGGCCGGCCCAGGTCATCGCCATCGGCTCGCCCGCCAGGTGGGTCAGCGCGCCGCGCACGACGCCGCCGTGGGCCACCACGAGCACGCAGCGCTCGGGCGCGTGGCGCAGCGTCACGTCGAAGAAGGCCGCCACCCGGGCCTGCACCGCGTTCCACGACTCACCGCCGTCCGGCGCGAAGTTCGCGATGTCGCCGTGCGCCTTCGCCGCGGCCAGCCAGTCCGTGCGCGTGGCGCCGTGCAGGGCGCCCATGTCGATCTCGCGCAGGGCGTCGTGGAACGCCAGCGGCAGCGTCGCGGGCGCCTCGCCAAGCCCGGGCGGCGGCCGCTCGCACAGCATCAGGCTCATCGTCAGCACGGCGCGCTCGAGGGGCGAGCAGTGCACCGCCTCGAAGGGCTCGTTGGCCAGCGCGCGCCCGGCCGCGCGCGCCTGCTCCATGCCCTCGGGCGTCAGCCGCCCGCGCCGCGGATCCAGCCCCTGCAGCGTCCCGCTGCGGTTCTCCCAGGTCTCGCCGTGGCGCACCAGCACCACGCAGCGCCACGCCGGATCGATCCTCGTCATCGCCTCGCCGCCTTCAGCCTGTCGAGCGTCAGCACGGGACAGTAGAGCCCGCGCGACCAGGTGCGCCACACGTGCCCCGTCTTCTCCCGCTCCTCGGGCGTCGTGAACGTGTAGCCCACGCGGCGCACGCGCACGTACCGCGGGGGCGCGTCGGGGAAGGGCACGTCGCGCAGCAGCGCGAGCACGTCCGGCCGCCCCTCGAGCAGCGCCTGCACGAAGTCGACGAACCAGCCGCCGCCGCAGCGCGGCGCCAGCGCGGCGAACCACATCTGCCAGTCCAGCCGCGGCATGTGCACACCCACCAGCGGCCCCACGCGGTCGAGCGCGTCGGGCTTGTAGCAGAAGCCGTAGGCCTTCCACGTCTGCCCGTCCTCGCTGCCCTCGACCACCAGCTCGTCGCGCGTCGTCGTCATCGTCGCGAACAGGCCGTAGCCGTTCACGGTCGCGAACGCGTCGATGGGCTCGAAGACCGCCTCGCGCACCTCGAGCGCGCCGATCAGCAGCCGCTCCCCCAGATCCGCCTCGTCCTTCTCCACCCGCTCGGCCGCAGCGCGCAGCGTGCCGCGGCCCGCCATGTTCAGCATCTTCAGCGCGCTCAGCGGCAGAAGCACCGCGGCGGCCACCACGCAGACCACCCGCCAGTGACCCGGCGGCGGCACGCCCGCCGACTCGCCTTCCTGCGCGCGCAGCCGCGCCGGCAGCGCCCGACGCAGCCAGCGGTCGTCCAGCAGCGTCACGCTGAGCGCGACCGTCAGCAGGTTGAAGAAGCCGTAGTTGCCGGTCAGCGCGATGCCCGCCATCAGCAGCGTGAACACGACGAACGCCGCCGGTCGATCGCCCTTGGGCGAGCCGTCCACCCAGGTGGGCCGCCACGCGCCCAACACCCGGTCATCCAGCACGGCCGCGGCGCCCACGAACACCCCGACGAACACCGGACCGATCAGCCCGCCCGTCGCCATCAGCCCGACGCCGGTGCCGGCCGCCAGCAGCAGCAGCCGCCAGCCGCGCACGTCGAGGATGACCAGGAAGGGCGCCAGCAGCTCGCCGACGAAGGTGAAGATCACGCCCCCCTGCCGCACCCAGTCGGGCGCCGCGTGGGCGTACCAGGCCGCCCCGTGGGGCAACGGCTGCGTCCAGTAGTGGAAATCCAGCGCGGTGAGGTCGGCCCAGGTGGGATCACCGCTGGTCAGCTTCACCACCCCCGACATCAGCATCACCTTGAACACCAGCAGCCGCATGACCCACAGGGACGCGGCCGAGGGCTCGTCCTGGGCGGCCAGCGGGCGCCACAGGCCGGCCGGCGCGTAGAAGATGGCCGCGAAGGTGGCCTCGATCAGCAGGATGTCCCACTGGAAGCGCAGGAAGGGGCCGCCGACGTGGAAGACGCTCAGGTACAGCAGCCACAGCACGGCGCACAGCGCGCGGGGCGCGACGCCCACCGCCAGCAGCAGGCCGCCCACGACACCCGCGGCGCCGAAGACGTGCAGCGCGGTGTCCCCCGCGCCCCACCAGGCCAGCGTCGGGAGCGTCGTGAACAGCCCCTCGCCCCGCGCGGACAGCGCGCGCCGCATCTGCGCGAAGGTGTCGGCCGCCGGGCTGACGCCGCCCTCGCCCACCAGCCCGTGCGCCTGCGCCCAGAAGCTGGCGAAGGCGATCACGTGCACCGCGCCCAACAACGCGAAGAACACCCGCCGCTGCAGTCGATGGCCCGGCTGCCGCACGCTCATCGCCCCGGCCTCACCACACCCAGGTCACGCCGCGTCTCCACAGCGCGAACAGATCCATCGTCATCGCCACCGACCAGTGGCACAGCGCCCCCAGCCAGAAGCTGCGGTGGTACAGCGCCAGCCCACCCAGCACCAGCCCCGCCGCGACGGCCCCCAGCGTCTCGGCCAGCGGCTTGCCCAGGTGCCCCAGCACATAGGGCATCAGCATCAGGAACAGCGCGTTGCGCCCCAGCTGCTTCTCGGTGCCCAAGAGCAGCCACCCGCGCCAGAAGGCCTCGCCCGAGGCGTAGAACAGCACCATCGACGCCGCGTACAGCAGGAACACCTGCCCCTCGATGGTCCCGTCGATCAGCGCGCCCTTGCACCACGGGTACTTGCGCAAGAAGACCGGCAGCGTCGAGGCGTACGCCACCGCCGGCACGACGATCGCGGTGAGGATGAGGTAGATCCACCACAGCTTGAACGCCCCCTTCAGCTGATAGCCGAAGTCCCGCGGGCGCCAGCCCAGCATCAGCCGCCCGGTGGCGATGGGCAGCGCGATGCGACACAGCACGCTGGCGCCGACGAAGAAGAAGAAGGCGTACAGGCCCGGCAGGCCACCGGGCGGCGGGCGCGCGCCGAAGAACAGGTGGTAGCTGCCCGGTCGCCCGTACAGCCAGAAGATGGAGAGGAACACCAGCATGCTGACGGTGACCACCACGGTGGCCCGCGTCAGCCTCCAGGGCGCCACCCCGCGGGCCAACCAGAGCGCGCCGAAGAAGACGGCAGCCCCCACCCAGTACAGCACGACCACCATCTCGGTCTTGCCGAAGCCGTAGCCCGCCTTGCGCAGCCCATACCACGCGAGGCTCGCGCCGACGGTGTAGGTCAGGGTCACCGCCGCGGTCAGCGGGCTGAAGGCCACCTGCGCTCGTTCTTCCACCGCACGCCTCGTTGACGCCGTCGGTCCACGGGCGGACACTGCCCCCATGCACCTCGACAGTCAAAGCCTGCGCCGCCTCCGAGATCGCGTCGCGCTCTTCGTCGACTTCACCGACGCCGAGCTGGTGACGCTGCTGCGGCGCGGCGAGCGCCTCAACTTCGAGGACGGCCAGCGCGTCTTCCGCGAGGGCACCCCGGGCGACCGCATGTTCGTCATCGTCGCGGGACACGTGCGCATCACGCGGCGCATGGGCCTGGACGATCCCGAGGACATCGCGGTGCTCGACCCCGGCGACTGCTTCGGCGAGATGGGCCTGATCGACACCGCGCCGCGCTCCGCCGACGCCACCGCTCTGGGCGCGGCGACCGTACTCGGCCTGAGCGCGAAGGCGCTGGCGCACACCGACGGCGCCCTCTCGACCCGGCTGATGCGCAACTTCGCCTCGATCCTCGCCGCGCGGCTGCGCGCCGCCAACGAGCAGATCGCCCGGCTCACCGCGCGCGAGCGCGAGGTCAGCGCGCGGTTCAAGCAGTTGACCGGCCGCGTCGCCGCGACCGAGACCGGCCTGCGCGGCGTCGAGCTCAACCACGCGGATCTCGAGGGCGCGTCGCTGCGCGGCGCCGATCTGCGCGGCACGCTGCTGCACGACGCCCGCCTGCCCCAAGCCGACTTCCGCCAGGCCGACCTGCGCGGCGCCGACCTGCGCGGCGCCGACCTCAGCGGCGCCAACCTGTCCGACGCCGATCTGCGCTGCGCCGATCTGCGCGGCGCGCGCCTCAGCGCCGTCGACCTGAGCCGCGCCCAGATGGCCGGCGCCCTCAGCGAGCACTTCGGCGACCGCGAGGACGACGAGGACGCCTGACGCCGCACGCGCAGGAGAGAGGCCCAATGCACCTCGACAGTCAAAGCCTGACCCGCCTACGCGACCGCATCGGCCTCTTCCACGGCTTCAGCGACGACGATCTCATCGCGCTGCTGCGCCGGGCCGAGCGGCTGACCCTGACCGACGGCCAGCTGGTGTTTCGCGAGGGCACGCCGGGCAACAAGATGTTCGTCATCCTCGCGGGTTCGGTGCGGATCAGCCGGCGCCTGGGGCTCGACCAGGCGGAGGTGATCGCCACCCTCGAGGGCGGCGACTGCTTCGGCGAGATGGGCTTGATCGACACCGCGCCGCGGTCGGCGGACGCGGCCGCCGTGGGTGAGACGGTGGTGCTGGGGCTCTCGGCCGAGGCCCTCGCGGCCAGCGACGCGGGGCTCACCGCCCGCCTGTACCGCAACTTCGCCAGCATCCTCGCCGCGCGGGTGCGCGCGACCAACGAGCAGTTCGCCCGCGTCAACGCCCGCGAGCGCGAGCTGACCACGCGCTTCAAGGAGCTCGCCGGTCGCCTCGGCGCCACCCGCACCGGCCTGCGCGGCAGCGAGCTGAACCACGCCGACCTCGAGGGCGCCTCGCTGCGCGGCGCCGACCTGCGCGGCGCCCTGTTCCACGACGCCAACCTCGGCGGCGTCGACTTCCGCGAGGCCGATCTGCGCGGCGCCGACTTCCGCCAGGCCGACTTCACCGGCGCCCGCTTCGACCACGCCGACTTCAGCGGCGCCGACCTGCGCGGCGCCCACTTCGAGAAGGTCGACCTGCGCCACGCCAACTTCGCCGGCGCGCGCATCCAGGCGCTGGGGGACACGCCGGAGGCGTCGTAGACCGCCCGCGCGGCGGCCCGCTCAGGGTCGCACGCGGTCGTGCAGGCGCACCTCGACCCGGCCCGGCGCGACGTCGATGCAGCCGACCTCCCAGAGCTGGTCGACCGTGTCGAGCACCTCGAGGGCCTCGCCGACCGAGGCGTTCCCATCGAACACGCGCACCGTCGCGTAGGTGGCGCCGAGCTCGGCACCGCCTCCGCTGCGCGAGACGAGATGAACGCCGACGCAGTACCCACTGCGCAGCGGCGCCGTCTCTTCCGGTGTGTTGATGATGACTTCCTCGGGCCCGGGGCCGGCCGGCCGGTCGGCCACCAACCAGGGATCGCCCGACGGGCCGTCCGGGCCCCACGCGGGCGACGGGTTCTGTGCGTGGCAATCCCAGGGGAACTGAAACCAGCCCGAGCCGTGCGGGTGCAGAAGGTGCAAGTCCAGGTTCACGCCGTCGCCGTCGAGCGGCGAGGCGTCTCCCTCGGTGAACCAGTGGAGGGTGACGCGCAGCCGCCCCAACGGTGGGGCCAGCGCGGTGAGCACCACGCGGGCAAGGGGCGCAGCGCACCGGCCCGCGCCACCGTCGACGTAGAGCTCGAACACGTACGGGCCCGGCACGTCGGCGGTGAAGAGCGCGCCGGGCGTCGACGCATCGTCCGGCACGCCGCCCTCCGCGGGATCGCCCGCATCGAAGTAGGACTCGACGATCGCCGCGACCGATCCCGCCGGTCGCTCGACCACCACCCACTCGTAGGTCACCCAGGCCCTCGGCTCGAGGCTCCGGAAGACCAGGCCGCCCAGATCGACGAGCTCACCCGCGTCGGCCTCCGCTTCGACCGCCCGCGGCGCCCCCTCGAGACAAAGCGCCGGGCACGGCGTCCAGGGCGCCCACCCCGCCGGGCCGCACACCCGCGACTGCGTGCCCCCCTCGGGGCAGTCGCGCTCGGCGCTCGTGCCCTCGACGCAGCCCGGGCCCGTCACCGTCGCGTCGGCCAGAGGGTCGTCGGGCCACCAGCGCGCGTCGGCCCGCCCCTGCGCATCGGGCGCACCGTCGTCCGGTCCGTCGTCCGACGGTTCGGCGTCCCCGGTGCCCCCGCCGTCCAGCCGCCGCGTCTCGCGCTCTACCGTGGGCGCCGGCGCGTCCTCGACGCACCCGACCCCCACGATCAGCGCGCAACTCAACCACGCAGCCGACTGCCACCGCACGCCTCACCTCCGAGCTCTCGGGCGCCTTCGGGCGGACGCCCCGCCCACGGTTCAGACAACCGGAGCCATCCGCGCGGAGCCAGTGCAGAATCCTGCCCGGTCAGGTGACGATGTGGTGGGGAAGATGGGCGGCGGGCAGGATGAGCGGGCCTTCGTCGCATCCGCCCCGCAGTGCGAGCGCCACCCAATCCGCCCAGAGGGTCCAGATCCCAGGTTCAGCATCTCAACGTCGATGCCAGAGCGATCGGCGGCGCTCCGACGGCGCCGCGTGTCGAGTGCACAGCCCAGGCGCGCCGGCGAGGCGCCGGCAGGGTCGTGGGAGCCTCGTCAGGGTCGGTGGGGCGAGAACACCCGATCGTGCAGATGGACCTCGACATCGTCGGGCGCGACGTCGATGCAGGCGACGTCCCAGAACTGGTCCACGGCGTCCAGCACCTGCTCGGCGGAGAACGCCAGCGCGCCGTCGGCGAACACCTGCACCGTCGCGTGCGTCCGGCCGAGCGGCCCGTCCGGCGTCCCGAGCGAGAAGACGTGCACGCCGACGCAGTAGAAGGCGCCCAGGGGCCCGGTCTCCTCGGGCCAGGCGAGCGTGATGACCTCGGGCACGGCCCCCCCGGTCTCATCGGCGAAGAGGAGCGGATCGTGGACGGGCCCGGTCTCCCCCCAGTCGGGCGACGGGTTGTTCGGGTGGCAATCCCAGGGGGTCGAGAACCAGTTCGGCGCGTTCGGGTGGAGCAGGTGCAGGTCGAGGTCCGCGCCGTCCTGGTCGTCCGGATGGGCGTCGCCTTCGGTCCACCAGGCCAGGGTCACGCGCAGCGCCGGCGTGGGCCGCGGGCTCGCCGTCAGGTGCACCCGCGCGTAGGGCACCGTGCAATTCGCCGGTCCGCGCCCGCCGGCGTACAGCGCGATGACGTAGAGCCCCGGCGGGCCGACGTACAGCAGCGCTTCGGCCGTCTCGCGGTCGTCGGGCGGCCCGCCGTTCGCGGGTCGCGTCGCGTCGAAGAAGTGATCGACCGGCTGCGGCGGCTCGCGGCTCGGCGCTTCGAGCATCACCCAGTCGTAGGGACCGGACGGCCGCGGCGCGAAGGGCGCGAACACCAGGCCGCTCAGCTCGACGACGTCGCCGTGCACGGCCTCGGCCGCGATGGGCGTGGGCTCGACGGTGGGGCACGGCGTCGCGCAGGCCGTCCAGGGGCCCCAGCCCGCGGGCCCGCACGCCCGCGACTGCGTGCCGCCCTCGGGGCAGTCCCGCTCGGCGCGCGCGCCCTCGGCGCAGCCAGCGTCCGGGCCGGCCGGCGCGGCGTCGTCCGACCACCAGCCCACGTCGGCGCCCGCGTCACGCGCCCCCCGGTCCGGCGGGGCCGCGTCCGACGGCTCGGCGTCCACCGTGCGCCCGCCGTCGAGCCGCCGGGTGTCCCGGTCGAGCGTGGGTTGGGCGTCCTCGACGCACCCGGCCCCCACCATCAGCGCGCAACTCACCCACGCAGCCGACTGCCACCGCATGCCTCACCTCCGAGCTCTCGCGCGCCGTCCGGCGGACGCCCCGCCCACGATTCAGACAACCGGAGTCATCCGCGCGGAGCCAGTGCAGAATGCTGCCCCGGGAGGCTACCGCGGCCGCACCATCAGCGTCATGCGCGCGGCGCGCTCGGCATTGCGGCGCCACGCCGCGACGTTCTCGTCCCACAGGCGCAGGGCCTCGGCCTGCGAGGGGAAGTCGCGGATGCCCCAGTCGAGGTTGATCCAGAACAGATCGTCCGGGCCGATGCCGTACAGGTTCAGCCCGCCCAGACCGCCGGTGTGGTCGGCCTGATCGCGCACGGTCGCCTCGATGATCTCGCCATCCTCCACCTGCCGCGAGAACCAGTCCTCGACGGGCCCCCCGGTCAGCAGACGCATCCGGTACGCGGTGGCGCCCGGCACGCGCGGCCAGACGTGCAGCACGGCGCTGACGTAGGAGTACGTGTTCGGGTGCGCCGGGTGGGTGAACGCGATCTGCGGGAAGTAGCGCGTCTCGGCGCGGATCTCGTCGGTGTCCTCGATCTCGATCGTGGCGGTGGCCTGACCCACCAGCACCTGCTCGGTCCCGGCCCCCAGCGCCACCAGATCGTAGACCTCGACGTGCACCGTCTCGACGTCGCCGTCGCGCGCGCCGTCGTCCGCCCGATACCACACGCGCGGCTCGGTCCCGGTGACCCGGTTCACCGGCTCGAAGCCCTCCATGAGGCTGCCCACCGCCCCGTCGCCATCGGTCCACCAAAGGTAGATCAGGTCGTGCCCATGGATGCCCTCGACGCTGGCGCGCACCTGCGCGTAGGTGCCCGCCAGCAGCGTCTGCGTCTCGGGCTCGGCGTTGACGCGCGTGCGCAGCGACACCACGTCGAAGTGATCGTAGGCGTTCGAGTCGTCGCGGTCCTTGATCACCGCGCCCAGGTCGAGCGCGAAGTAGGCGACGTCGACGCCCTTCAGGACCCCGTTCAGTCCGGTGGCGAACCGGGCCAGCCGCGCGGTGACCGCCGCCGACGTGTAGCGGGTCAGCACGTGGGTCGCCAGGTAGGTGGCCAGCCGCTGCTGCAGCACCTCGTCGGTGGCCAGCGCCTTCACGACGCTCTTGGTGGCGCCGACGAAGTCGCCTTGACCGAGGGCCGGCACGATGTCGAGGCCCGTCTGCGTGATCAGCCCCACCACGTCGAGGGCGACGTCGGTGATCTCGCGGCCGGTGAAGCTGCTCAGCAGGTCAGCCGAGATGAACGTGAACGCGGTCGGCACGAGGAAGTCCTTGAAGAAGGTCAGCGCCTCCATGCCGGTCTGCGCGCGGGCCCAGGCCTCGACGTCGCCGTGCGCGCCGAGGCCCTCGGGCAGCGTCAGCGTCAGGCCGCCGCCGGCGGTGATCACGGCGTAGTGGGTCAGGATGGCCTCGTCGGGCTGCACCGGCACCGCGATGACGGGGCTGGGCACGGGCGCGTACGCGACGTTGCCCCACAGCGCGTCGATGGCCGAGCCGAGCAGCCCCGACAGCGCGTTCGTCGAGCCCAGGTAGCCGTCGCCGACCGGCTCCCACTGCTCGACCGGCCAGCGGTGGTCGCCCGCCGCGTCGCGGTACCCGACGCGGTAGGCGAACCACCACACGTGGCGCCGGAAGAAGTTGGTCAGCACCAGGCCGCTGTCGTCCGCGGCCGGCCCCGCGTGCACCCCCGACTGCGGGTTCTCGCTGACGACGCCGATCTGCGCGGGTACCTCGACCGGCTGTGGGGCCGGCGCGGCGTCGACGGCCTTCAGCGCGTCGCGCCGCCACGCGGCCGGCACCAGCGCCTCGCGCGCCGTCGCCAGGGCGGCGCGCAGCGCCTCGCCGCCGGCCACCAGCGCCCCCGGATCGTCCACCAGCGCCGCCGCGATGGCGTCGGCCAGCGCGCCCGTCGCCGGCGCCGCCCCCACGAGGGCCAGCACGTCGCCCCACGCGTCGGCCGGCAACGTGAACACACCCAGCTCGACGAAGAGCAGCCAGGCGGCGGTCGACGCCGGCCCGACCTCGACCGGCGCGGCGTCCACGCCGGCGAACCCCACCGCAATCAGACGCCCGTCGGCGTCGGCCACCCCGATCAGCGTCGGCGCCTCGGAGGGCACGACCACCGTGAAGTCGCCCGTGACGGCGACCGGACCGTCGTCCACGGCGCTCCACGCGCGCAGGCTGGTCGGCGGCAGCGCGAAGCCCTCGGGCAGGACGACGCGCCCCGCGACCTCGACGCCCTCCACCGGCTCGCCCGCGTCGGGCGTCGGCCCCGTGTCCAGCGGCGGCGGCCCGAGGTCGACCGCGCCGCCGGCGTCCGCCAGCGGCGCCGCGTCTTCCCCCGATGCAGCGTCGAGCGTCGGGCCCCCATCGACCAGGGCAGCGTCGAGGGCCGCCCCCGCGTCGCCCACCGGCGCCTCGGTGGATCCGTCGTCGCAGCCCCCGACCAGCGTCAGGGCCCCGACAGCCAACAGCATCCCAAGGGTACGCATCGCACACCTCCTCGGCAGCGAGCCCCTCGGGGGCGTGCAATCCGGGTGCCCCACGGCGCCTTCGGGCGCCCCACGCGCGGCGGTTACCGGCGCGTAGCTGGGCGCGGTCCCCTCATCCCGACGCGACGACCCAGCCGGCGAGGCCGGCCGCGGCGAGCACGAGCAGGCCGTCGGCGGCCTCGACGGCGTCGGCGCCGCCCAGCGCGAGCGCGACGGCGTGGGCCAGGCGCGTGCGCTCGAGGTTCAGGGCGGCGACCGGGCGCGCGTCGTCGGCCTCGTCGGGCTGCAGCCA
>JAUHXL010000673.1 GCA_030426945.1 bacterium
GGGCAGTGCACCGGCGGTCGGATCTGCGCGCAGGGCATCTGCGTGCGCCCGCGCCCGATGAGCGACGCCCAGCCGGGGGCGCTCGACGCGGGGCCCGGGGTGGATCGCGGCGCCGACCGGCCGGACGCGGCGCCCCCCGTGACCCAGGACGCCGGGGCCCTGCGTCCGGACGCGCGACCGCAGCGCCTCGACGCGCAGACGCCGCCGCCGGACGCCGCGCCGCAGGGGCCGGACGCCGTGCCGCAGGACGCCGAGCCGCCGCCGCCGGACGCCGAGCCGCGACCGCCGCAGGACGCCGAGCCGCCACCGCCGCCGGACGCCGCGCCGCCGCCCCCACCGCTGCCCCCGCGGCCCCAGACGCCGGACTGCGCCGGTGACTTGCTGCGCCACTGCCTGACCCCGGACTTCGACGCGTGGGTGGATCGCCACGACCACGTCTTCGCGGGCACGGACGAGCTGCACGTGGGCATCGACGGCAGCGGCCACAACCTGCTCGAGGCCTATCTGCGCTTCGATCTCACCGGCTACCTCCCGGCGCACCCGCTGGCCGAGGCGCGCCTGACGCTGTTCTACCGGGGTGAGGCGCGGGAAGACGACGGCGAGTGGAGCGACGCGGCGGTGGCGCGGGTGGATCCCGACTGGGACGATCAAGCCGACGAGTGGCAGGACCCGCGGCCGGCCGTCTGGGATGAGGCCGAGCCGCGGAGCATGCGCGACGCGCGGGACGACACGCGCGTGGTCTTCGACGTCACCGCCGTCGTCCGCGAGGCCCTCGCCGACGGTCGGATCGGCCTGCGCCTGCGGCCGACGCCACCCGAGAGGCAGTACGCGAACGTCCGGTGGGTCTTCGAGAGCACGCGAGGCCTCGAGGTGACCCCCCACCCCCCCCTGCTCGAGCTGCGCTTCGATCCATGACCCGCCTGCTCCTCGGTTTGTCGATCCTGGCGCTGTCGGTCGCGGCCCGCGCCGAGACGGTCACCGTCATCTCGCCTCTCGGCGACGGTCCGGCCACGTCGGACGTGGTGGCCGAGCTGGGCCTCGCCCTCGACCGCGCCCTCGACCGCGCCCCGCGCTATAGCCGCGTGAACGCCCAGCCCCTGCTGCCCGGCGAGGTGCGGACCGCCTTCGGCTGTCTGCAGTTCGACGTCGACTGCGCGCGCCAGGCCGGCGAGGCGGCCGAGTCCGCCCTGGTGCTGTGGCCGCGCCTGGTGCAGCTGCGCGACGTCATCGAGGTGCGCCTCGCGCTGGTCGACGTGGCGGGCGGCCATCACCGGGAGCTGGTGCGGTACCTGCGCTTCGGCGGCGCCGAGGGCGCCGCGAAGACGCAGGGCATGACCGCCGGGCTCGGCGCCCTGGCCGACGCCCTGTTCGACGACCGCGCGCCCTTCGTCGCCGGCGTGGTGGCGGTCTCGGAGGACGACGTGGCGCTCGACGGGCGCGCGGTGCCGACCGGGCGCCTCATCCCCGCGGAGCCGGGCCGTCACCGCCTGAAGTTCAAGGGCATCCCCAGCACCGAGCTGCTCTTCGATCTGCCCCCCAACGAGGTGCTGGTGCTGTCGGCGGGCGGGGCGCCCGCGGGGGGGCGCGCCGAGACCAGCCCCCGGCGCATCGCGGCGTGGATGACCGCCGGGGTCGGCGCGGCGGCCCTCGCCGGCGCCACCTTCACCGGGGCGCGGCTCGCAGGCACCCAGAACGACTATGACCGCGAGGCGTCGCAGGGGCAGCCCAACGCCCGCCGGCTGCGCGAGCTGGCCGAGCGGGGCGACAACGAGGCGCTCGCGACCAACGTGCTGATCATCACCGGCGCGGTCGCCGTCGGCGTGGCGATCTACCTGTTCGCGAGCGAGTAGGCCATGGGCACCCTGATGCTGATCGGGGCGCTCCTGGGCGCGCCCCTCGACCTCGTCGCGGCCGCGCGGGCGCTCGAGCACCCCGAGGCGCGCCCGGGCACGCTGCGGCGGCTGGCCGATCTCACCCTCTTCGAGTTGCAGGCCGCGCGCCGCGCCGGGCTGGGCTACGTCGTGGCCAAGGTGGCGGCGGATCCCGCGGTCGGTCACGTGGATCGCGTGCTCGCCGTGCGGGCGGCGGCGGTGCTGGGCGGCGGCCCCGAGGTGGTCGAGGTGCTGATCCCGCTGACCGTCGCCGATGAGGCGCCCGAGGCGGTGGTGCGGGCGCGCGAGGCGGCGCGGGCGCTGTCTCAGCTGCACGAGAGCGGGGCGCTGGACGGGGCCCTGGCGCACGCGGATCCCGAGGTGCGCGCCCTGGCCGCGGCCGCCGGTGCGGGCGGCGCGGCCCGGCTTTGCCCGCTGCTGAGGGGCGATCCGTGGCCGCGCGTGCGGGTGGCGGCCGCGCGGGGGCTGACCTTTCACCCCGCCGAGACGGGCTGCCTGGCGGACGGCCTGACCGACGCCGCCCCGCAGGTGCGGATGGCCGCGGCGCAGGCCGCGGCCGAGGCCCCGGTGCCGGCGCTGCGCCCCGCGCTGCGGCAGGTGGCGGGGGACGTCGCCGCGCCCGTCGAGGCGCGCGCTGAGGCGCTGGTGGCGCTGGCGGCCCTGGGGGACACCGAGCCGGCGGGGAAGGTGCTCGACACGCATCTGGCCAAGGGCGGCATCGCGCCGCTCGCGCTGGGGGCGGTGCGGGCGCTGGCGCGCGCGGGCGAGGTGGGGCGCGTGCGCGCGGCCCTGGCCTCGAAGGCGCCGCGCGTGCAGCTGCTGGCGGCGCGGGCGCTGGCCGAGGCCGGGGACGTCGCCAGCGTGCCCGCGCTCGAGGCGCTGCGGGCCACGCTGCGGGGCCGCGCGCGCGACGCCGTCGACGACGCCCTGCGCCGGCTGGGCGCGGCCGATCCCGACGATCCGGCGGCGAACGACCCCGAGTAGGGGCTTATTCCTACCTTATTGGTCGCCTTTTGCCTCGGCGACGGGCCGCGTGAACAGCAGGAACGCCATGGCGGGCCGCTTCGACGCCTCGCGCATCGCGAACTGAACCCCCTCGTACCGCCAGCCCTCGCCGCACCAGTGGTTCAGCAGCCGCGTGAGCTCGTCGTCGGTCACGAGGCTCGTCTCGACGTACCGGTACTCGACCTCCACGGGCCCTCCTCATAAATCACTGGATCCGATCAGCTTTGCTGCGCATCATTGCACCGTAACCTGATCGGTAAGGTGTAGATTATGTCGCTGCCCACCGACGAGACATCTCCCCGCGACGCGCTGGCCTGGGTCTTCGACACCTTCGGCGACCGGGCCGCGTTGTCCACCGCGTTCGGCCCCAGCGGGGTGGCGCTGATGCACCTCGCTGGCGAGGTGAACCCCGGTGCGCGCGTCTTCTTCGTCGACACCGGCTTCCACTTCGACGAGACGCTGGCCATGGTCGAGCGCGCCCACGCCGCGATGAACGTGACCATCGAGGTGCTGACCCCGCGGCTCACCGTCGAAGAGCAGGCGCTGGTGCACGGCGACGCGCTGTACGTGATCGATCCCGACCGCTGCTGCGCGCTGCGCAAGGTCGAGCCCACGCAGCGCATGCTCGACGGCCTGGACGCCTGGGTCACCGCCCTGCGTCGCGATCAGGGCCCCAGCCG
>JAUHXL010000674.1 GCA_030426945.1 bacterium
GAGGACACCACCTTCACCTACGCCGTCCGCGGCCGGAACACCTGCGGGGGCGACTCGGGCGGGCCCGCCCTGCGCGCGGTCGGCGGCCGCCAGGTGGTGGCCGGGGTGACCTCGTACGGCGATCAGAACTGCGCGCAGTACGGCGTCGACACGCGCGTCGACGCCTACCTCGGCTGGATTCGCCAGGTGGTGGGCGATCTCGAGCCGGCGCCCCCGGCGCCGCCGGCCGATCTGCCCGCCGACGGCCTCGGCGATCCGCAGCCGGCGCCGCCCGCCTTCGACCCGTGCGGCGGCCTCGATTACCTCGGCGAGTGCCAGGGCACCGTGGCCCGCTGGTGCGACGGCGACGAGGTGCGCAGCCGCGAGTGCGGCCGCGAGGGCTGCGGCTACGTCGACGACCGCATCGGCTACTACTGTGGGGGCGCCGCCGCCGCCGCGCCGCCCCCCGCCGATCCCTGCGCCGGCCTCGACTACCTCGGCCGCTGCGATGGTTCGGTGGCCGAGTGGTGCGACGGGGGGGTCTTCGAGTCGGTCGACTGCGGCCAATACGGCGCCGGCTGCGCCTACGTCGACGGCAGCGTCGGCTACTACTGCGTGCGCTGAGCCTCGGCCACCCGCGCCGCGGCCTCCGCCGCCGCCGCCGCGCCCTCGTCCAAGCAGGCCCGCAGGCGCTCGGCCCGCGCCTTCACCGCCGCCGCGGCGCCCGCCGCCCCCGCCAGCCACGCCGCCGGGACCGGCAGCCCGAGGAACGCCGCCCGCCCCACCCGCGGGTGATGCCCGCCCTCCTGCGCCGCCGCCAGCGCGGCCTGCACCGGGGCGCTGAGCAGGAAGGGCACGAGCGCGGCGGGCTCGATCCCGCCGCGCGCCCGCAGGACGTAGAACTCGGTGCTCGCCACGACGTCGTTGCCGCCCGGCGCGCGCGCGAACAGCGCGTCGTCGACGTAGGCCACCTGCCGTAGGTAGGGCCGCAGGCGCGACACCAGCACGTCGCCGACGCGCAGGGCCCGCTTGGCCCCCGTCACGGTGGCCGCCGCCACGGGGCCACCGCGCACCAGCACGTGCCCCTCGAAGGCGTGCGACGTGTCCAGCACCAGCACCGGTCGCCCGGCGTCGTCCGCGGCCGGGCGGACGTTCGCGGACGACAGCGTCACCAGATCGCCCAGGGGCCGGCCGGTCCCCAGGTCGAGGGTGCGCCGCGGATCGTAGCGCTCGGGCGCCAGCACCAGGTCGCCGGCCAGCGCGCCCACCGTGCGTCGGATCAGGCGGCCCATCAGGCGCCCGCCTCGGCCAGGGCCGCGCGCACGGCGTCCGTCGCTTCGCCCAGATCGTGATCCACGACCCCACGGTCCGGGTCGCGCAGCAGGCGCCCGCCGGCGTCTTTGCCGTCGCGGTCGCTGACGAAGAAGGTGATCGACTCGTCGGGCGGGGGGGCGGCGAGCGCCGCCTGGCGCCTGACCGCGAACAGCACGCAGGTCTTCTGCGCCGTGTGCGGCAGGAAGGTGTTGCGGCCCAGCGCCACCACCGCGGCGACGCGCGCCCGGCACAGCAGCCAGCGCCGCAGGAAGCCCCAGCGCTGGCCGCCCAGCTTGTTGTGGGGCAGCACGATGGCCAGCCGGCCGCCGGGGCGCAGCAGGTCGACGCAGCGCTCGAGGAACAGCGCGTCGCGCTCCACCCGCCGGCCCTCGGCCAGGGCATAGCCCGCGCGGCCTTCGGGGCCCACGTCGCCGGCGAAGGGCGGGTTGGTCAGCACGAGATCGAAGGTGCCGGGGGCGTGGCCGGCCAGCGCGCCGAGGGCCAGCGCGTCCGCGCGCACCGCCCCTTCGGCCGGGTGGCCCGAGGCGGCCAGCATCACCCGCGCCACCTGCACCGCGCGCGGATCGTGGTCGACGCCCACCACCCGGGCGCCGGGCGCGGCGCGCAGGGCGTGGCGCAGAAAGGCCCCGGAGCCGCAGGCGGGATCGACGACGCGCTCACCGTCCCGGGGCGCCGCCATCGCGGTGATCGCCCGGACGACGTGGCGGGGGGTGAAGTACTGACCGCGCTGGCCCTTGGCGGCCTGCGCGACGACGAACTCGAACACGGCGTCGAGCCCCTCGAGATCGGCGCCCATCAGGTGCACGGTGTCGAGCAGCGCGGCGCAGCGCCGCAGGGCCGGGGCCGGCAGGGTGCAGCGGTCCGCGGGCGCCAGGACCCCCGGCCAGCGCGCCCGCGCGCGCGCCAGCCGCGCCTCGATGGCGCCCGCGTCCACCGCGGGGCCGAGCTGGCCGCTGCCCTCGGCCTCACCCGCCAGCTTCGCCACCAGCAGCAGCCGCGCCGCGTCGAAGGCGTCCTCACCGCTGTGGGACCGGATGATCTCGTCGAGGCGGGTCGCGACGTCGGTCCAGACGCCGGGCTCGAAGGCGTTGCGGCGCGTCACCGCGCGCGCTTGGCCTTGAAGCGCCGCGGCGACAGGTCGTAGCGCTTCACGCGCAGCCCCATGACCCGCTCGGTGAGCCCCAGGTCGCGCGCGGCCCCGGCCATGTTGCCGCGGTTGGTCTTGAGCGCGTCGACGATCATGTCCCGCTCGAGCGCCTCGAGGGCGCTGCTCAGCGAGCCCCGCGGCGTCGTGCCGCTCTGATCCGCCGTCTGCAGGCTGGGCGGCAGGTGGTGCCCCCGGATGACCTCGTCGTGGGTGACGATGACCGCGCGCTCGATGCAGTTCTCCAGCTCGCGCACGTTGCCCGGCCAGTGGTAGGCCATCAGCATGTCGATGGCCGGCGTCGAGATGCGGCGCACCGTCTTGCGGTTGAGCGCGGCGTACTTCTCGACGAAGTGATCGGCCAGCAGCATGACGTCGGCGCGGCGCTCCCGCAGGGGCGGGATGTGGATGGGGAACACGTTCAGCCGGTAGTACAGGTCGGCCCGGAAGCCGCCCTCGGCGACCGCGGACTCCAGATCGCGGTGCGTGGCGGTCACCAGCCGCACGTCGGCCCGCAGCGTCTCGGTACCGCCCACGCGCTCGAACTCGCGCTCCTGCAGCACCCGCAGCAGCGCCACCTGGGTGTGCGCCGGCAGATCGCCGATCTCGTCGAGGAACAGCGTGCCGCCCTGGGCCAGCTCGAAGCGCCCCTTGCGCTGGTGGGTGGCCCCGGTGAACGCGCCGCGCTCGTGGCCGAACAGCTCGCTCTCGAGGATGCTCTGGGGCAGGGCCGCGCAGTTCACCTTCACGAAGGGCCGCGCCGCGCGCGGGCTGGACTCGTGGATGGCCTGGGCGACGAGCTCCTTGCCCACGCCGCTCTCGCCGAGGAGCAGGACGTTCGCCTCGCTGCCCGCCACCTGGGCCACCTGGGCGTAGACCTGCTGCATGCCCTTCGAGCGGCCGATGATGTTGGGCGGCTGGAAGCGGGAGTCCGTCTCCGGCGCGGGCTGCGCGATGCGCAAGCGGCGCAGGGCGGGCGCGAGCAACCCGGCCACGACCGTCAACAGCTCCGCGTCCAGGGCCAGCGCGGCGTCGTCGCCCCCCGGCCGGTCCGCGCTCAGCGCGCCCAGCGTGTCCGCGAACTCGCCCACCGGGACGCACACGAAGCCCGCC
>JAUHXL010000675.1 GCA_030426945.1 bacterium
GAAGCAAACCCGCTCAGCCGGCCGCGCCGTGGCGCCGCAGCGCGTCCAGCAGCCGGTCGGTGTGCTCGGGGCGCCCGACGCTGATGCGCAGGCAGTCGCGCAGGTCCGCGCGGCCCCACCACCGCACGAGCACGCCCTCGGCGGCGAGCGCGCGGTACAGGCGCTCGGCGTCGGGGCCCACGCGGCACAGCAGGAAGTTGGCGTCCGAGAGCGGGAAGGTCCACCCGAAGGCGGCCAGCGCCGCGGCCAGCCGGTCGCGCTCCGCCAGGGTGCGCCCCACCACGTCGCGGTGATGCGCGGTGTCCGCCAGCGCCGCGCGCCCGGCCGCCTGCGCGAAGCTGTCGACGTTGTAGCTGTCCTTCACCTTGGCGTACTGCGCCACCAGCGACGGGTGCGCGAACAGCAGCCCCAGTCGCGCCCCCGCCAGCCCGAAGCTCTTGGAGAAGGTGCGCAGCACCACCAGGTTGGGGTGCGCGGCCAGATGCGGGATCAGCGAGCAGGGGCCGCGCGCGCCCTCGGCGAAGTCGACGTAGGCCTCGTCCACCACCAGCACGCCGTCGAGCCGATCGGCCAGCCGGCGCAGCGCGTCCACGTCGGCCAGCGTGCCCGACGGGTTGTTCGGGTGCGCCACCAGCGCCAGCCGCGCCCCGGTGGCCGCCAGATCCGGCACCGACCAGTCCACGCCGTAGGGCACCTCGACGTAACGCGCCCCCTGCACGCCGGCCAGCGTGCGGTACAGCCCGTAGGTGGGATCCGGCGCCGCTACCACGTCGCCCGGCGCCAGGTGCGCCCGGAACAGCATGGTCAGGCAGTCGTCCGAGCCGTTGCCCGCCAGCACCTGGGCCGGCGTCACCCCGTAGTGGCGCGCGGCGTCCTCGCGCAGCGCCGTCGCCAGCGGATCCGGGTAGCGCACCAGCCCATCGACGACGGCCTGCACCGCCTCCACCACCCGCGGCGAGGCCGGCCAGGCGCACTCGTTCGTGTTCAGCTTCAGCGCGTCCGGGCGCTGGGCGCCGGGCACGTAGCCCTCGAGCGCGACGATGTCGGGGCGCACGAAGCGCAGGGGATCCACGGGGCTCAGCCTCGCACCTCGAGCACGTGATAGGTCTTCTTGCCGCGACGCAGCACGATGAAGGTGCCGTCGATGAGATCGGCCGCGCTCAGCGTGTAGCCGGGATCCGTCACCTTGTGATGGTTCACGGTCACCGCGCCGCTCTGCACGTCCTGCCGGGCCCGCCGCGCGCTCGGACACAGCCCGGTCTGCCCCAGCAGCCCCGCCAGCGCCGCCGCGCCCGCGTCCAGATCGGCCCGCGGGATCAGCGTGCGCGGCGTCGAGCGGAAGGCCTCCTCGAGCGCCTCGGCGTCGAGCTCGGTCAGCGCCCCGCCGCCGAACAGCACGCGCGTCGACCGCTCCGCCCGGCGCAGCGCGTCGTCGCCGTGCACCAGCCGCGTCATCGCCTCCGCCAGCGCCCGCTGCGCCGCCCGCCCGGCCGGATCCTGGGCCACCGACGCCGCCAGATCGGCGATGGCGTCCAGCGACAGGAAGGTGAAGCGGTGCAGCAGATCCACCACGTCGTCGTCCGTCGTGTTCAGCCAGAACTGGTAGAACTCGAAGGGCGTCGTCATCTGGGGATCCAGCCAGACGTTGCCCGCCTCGGACTTGCCGAACTTCTTGCCGTCCGCCCGCGTCAGCAGCGGCCAGGTCAGCCCGTGGCTCTCGCCCCCGCGCAGCCGCCGGATCAGATCGCGCCCGCTGACGATGTTGCCCCACTGATCGCTGCCGCCCATCTGCATCGTGCAGCCGTGGCGATCGTGCAGCTCGAGGAAGTCGTAGGCCTGCAGGCACATGTACGAGAACTCGGTGTACGAGATGCCGTGCTCGCGGGTCTCGAGCCGGCGCTTCACCGAGTCGCGCGCGATCATCGCGTTGACCGAGAAGTGCTTGCCGACGTCGCGCAGGAAGTCGAGCAGGCCCACCTGGCCCAGCCAGTCGAGGTTGTCGACCAGCAGCGCCCCGCGCGGGCCGCCGAAGTCGATGAAGCGCTCGAGCTGCGCGCGCAGGCCGGCCACGTTGGCGGCCAGCGCGTCGCGATCCAGCATCGGCCGCTCGGTCTCCTTGCCGCTCGGATCGCCCACCAGGCCGGTGCCGCCGCCGACCAGCGCGATGGGGCGGTGCCCGGCCTGCTGCAGCCGCATCAGCATGGTCGCCGGCAGCAGGCTGCCCACGTGCAGGCTGGCCGCCGTCGGATCGAAGCCGATGTAGGCGGTCAGCGGCGGACCGTCGAGGGCCTCCGCCACGCCCGACGCGGTGTGCTGGTGCACCAGCCCACGCTTGCTCCACTCGTCGAATACGCCCGCCGGCACCGCACGCCTCCCGATCCGGTCGAGCGGCAGAGGCTAATGGGGGGCGAGGTGGGCTGCAAGCGCGCGGGTGGACTTGCGCGCCCGGTTCGCTACCATGCGGCCCATGGCCGACCAACCGAAGCTGCTGTGCAATCCCGCCGAGATCGTTCCGCTGATGAAGCAGGGCGACCCGGAGGCGTTGGATCGACTCACCCGCTGCTATGGCGAGCGGCTGCTCGCCTACGGGCGCCGCCACTGCGCGACCGAGGAGCACGCGCGCGACGCGGTGCAAGACGCGCTGCTGGCGGCGGGGGAGCACCTCGAGGACTTCCGCGGCGACGGCAGCGTCGAGGGCTGGCTGGTGCGCATGGTGGGCCGGGCCTGCTCGCGCATGCGTCGGGGGCGGAAGAACAACCCGGCGCTGCACAGCGACGTGGCCGACCTGCAGATCTCGGTGCCCGATCCGAACCCCGAGGAGCAGGCCTTCCGGGCGGAGCTGGCCGAGGCCCTGGGCACGGCGCTCCTGGCCCTGCCGCCCCTCGACCGCGCGGTGATCCTGCTGACGGACGCCGAGGGGTACAAAGGCCCGGAGGTGGCCGACGCCCTGGGCCTGACGCACGACGCGGTCCGCAGCCGCCTCGCCCGCGTGCGGCGCCGGCTGCGCGAGGCCCTCGACGGGGTGCGCGCCGAGCTCGAGCCCGCCTGACCCCTCGCCGACTCGCCGGACCTGACACACTCTCGCCGGCCAGCGCCTCTCCCCCGGCGTGAGCGACGAACGCTCGCTCCATGAAGACTGGCACTGCCGAACAGAGGAGAGTCCGATGGGCAACACGGTCAACGTGACGACGGCCAACTTCGACGTCGAGGTGATGCGCGCCGCGGAGCCGGTGGTGATCGACTTCTGGGCCCCGTGGTGCGGCCCCTGCCGCATGATCGGTCCGGTCCTCGAGGCCCTCGCCGCGCAGTACGCGGGGCAGGTGAAGGTGGCCAAGATCAACGTCGACGAGCAGCCCCAGCTGGCGAACACCTTCCAGGTTCAGGGCATCCCGACGCTGTACGTGATGCACGGTGGCAACATCGTCGATCGCGTGGTGGGCTTCGGGGGCAAGGCCTCGCTCGAGGGGCTCTTCGCCGATCTCGCGCAGCGGGCGGTCAGCGCCACCCACTGAGCCGGTGGTCGGCGGGCGGCGCGTGCAAGCGCGGCACCCCGCGCCCGTC
>JAUHXL010000676.1 GCA_030426945.1 bacterium
CCTCACCGCAGGCGGTGAGGCAGGGCCGGGCCAGGCCCTCGTCGGTGGCGCCGTCGCAGTCGTTGTCGACGCCGTCGCAGCGCTCGACCTGTGGCGCGGGCGCGTTGCATTCCCCGAAGGCGCCGGCCACGCAGCGCCGCAGCCCGCGCCCGCACTCGCTCTCGCACGCCTCGGTCAGCGCCTCGTCGGTGCGCCCGTCGCAGTCGTCGTCGGCGCCGTTGCACTGCTCGGCCGCCGGCTCGGGCGCGCTGCACGCCCCGAACGCGCCGCCCTCGCAGGTCTGCCGCCCGGCGCCGCAGGCCGTCTGGCAGGCCTGGAACAGCTGCTCGTCCGTCGCCCCGTCGCAGTCGTCGTCCTGCCCGTTGCACACCTCGGGCGCGGGCGCCGGCGCGGTGCACCCGCTGAAGCCGCCGTTGCGGCAGGCCTCGACGCCCTCGCCGCAGGCGCTGGCGCACGCGCGCGTCAGCTGCTCGTCGGCCTCGCCGTCGCAGTCGTCGTCGCGCCCGTTGCACAGCTCGTCGGCCGGCACCCGGGCGTCGCAGCCCACCCACGCCCCCGCGTTACAGGTCTCGCGTCCCGCGCCGCAGGCCGTCTCGCACGCCCGCGTCAGCGCCTCGTCGGCGTTGCCGTCGCAGTCGTCGTCGGCGCCGTTGCAGGCCTCGGGCTGCGGTTGCCGCGCGTCGCACGCCCCGAACACGCCGCCCGCGCACACCTGCTGGCCCACGCCGCAGGCCGTCTGGCAGGCGCGGGTCACGCCCTCGTCGGTGCTGCCGTCGCAGTCGTCGTCGTTGCCGTTGCACACCTCGTCGCGCGGCGTCGGCGCCGAGCACTCCGTCAGCACCCCGTCGACGCACACGCGCTCGCCGCCGCCGCAGTCGTTCCCGCAGTCCTCGCGCAGCGGCCCGCCATCGGGGCCCTCGTCGGTGGCCCCGTCGCAGTCGTCGTCGACCGCGTTGCACACCTCGACCTCGGGCTGCACGGCGTCGCAGCCCTGCCACGCCCCGCGCTGACAGACCTCGGTGCCCGGCCCGCAGTCCGTGCCGCAGGGCCGCAGCAGATCCTCGTCCACGCGCCCATCGCAGTCGTCGTCGCGGTTGTTGCAGCTCTCCTGCGGGATGGCGCGCTGGATGATCTCGGCCAGCGCCAACTGGAGCGTCGCCTCGTCGTCGGCGAAGAAGGCCTGCTCGGTGCCGCCCGCCGCGGCGATGGCGTTCAGCACCGGGCTGCCCTGGGTGTCCTCGCCGAAGCCGATGACGAAGGTGCGGATGGGCTTGGGCTGCCCGGCGACGATCAGCCCGTTCAGCTGGCCGGCGATGTTGACCGCGTCCTCCGGCAGGTTGCAGGTCTCCTCGCCGTCGGTCAGCAGCAGCACGTAGTAGTTGCGGCAGCTCAGCCGGTCATCGAAGGGCAGCACGTTGTCGATGAAGTTCTGGCCCGCGGTCACCAGCGACAGGGCGATGGGCGTCGCGCCGTCGCCGCGGATCTCGCGGTTGCCGCCCGGCGCGTAGGGGAAGTCCTCCTCGCCGTCGATCCACTCGAAGATGGCGTTGTTGGTCTGATCGCCCACCGGCACCAGCACCTCGCCGCCGACCTGGCAGGCCACCGCGCCGTCGTAGTTGATCGCCCCCTCGCCGACGCCGAAGGGGTAGACGTCGTAGGGCGAGCTCTGGCTGACCAGATCGCCGAAGGTGAGGCAGCCGGGGCAGCCGGTACACACGCAGGTGCTGCGCACGTCGCGGCCCTCGAGCTGGGCATAGCGCATCAGCCCGAACTCGAGCTCGCTGACCCCCGCGAGGGTCGTGCGCAGGGCCCGCTTCAGGGTCGACATGCGGCTGTCGTCGAACGCGCCGTTGCCGTCGTAGTCGATGCCCGGGTAGGCGGTGCTGCCGTCGCCGTAGGTCCAGGGGAGGCAGAACCCGTCGTCGGCGCAGGGCACGCCGGGCGGACACCCCTGCGAGCCGTCATTGTCGAAGCAGATGCCGAGGCCGGCGCACCCGTAATTGCAGCGCCGGTCGGTGCGCGGCTTCCAGGTCATCGACCCCGACGAGTCGAAGATGACCATCATCTTGGGCTTCACCAGCTCCTGCGCCGCCGCCGGCGACGCGAGCGAGCAGGCCAGCGCGAGCAGCGGCAGCGCGCGGCGGACCAACGGCATGTCCATCTCCCCCCGGATGACGACGGCGGATTCTAACAGCGGCCGCCGTCGACGCGCCATCGCGGCCGCGACTGCGCTACCCTCGCGCGCCGTGCCACCCGCCGCCGAGCTCTGGATCGCCGCGCTGCCCGCCGCCGCCTTCGCCGGCGTGGTCGCCGTCGGCGTGACGCTGGCCATCGAGCGCTTCGGGGGCAAGGTCGGTGGCCTCCTGGGCACCTTGCCGACCACCATCGTGCCCGCCGCGCTGGGCATCTTCGCGCGCACCGACCCAGAGGGCTTCCGCGCCGCGATGGACGCCACGCCGGGCGGCATGCTCGTGGACGCGGTCTTCCTGTGGTTGTGGCGGGCGGTGCCGCCGCACCTGCCGGCCTGGTCGCTGCGCGCGCGGCTGAGCGCGATGGTGCTGATCTCGCTGGGCGCGTGGGCCGTGCTGGCGGTGGGGTTGGTGGCCATCGGGGACGCATGGGGCGCCGACGGACGGGACACGCTGGGCCTGGGCGTCGCCGGCCTCGCGCTGCTGGTGCTGTCGGGCGTCGCCGCCACGCGCACGCCGCGGCCCACGCCGCGCGGTACCCGCCGGGTGGGGACTGGGGTGCTGGCGCTGCGGGGCGTGTTCGCGGCGGTGGCCATCTTCGTCGCCGTGTGGATCGCCGCGGTCGGCAGCCCGCTGCTGGCCGGCGTCGTCGCGGTCTTCCCGGCCATCTTCGTGACGACCATGGTGTCGTTGTGGCTTGCGCAGGGCGAGGCGGTGCCGGCGGGCGCGGTGGGGCCGATGATGCTGGGGGCGTCGAGCGTGGCGGCCTTCGCGCTGTGGGCGCGGTGGTTGATGCCCGCCTACGGGCCGTGGGCGGCGGGGCCCGCGTGGCTGCTGGCCGTCGCCACCGCGACCTTGCCGGCGTGGGCCTGGCTCCGGAGGACGCCGTGAGCGCGCTGGCCGATCGGTTCGCCGCGCTCACCGACGTGCTGCGCGCGCACCGCGCCGTGTGGGGGCCGCGCCCCTTCGAGGGGCCGCCGATGGCGTGGGAGGCGGCCCACCCCGACGTGGCCGCGTACATCGGTGCGCTGCCGCTCGAGGCCTTCGACGCCTTCGACGCGTCGTGGGTGACGGCCGACGCGCCGGCGACGCTGCGCGCCTGGGCCGCCGCGGCGGCCGCGCACGCCGCTCTGCCGCTGCTGTCGGCCCAGCGCACCGCGCCGCTCTCGGTCACGGCGCGGCGCGGCCTGCCGGGCAGAAAGGTGAATCAGATCGAGCACTTCCTGTCGGCCGTCGAGGGCGCAGGTCTGGGCAGACGAGCGGTCGGGGGCGCCCACCTGGGCCCAGCGGACGTCGAGGGCGTCGATCCGGGCCAGCCCGGTGGCGGAGATCCGCGGCGCACCGTGGTGGACTGGTGCGCCGGCAAGGGCC
>JAUHXL010000677.1 GCA_030426945.1 bacterium
GACCTGACGCCGCGGGCCGAAGAGGTGCTCGACGACGCCATCGCCCGCTGCGATCCCGAGGCCTGAGGGTGTCCGCCCCGCCGACCTGGGATCTGAGCGGCTTCTTCCCCGGCCTCGACAGCCCGGCCTTCGTCGCCGAGCGCGCCGCGGTGGCCGCGGGCATCGACGCGACGCGCGCCGACGCCGAGCGCCTCGGCCCGCCCGGCCCCGGCACGCTGGACGCGTGGGCGACCGTGCTGTGCGCGGCGGAGTCGCTGCAGGCGCGCCTGGGGCACCTGGGCATCTACGTCGGCGGCCTGGCGTCGACGGACGCGCGCGACGCCGGCGCCCGGGCCGCCACCAGCGCGATCGACGGCCTGTACGCCGCGTTCCGTCAGCTGTCGGCGGTGCTCGTGGCCAGCCTCGGCGAGACCGACGCAGCCACCTTCGAGCAGCTGGCCGTGCATCCGGCGCTCGAGGGCGCGCGCCGCCGCCTGACCCTGCTGCGCGAGCAGGCCCGCCTGAGCATGCCCACCGCCCACGAGGTGCTGGCCGCCGAGCTGGGGATCACCGGGCTCGACGCCTGGGGCCGCCTGTACTCGCAGGTCACCGGCGAGATGGACTTCGAGCTGCGCCCGGGCGAGCGCGTGCCCTTCGCCCGCCGCCGCAGCCTGATGCAGCACGCCGATCCCGCGATCCGCGAGGCCGCGCTGGTCAACGCCAACGCCGAGATCGCGGCGCGCGAGGCGGTGTTCTCGGCGGCCCTGAACAACATCGCGGGCACGCGACTCACCCTGCAGCGGCGCCGCGGCGTGGCCGATCCGCTGGTCGAACCGCTGCGCGACGCGGCCCTGTCGCGCGGCACCCTCGAGACGATGTTCGCGGTGTGCGCCGAGCGCGCCGAGCTTCCCCGGCGCTATCTGCGGCTGAAGGCGCGCCTGCTGGGCGTCGAGCGGCTGGGCTTCCAGGATCTGTCGGCGCCGGTGCCGGTGGAGGCGCCGCCCGGGCTGGCCTGGGACGACGCCGTCCGCATCGTGGTCGACGCCTTCGAGGGCTACGATCCCGCGATGGGCGCCTTCGCCCGCGAGGCCGTGGCGCGCCGCTGGATCGACGCCGCGCCCCGGGCCGGCAAGCGGCCGGGCGCGTACTGCGCCACGTCGCGCACGGCGCGCGAGTCGCGCGTGTTCCTCAGCTACAACGACACCCTCGGCGACGTGCAGACGCTGGCCCACGAGCTGGGCCACGCCTGGCACAGCCACGTGATGGCCGACCTGCGGCCCTGGGCCACGCTGTACCCGATGACGCTGGCCGAGACGGCGTCCACGTTCGCCGAGTGCCTGGTGGGCGACGCGCTGCTGGCCCAGCCGGACGCGTCGGCGTCCCAGCGCCGGCTGGTGCTGGATCTGCGGCTGGATCGCGCGGCGACCTTCCTGCTGAACATCCCCATGCGCTTCGAGTTCGAGAAGGCCTTCTACGCCGAGCGCGCGACGGGCGAGGTGTCGTCCGAGCGCCTCTGCGCGCTGATGGCGGACACCCAGCGCCGCATCTACGGCGACACGCTGGATCCGGCGCAGCTCGACCCCTGGTTCTGGGCCTCGAAGCTGCACTACTTCCTGACCAACGTCAGCTTCTACAACTTCCCGTATACATTCGGCTATCTGTTCAGCCTGGGCGTCTTCGTCCGCGCCCGCGCCGCCGGCCCCGGCTTCCGCAGCACGTATACGCGGCTGCTGCGCGCCACCGGCAGCGCCACCGCCGAGGAGGTCGCCCGCGACGTGCTCGGCGTCGAGCTCGGCGCGCCCGACTTCTGGCGCGCCACCCTCGACGAGGTGGCGCGCGACCTCGACGCCTTCGAGGCCGAGCTGCCCACCTGAACGGTGGTTGAACCGTCCCTGCGCGCGGCCCGCGCTTGTGAGTCTCGAGAGTTTCCGTCCCCCACCGCGGCGCTTGCTTCCGCCGGCCCGATGGAACACCATCCGGCGCAGGGAGGGCACGGCTGCCGCCCAGCGGGCGGCGGAGAGGTGCATGCGGTTCGTTTGGATGGCGGCTCTGCTCGCCGTCGGTCTCTTGTCGGGCTGGTTCGCGCGCGGCGCGCGGGTGTCGGCCCCCGCGTCGCCTCCGTCGCTGACGCCAGCCAAGCTGGCCGCCGGTGGGCGCATCGTCCGCGGCGGCTTCGACCAGTGGGTCCACCCGATCCTGAGCTGCGACCTGCCGGACGCGGCCATGGACGCGCACCTGGCGCCGGTGCGTGCGCGCGTCGCCGAGGCGGTGAAGAACCTCCGCGCGCCCGGCGACATCGACGCCCTGGCCGTGTACTTCCACGACCTGGATCGCGGCGGCAGCTTCGGCATCGACGCCGATCACCTGTTCCCGCCGGCCAGCCTGCTCAAGGTGCCGGTGATGATCGCGGCCCTGCGCGCCGAGGCGGCCGAGCCGGGCCTGCTGGGGCGCACGGTGGTGATGCCGGAGTCGTGGCCAGGCAGCAGCCTGGCGCCCGAGGGCTCGCTCGAGGTGGGCAAGGCCTACCCCGTGGCCACGCTCGTCGACCGCATGATCATCAAGTCGGACAACGACGCGAAGGATCTGCTGCACGCCACCCTGGGGCCGGCGGCCGGCCTCGAGGTGCTGCACGCCTTCGGCCTCGGCCGCGGCGACGTGGACGAGTTCCAGCGGACCGTCTCCCCGCGCAGCTACGCCCGCGTCCTGCGCGCCCTCTACGACGCGACCTACCTCGACGCGCGCTGGTCGGCCTACGCGATCGCGCTGATGTCCCGCAGCGAGTTCGGCGCCGGGCTGGTGGCCGGCACGCCCAAGGAGGTGCGCGTCGCCAACAAGTTCGGCCACCGCGTCGACGACCGGACCACCCCGCCCACCCGCTATCTGCACGACTGCGGCATCATCTACCAGCCCGAGCGGCCCTACGTGCTGTGCGTGATGAGCCACGGGGGCACCGTCGAGCGCCTCGCCGGCGCGATCGCCGACATCTCGCGCGTGGTGTACCGGGCCACCCTCGAGCACCCCGCCCCGCGGCCCCCCAGCAGCTGGCCCGAGCGGGCCACCCGCCCGTGATCAGAGGGCGCCGCCCCCGCCGCCCCACGCGTCCGGGGCTCGCACCGCCTGCGCCAGCCGGCTGAGGTACTCGCTGCGCGGCAGCGGCGTGGCGCCCAGGCGCAGCAGGTGCGCCGTCACCTGCTGGCAGTCCACGAAGTGGAAGCCCCACCGCTGCAGATCGCGGCACAACGTGGCCAGCGCCACCTTCGACGCGCCGCTGACCTGCGACACCATCGACTCCCCGAAGAAGGCGCGCCCGAGGGCGACGCCGTAGAGGCCCCCGCAGAGCGCGCCGTCCTGCCAGGCCTCGACGCTGTGGGCCAGCCCACGCCGGTGCAGCGCGCCGTAGGTCTCGAGCATGTTCGGCGTGATCCAGGTGCCCCGCTGTCCGCGCCGGGGGTGGCGCGCGCACAGACGCATGAGGGCGTCGAAGGCCGTGTCGTAGCGCACGGTGAAGGCGCCCCGGCGGAGCGTCTTGGACAGGGTGCGCCCGACGTGCAGGTGCTCCGGGAACAGCACCAG
>JAUHXL010000678.1 GCA_030426945.1 bacterium
ACACGCCCAGCGATCTTCGCCGCCACGACATGCGACGCGCTCGCCTCCAGCGTGCCGCTGTAGGTGCGTCGCAGCGCGATGGGCTCGCGGACGGCCGGCGCCACCTCGACGGTGGGCACGCTGGCCGCGCGCTTGCCGGCCTTCTTCTCGTCGTCGCCCAGCCGCGCCACGATGGCCCAGATCAGGGCGCCGAGCAGCAGGAGGGCGATGACAGCGCCCGTGGTTCTCTTGGCGGTGCTCATGAAGGAGGGAGGATACACGTTCCGGGTGGCGCGTCGCGCCGCCCGGGCGACGGCGGAGTCTGCTCACGAGCCGTTGGTGGTCGCTCCAACGGGCTGTCAGCGATCAGCGGTCAGCCGTCAGCCGGGCTCCGTACGCCGTGCCGAGTGCGGAACCGCTCGGCAGGCTTGGGGGGCCGGGTTACCGGGCACAAGGTACAATCGCCGCGACGGAGCTGAAAGCTGACTGCTGAAAGCTGATAGCCCGGCCGTCCTGGCGGGGCGTCCGGTGGACCAACGGGTTCGAATCACACCCGCGACGGCGTCAGCCCGCGAGCATCTTCTGCAGCTCGCCGCTGTCGATCAGCCGCTTCAGATCGCTCGCGCCGCCGACCAGCGTGCCTTTGACGAACACCATCGGGAACGTGGGCCAGCCGGTCCACATCTTCAGCGCGTTCCGCCGCCGCCACTGGTTGTGATAGCCGCCGTAGTCCAGGTCGTGGTGCGCGACGCCGAGCGCGTCGAGGGCCTTGCGCGCCTTGCCTGGGTTGGGGTTCAGCGCCATGCCCACGACGACCACGTCGTGCGCGGCGACCGCCGCCTGCACCTCGTCGACGATGTCGCGGTGGTTCTGGGCGATCTTCTCGCGGATGGCCGGGTGGATGCGGTCTTCGGGCAAGATGTGACGGGGCACGGTCGGGGACTCCGGAGCTGAGGGGTGGGCGTCGGATGCCGCGACCGCGGCGTGCGTCGCAGGCGCGTGCGGTTCACGACGAGTCGACGCGCTGCCACAGCGCGCGGACGGCGCGGCGCAGGGCGCGCATCGCGGCGCGGGGCGAGTCGAGGCCGGCGGCGGCGGTGGTGTCGGCCCAGCCGCGGCGGTGCAGCGCCCGGGCCTCGAGCACGGCGCGCTCGGCCGGTGAGAGGCCGGCGAGCCGGTCGGCGTGGGCGAGGGCGAAGTCGACGACGGCCGAGGCCACGGCCTCGAAGGGGCGTGGACCGAAGGCGTAGGCGCGGACGAGCGCGTCGCGCGCGGTCGGCGAGCGGGGCGTGGGTGCCGGCAGGTCGGCGCCGAGCGCGGCGACGAGCGCGGGCTCGAGCACGACCTCGTCGCCTGCCTGCATCAGCTCGAGCTGCAGGGGCAGGTCGCGGGCCAGATCGGCGCGCAGGGCGGCGAGCAGCGCGTCGGCTGCCGGGCTCACCGGGCGCAGCATCACGACGCCCGGCTCGCCCGAGTGGCTGCCCGCCGAGACGCCGACGCGCGCCAGCGAGTAACCGACCTCGCGGCGAAAACGCAGGAGCGCGGGCGTCGCGCCGAACAGGGTGCCGAACAGGTCGGGGGCGTAGGTCGCGTGGACGGCGTCCACCAGCCGGGAGGCGAGGCCCAGCCGCCGCAGCTCCGGGTGCGCGGCGATGCGCACGCTGCGCACCATGCGCAGCCCCGCGGCCTCCACGTGCCCGGCGTGGCCGGCCAGCATCTCGACCAGCGCGTGGCCGCGCAGCCGCGTCTCACCGCGCGCCACCGCCGCGCCCGCCGCGGCGTCCAGCCCGCCCTCGAGCGCGACGAGGCTGGCCGCGACCACGCGCCCGTCGAGGGTCAGCGCGTGCACGCGCAGGTTCGGCGCGTCGAGCAGGCGGTGCAGATCGCCCGGCGTGGTGCGGTAGTGCGCGTGCACCAGCAGCCCGAACACCTGCCGCAGCGTCGCCTCGTCGGCCGCGAGCGCGTCGCGGTCGTAGACGACGTGGCGGACGGCGTCGAGCGCGGCGAGAGTCGGCGACGGCGCCGGCGCCGGCGAGAGTAAGGGCGACGGCGACGGTGACGGCAAGAGTGACGCCGACGGCGACGGCGACGGCGACGGTGACGGCGACGGCGACGGCGACGGGGACGGCGTCGGCGACGGTGTCGGCGATGGCGATGGCGACGGTGACGGCGACGCCGCCGGCGACGGTGACGGCGACGGCGACGGCGACAGCGACGGCGACGGTGACAGTGCGGGCACCGGCGCGGGTGCGGGCTCGGCGTCCAGCAGCAACGCGTCGAAGACGAAGCGCTCCAGCGGATCGCCGGCGTCCCAGCGGATCGGCTCGCGCAGGGTCAGCAGCTCGAAGGGCCGCGGCTGCGCCCGCGCCCACTCGAGGAAGCGCAGCACGAAGCCGCGACCGGTGCCCTCGTAGCCATGCGCCGTGGTCGCGAAGGCCAGCCGCGCCGCCGGGTGCGCCGACGCGATGCGCTGCAGCAGCGCCACCGGCAGCTGCGCCGCCTCGTCGACGACGATCACGTCCGCCTCGACCTCACCCCGCGCCAACGCCATCGGCGGCACGAAGCGCAGGTCGTCGCCATCCGGCGGCGTCGGCGCGCCGGTCGCGAACCGGAACACCTCGGCCGCCGCGCCCGGCGCCTCGGCCGTCACCACGACCCGCAACGGCGCCACCTCGCGCGCCGCCCGGATCGCCAGGCCCAGCGCGCTGCTCTTGCCCCGCCCCCGGTCGGCCAGCAGCGCGACGGTCGACGGCGCCGAGTCACCGAAGGCCCCCACCAGCCGCGCCACCACCGCGTGCTGCTCCGCCGTGCCGTGAAGGGCGTGCACCGCCGCGCCCACGGTCTCGGCCTGCGGCGCCCGCGCAAGCGCCGCCTCGAAGCGCCGCTCGAACCGAAGCCCGACGTCCTCCTCGCCGAAGGGCGCCACGACCAGCGCCCCCCGCCCTGCCGTCGGCAGCACGCCCACCCGCGGCCGCCGCACGATCAGCGCGCCCCCGCCCCACACCAGCCCGTGCACCCGCCCCAGAAGGTCGGCGTCGACGCCCCCGTGCGCGTCCAGCACCACCGCGTCGAACGACCGCCCCAGCAACCGCCGCGCGCCGACCGGCGCCACGCCGTCGAAGCACGCCGGCGCGTCGCCCCCCACCCACAACACCCCCGCCGCCTCGCACCGCGCGAGCAGCGCCCCCGCCCGCGCCGCCGTCTCCGCGCGCGCGCCCCGCACCACGATCAACCGCCGATGGCGAACCCCACCGGGGTCAGGCACCACAAACAAACCTAAACGCCTACTTTTCCACTTTTGGCCAACCGAGCCGCCGAAAGAAGCCACCGTCCCACCGGGGTCATCCCACCCGGGTCAGGCACCACAAACAAACGAACTCGACCACTTTTTCACTCTCCCGAACCGCCACCCGCGTCCCGAGCGTGCCCACCGGGGTCAGGCACCACAAACAAACCTAATCGACCACTTTTCCACTTTTCGGCCCCACCGCCTGCGCCCCGCACGCGCCGGACAGCCGGCCATCAACGCTCACGGGTGACGTACCACGTGCCCAGGGCGT
>JAUHXL010000095.1 GCA_030426945.1 bacterium
AAGGGGGGGCGCGGCCTGCGGGCGTTGCGCTGGTCCGGGCGCCTCGGCGCGGCTTCGGGCAAGGTCAAGGTCAAGGTCAAGGGGGGCGCGGCCTGCGGGCGTTGCGCGGGCGCGGGCGCCTCGGCGCGGCTTCGGGCAAGGGCAAGGTCAAGGTCAAGGGGGGCGCGGCCTGCGGGCGTCGCGCCGGCGTGGGCGCCTCGGCGCGGCTTCGGGCAAGGTCAAGGTCAAGGTCAAGGTCAAGGTCAAGGTCAAGGGGGGGGCGCGGCCTGCGGGCGTCGCGCGGGCGCGGGCGCCTCGGCGCGGCTTCGGGCAAGGGCAAGGGCAAGGGAGTGGGCGTCTTGCCAGGTGTGGCTTTCGGGCACGGGCACGGGCACGGGCACGGGCACGTTGGCGCTGGGGTGGTTGAGGGGTGGTTAGCGGATGCGCGCGACTTCGAGTTCGATGCGGTTGCGGCTGGGCTTTGCCACCAGCTTCATCGAGAAGACGCCGCCTTCGGCGTCGGCGGTGAAGAGGGTGCGGCCGGTGGTGAGCTCGACCTTCTCGTGCAGGGTGTCGCCCTCGACGTCCTGGGTGGATGACACCTTCTGGGTCAGCGCGGGGTCGGCGTAGAAGCCGACGGCGGGGTAGTCGACGGGGCGTGCGTAGCCGCCGTCGGCCGTGCGGGGGACGTCGCTCTTGTCGATGAACCACAGCCAGTCGCGGCCGTCGCGGCTGCGGTAGTAGAAGACGTCGGCGGCGCCGTCCGTGGCGTCCGCCACTGCGTTGACGAAGGCGCGCAGCAGGCGGGGTTGTTCTTCGAGGTTGCGGCGGGTCTCGGCGATGACGGTGGCGCTGGTGACGCCGAGGTCGATGTCGCGGATGGTGAACTCGACGATGCCTTCGCCTTCGGCGAGGCCGCCGTCGTGCAGGCGCACTTGAGCCATCTCGTGCTGCAGGTCCCACAGGTAGACGGGCGGGGGTGGGTTGCCGACGTTGTTGAAGGTCTGGAAGGTGGTCCAGCCGAGGGCGTCGGTGCAGACGCGGAAGACCTCGGTGTTCGCGCCGACGGTGAAGACCGTGCAGTCGGGGACCACCGCCTCGGTGGTCTCGCGGGCCATCTCGGCGACCAGGCGTTCGAAGCGCCAGGGGGGGAGATCCCAGACCGGCGCGTTGCCTTCGGGGGTGGGATCCCGCCGGTCGCCGGCGGGCACGAACGTGGGATGCTCGGTCACGCGGACGGTGACGGTCTGGATGGTGGGCAGCTCCACCAGGCCCTCGATCCGCAGCCAGTCGGGGTCGTCGGTGGCGAACAGCGTGTCGATCTGGCTGCCTAGGCTGCCGACGTTGTCGACGCTGAGGTCGGTCAGGTCGAGCCCCTTGTAGGGCAGCGCGTTGGCGTTGACCTTCACGGTCATGTTGAAGGCCTCTTCGATGACGCTGAAGCCCCGGGCGTCGACGATGAAGCCGGGGTGCTCGGTGCCATCGGGCAGCGTGGCGGGGCCGAAGCGCTCGGTCAGGCGCTCGAAGTTGTCGACCACGTCGCCCAGCGTCACGGGCAAGGCGCCCGGGGTGACGGCGTAGCGGCCGTCGGGGTGCTCGGGCGTGACGGGGCCGCTGCGGGTCTGGCCGGCGGGGTGGCTGGCGATGAGGCCGGACACCATGACGTCGCTGGCGACGTCGAGCGGGATGATGCGATCCGTCACGCCGATCTGCAGGATGCGCGCGAGGGCGCGGGGCGCGGGCTGGCCGATGGCGGTGGAGAGCTGGACGAGCTCCGCGAGGCGCGTGCCAGCCAGCTCGACGTTGTCGGGCGTCAGGTTCAGCAGCGTGACCATGTTGCGCACGGGCACGGGCTCTTGGAACGCCTGCTGGGGCGTCAGGTTGGCGAGCTGCTCGAGCGCGTTGTAGGAGAACTGCCTCAGGGGCAGATCGAGCAGCCAGACGTCATCGAGGATGGCCTTCGGCAGCGCGCGCAGGTCTTCGAGGGTGAGCGTCTCGCGGAAGCCGTCGACGTCCAGGCGGCGGAAGCGCAGCTCGACACGGCGCGACTGGCCCACCTGCAGCGGCTGGGCCTCGTCGTCGGTCGCGACCTCGATGGGCTCGATGCAGCCGCCGGCGGAGGCGGCCAGCGCGGCCGTCAGGAGCGTTCGGAGCGTTCGCTTCATCGCCGGGCCGCCCGCACGATCAGGTCGGGGTTCGCCGGATCGGCGTAGGTGAGCGTCAGGCGGTAGACCACCTGTTGGTCGTCCTCGACGTACACGACGCTCTCCCCCACCGGCGGCCGCCAACGCTCCCGGCGCGCGGTCCCCTCGCCCACCGGCGTCGACAGCTTCTCGCTCAGCGCCTCGTCGGCGAAGAAGCCGGGCGCCTGCCACGCGTAAGGCTTGCCGTTGGCGCGGTCCTCGCGGCCGACGAACCAGAGCGTCGGCTCGCCCCCTTCGTCGCGCGCCCAGTAGAAGTCCACGTCGCCGTTGTTGGCGCGGAAGTCCCCCAACAGGAAGTCGGCCAGCACGGCGTCCTGGCGCTGCAGCCAGGGACGCACGGCCTCGGCGGCCTCGGCGCCGGTGATGCCCGTCTCCACGTCCTCGACGGTGAACTGCACGTCGGCCTCACCCTCGGCGAAGTCGGCGAAGTCGCTGTCGTGCAGGCCCACCTGCGCGACCTCGTTGATCAGCTCCCAGACGTACTGATCCTTGGGCCCCAGGTCGAGCGGCACGCCGAAGTGCGCCCACCCGGGCGGGTCGCCGTTCTGGCCGATGGCCACCTCGGCGATGTTGCAGGACACATAGCAGTGCTGGCTCTCGAGGTTGCCGTACTTGGCGAGGCCGGCCCAAGCGACGACGTACTCGAGCGTCCAGGGGCGCAGCAGCCAGACGCTGTCGCCGCCCTCGGGCGTGCCGGGGCGGTTGAAGACGCAGCTGCCGCCGGTGTCGCCGTCGCTGGTGCAGGCGTCGACGAAGCGATCGTGCTCGAAGATGGCGAAGCGCAGGTCGACGGTGGGGTTGTCGACCAGGCCGCTGACGGTGAACCGCGAAGGGTCCGAGAAGTCGAACTCCAGGGGCTCGTCGAAGGTGGGCCCGGTGGTGTCGACGATGGTCGAGATGAACTCCTTGCCCACCGACAGATCCACGCCGTCGAGCACCCGCAGGTTGCTGTCGGCGACCACTCGCATCCGGAAGTCGGGGCCAAACACGGGGCCGACGGTCTCGAAGCCGGGGCTGAGCACGCCGGGATGGCCGTCCTTGGGGCCCAGCTTCTGGCCCAAGGTGCGCATGTCGGTCAGCGCGTCGCGCAGCGTGATGGGGATGAAGTCGTTGCCCGCCATCACCGGGTGCGTCGCCAGCAGGTTCTCCTGCAGCGACGCGACCACGACGTCGGTGGTGAGGAACTCCTCGGTCCGATCGAGCTCGAGCGTATCGCTGAGGATCTGCGCGAAGCCGCCGCCGACGCCGAAGGCGTCGCTGACCAGCTGCAGGAACTCGATGCTGGTGCCGGCGACGCGCGCGTTGGCCGGCGTCATGGTCAGCAGGCGCACCATCGCGTACTCGGGGCTCGACGACCAGTCGCCGCGCGCGCCCACGAAGGTCCGCCCCAGCGGGGTCATGCCGCAGTCAGCGCCCGGATCCTGAGCGTCGGCGCGCCACCCATCGCCGCACGCGGCCTTGACGGCGTTGAGCGTGTTGGTCAGCAGCGGCCGACTGTCGAGCTCGAGCAGCACGATCTCGTCGGCCACCGCGCCGAGCAGCATGTCGACCTCGGCGCGATCCATGTCGAGCGTCAGCGGCGGCGGCGTCTCGTCGTCGATCCGCAACGTGTAGGTGGCCTCGGCCTGCCACACGTCGCCCGGCCCCGCGTCGCCACCGGGGCGCTGCGCCATCGCGTCGGCCTGCGCGTCGTCCGGCGCCGCGACGCGCGGCCCCTCGGAGTCGGCGCCGTCCGCGCAGCCGGCGAGGGAGGCAGCGAGAAGGAGGAGGTGGAGACGGCTCATGGGGAGACTCCACTCGAACGTCGGGAAGAAGATGGAGAGCGATCGACCGACCCGCCGCGGCGACCGATCGAGTAAACGTGCCCGTGCCCGTGCCCGTGCCCGTGCCCGAAGCCGCGCCGAGGCGCACGAGCAACCACGACGCCCGCAGGCCGCACAATCCCTTGCCCTTGCCCTTGCCCTTGCCCTTGCCCTAAGCCGCGCCGACGCGCTCGAGCCAGCGCGACGCCCGCAGGCCGCGCAATCCCTTGACCTTGACCTTGACCTTGACCTTGACCTTGACCTTGACCTTGACCTTGCCCGACGCCGCGCCGAGACGCTCGCACCGCCGCCACGCCCGCAGGCCCCGCAATCCCTTGACCTTGACCTTGACCTTGACCGTGCCCGACGCCGCGCCGAGACGCTCGGACCGCCGCCACGCCCGCAGGCCGCGCAATCCCTTGACCTTGACCGTGCCCTCGAAGCTCGAACACCGGCGCGCGGGCAGCCGCCACAACCGACCGAGAACCGAGACGCACGCGCCCGACCGTTCGGCTGTGATCACTCGAAGCGTGGGTTCGGCAGGGCAAGGTCAAGGTCAAGGGCAAGGTCAAGGGTGAACGCTCTGCCGAGACTCGAAGCGTGGATCGGGCACGGGCACGTTCGCCGCCGCGATGGTTGGAGCTCGGCGCCATCACGGCCCCTCCCCCCGCCCGAACCTCAACTGCACGTGCGCCCCGACCAGCCCCAGCACCAGCGTGTACGTCCCGTTTCCCAAATCGTAATCCGAGTCTTCCACCGTCCGCGGCAGGATGAACTGCAGCCGCGCGTCCCCCAGCACCGTGACGCTGTCCGTCGCGTCCCACCCCACCGCGCCGGTCAGCACCATCCGGTGCCCGTCCGGCGACGCCGCGTCCACCGTCTCGTCCGGGCTGGCCGGGGACTGATAGCCCAAACCCGCGCCCCACCAGAGCGTCTCGCGCACCTGGTGGCGCACGTGGCCCTGCAGGTGGACGCTGTCCTGCCAGTTGCGCGGCAGGGCCACCGTCGTGGACGCCGGGATGCCCAGCTCGGGCTGCGCGAGGTCCGGCGAGTCGAGCGTGATGCGGAAGGTCTCGAGGCTGGACCACTGCACCCACGCAGCGTCGACGCCCAGCGTCCACTTCGAATCCAGGCCGTGCAACACACCCGCGGTCACGCGGCGGGGCAGCTGGAAGCGCAGGCGCGCGTCGCCCTCGACCAGCGGGACGAACTGCAGGCCCTTCGAGGCCAGGTCGCGGGTGAAGAAGTCGTCGCTCATGTCGAGCGCGAAGTCGCCCTCGAAGTCGGCCTCGCTGCCGTGGTCGTAGTTGACGCCGACGGTCGTGCGCGCGGCCGGGCGGACGGCGACGCCGAGATTGAAGCTGACGCCCACCGAGGTGGCGTCGGTGAGGCTGAAGGGGCGGGCGAGCACCTCGAGCTCGCGCACCTCGCTGGGCGCGTCGAGGCCGAAGTCGTTGTCCTGGTTGATGGGATCGTTGGCGAGGCCCTCGCCGAAGACCGGCACGGCGGCGAAGTCCTGCACGCGCTTCAGGGCGGCCTGACCCAGCACCAGCGAGACGGCGCCCCCGACGGTGACGCGATCGTGCAGGCGCACGCCGACGCCGCCCGAGACGTGGCTGAAGGTGATGAAGACGTCCTGCAGGGCGAAGCGCTGGGGGCCGTCGCCGGGCCACGACAGGGGCGCGGCGTAGGGCACGTAGAAGCCGAGCGCGACCGTCGCGCGGCCGGGCACCACCGGGAAGGCGAAGAAGGCGTCGGCGCTGCCCGCGATGGGGTTGGCCGAGGCCGCCTCGGCGGTGCCGGTGCGAGTGGGATCGAGGTCCGACACGGGGGTGGCGAACTCGAAGGCGTCCTCGTGCTGGTAGGCGCCCCGGCGCTCGCGGGTGTAGCCCAGGTGACCGGCCACGAAGGCGGCGCCCAGCATCAGCTCGAGGCGCTCGTGGAAGCCCAGCATCGCGGGGTTCCAGTACAGCGCGGCGGCGTCGTGCACCGCCGGGCCCGACAGCACGCCGCCGACGGCCGGCGCGTCGAGCCCGGAGGCATGGGCGGCGGTGACGCCGAACGCCAGCGGCCAGGCGATGTGTCTCACGCCCACGGAGGAACCTCGGATGTCGACTGCGTGACGAGGCGCAGGGTAGCACCGCGCGCGAGGCCCGCGCACGCGCGCGTCACCGCGCGGCGCCGGTGCCGCGCCGCGTCATCACAATCCGACGCGAGCGTAGGAACCGGCGGAGCCAGCCTACCTAGTCGTCGGAAATCTGGACCACGCCGCCAGCAAATCTCGCTGGCCGCGTCGTGGCACGGCCATTGCCAAGCCCGGCCCGCAGTCCGCGCCGGGACGGTCCGGCGCGCCGTGGAAGAGGAAGCATGAACGTCTACAAGGCCGAATACATCTGGATCGACGGCACCCAGCCGACCCCGCTCCTTCGCTCGAAGACCAAGATCGTCCCCGCCGGCGAGGCGCCGCCCATCTGGGGCTTCGACGGATCGAGCACCAACCAGGCGCCCGGCAACGCGAGCGACTGCGTCCTGAAGCCGGTCTACGTCGTGCCCGACCCCCTGCGGGGCGGCGACGACAAGCTGGTGCTGTGCGAGGTGCTGCTGACCGACATGACCCCGCACCCCACCAACACGCGCGCCCTGTGCGTCGAGGTGGCCGAGAAGTACGCCGCCTTCGAGTCGTGGTTCGGCATGGAGCAGGAGTACACGTTCTTCGAGGGCGCGAGCCCCCTCGGCTGGCCGCGCGCCGGCTACCCCGGGCCCCAGGGCCCTTACTACTGCGGCGTGGGCGCCAACGCGGCCTACGGGCGCGCGATCGTCGAGGCGCACATGGAGGCGTGCCTGGCGGCGGGCCTGGCCTACTCGGGGCTGAACGCCGAGGTCATGCCCGGGCAGTGGGAGTTCCAGATCGGCCCGGTGGGCCCCGTCGAGGTCGGCGACCAGATGGCCGTGGCGCGCTGGCTGCTGAAGCGCATCGCCGAGGACAGCGGCGTCGACGTCAGCTTCGACCCCAAGCCGGTGAAGGGCGACTGGAACGGCGCCGGGTGCCACACCAACTTCTCGACCCAGGCGATGCGCGAGGGCTACGAGCCCATCATCGCGGCCTGCGAGGCGCTCGGTGAGCGCGCCGCGCTGCACATCGAGAACTACGGCTTCGAGATCGCGCTGCGGCTGACCGGGCTGCACGAGACGTGCTCGTACAAGGAGTTCAAGTACGGCGTGTCGGACCGCGGGGCGTCGATCCGCATCCCGTGGCAGGTGGCGCACGACCAGAAGGGCTACATCGAGGATCGGCGGCCGAACGCGAACTGTGATCCGTACACGGTGGCGCGGTTGATCACCGAGACGGTGTGTTCGCAGGCTTGATGGGGGCGCGGGGCGGTGGCTGGGCCGCCGCCCCGGTCGATCGAGCGCCGGCACGAGCGAGGGACCTCCGGCCTGCGGGCGTCGTATCGGCGCGGGCAGGGGTGGCGCGGCTTCGGGCAAGGGCAAGGGCAAGGGCAAGGGACCGTGGGCGCGGGGCGGGCGCTGATCAGTCCCGGGCCTCGACCATGATGCAGGGGCCGGCGACCACGACGCCGCCGCGGGCTTCGGCGGCGGCGACGACGGCGGCGTCGAAGCTGCCCGGTTGGAACCAGAGGACGGCGTCGAGGGTGTCCGGCAGGCCCTCGACGACGGCCAGGGCGACGCGCGGCGGGACCACGAAGTCGACGATGGCGGGGGCCTCGGGCAGGTCGGCCACCGTCGCGTGGCACGCCGCCTCGCCCACCCGGTCGTGCGCCGGGTTCACGCGCATCACCGGATAGCCGCGCCGCTCCAGGTAGCGCGGGATGATGTGGCCGTACTTGGACGGATCGGCGCTGGCGCCGACGACGGCGATGGGGGCCTTGCGTTCGAGCAGCTCGCGCACGGACTGCGGCACCATGGCGCACCTCCCGCCCTCGACCGTAGCGCGCCGCGCCGGCCCCGTGCGACCCTGCCGCCATGAGCGCCTTCACCTACTGCCCCCGCTGCGCCACCGCCCTCACCGAGCAGACGCACGGCGATCGCCCGCGCGCGGCCTGCCCCGCGGACGGCTGCGGCTTCGTCCACTGGGACAACCCGGTGCCCGTCGTCGCGGCCATCGTCGAGCACCCCGAGGGCGTCCTGCTCGTACGCAACAAGGGCTGGCCCGAGAAGTGGTTCGGCCTGGTCACCGGCTTCCTCGAGAAGGGCGAGTCGCCCGAGGAGGGGGTGCTGCGCGAGGTCGAGGAGGAGCTCGGGCTGCGCGCCGAGCTGGGCGACTTCGTCGGCCTGTACCCCTTCCACCAGGCCAACCAGCTCGTGATGGCCTGGCACGTCCGCGCCGACGGCCCCGTGATGATCGGCGACGAGCTGGCGGCCTACAAAGCCGTGCCGGTCGCGAAGCTGCGCCCCTGGCCCTTCGCCACCGGCGACGCGGTGCGCGACTGGCTGGCCCGCCGGGATCAGGCGTCGCGCTGACCCAGCGCGACGCGGTGGCCGTCCGGGTCGACCACCACGAAGTCGGTCAGCCCCCAAGGGTGCGTCGTCAGCGGGTGCGCGAGCTGCAGCCCCGCCTTGGTGTGCGCGCGGTGCAGCGCGCGCACGTCGGCGACCTCGATGTAGACCGCGGCGTAGGGCATCGGCTGGGGCGCGGCGGTCACCACCAGGCTCAGCTCGGCGGTGTCGCGCGCCAGCAGCGCGAAGGCGGGCGGACCCTCCATGCGCACGGTCACCACGAAGCCGAGGTGCTCGCGGTAGAACCCGATCGCGCGCTCCAGATCGGCCACCGGCAGCGTGGGCCGCGCGCCGAAGAAGCGCTGCTCGCCGGCCTTGGGGTTGGGCACGTTGGCGGCGAAGGGCGAGGCCGCCGTGTCGGGCGGCTGCCACAGCTCGATCTTGTTGTTCTCGGGATCCAGCACCCACCCGAACCGCCCGTACTCGGTCTCCTCGACGTGTCCCACCGGCGGGTGCCCCGCGTCGGCGAGCGCCTTCAACAAGCCATCGAGGTCGTCCACGCGGTAGTTGACCATCGCGTCGGACTCGCTGGGCGCGAAGTAGGTGGTGTCACGCGGGAAGGTGCTCCACACTGTCGCGCCGACGCGCCGCGGATCGTGCAGCTCGCGCCACCCGAAGGTGGTGCAGCCGTGCGCCTCGGTCAGCCCCAGGTGCTGGGCGTACCACGCGCGCAGCGCCTTGGGATCGTCGGCCCGCAGGAACACCCCGCCCAGCCCGGTCACCGTCGCCATGATCCCCTCCTCTCACCGTCGGTCGGCCGACGCTATCCCGCGCGGCGCCGCGCTTGTCAACGATGCCTCCGCGTCGCGCGCCGGACACCTGACCGACTCTGTGATAGAAGCGTCGGCCGATGTCCGCGTCGCCCGCCGCCGCCAGCCGCCGCCGCGCCGTCGCCCTGGGGGTGATGGCCGCCGCCCTGTTCGAGGCCCTGCCGTCGGGTGCGTCCGGCCTGCTGCCCGCCCTGGGCGCCTGGACCTTGATCGCGCCGGCGCTGCTGCTGGCCCACGCGGGGCTGCGCGGGCTGAGCCGCGTCGGGCCGCTGGCCGCGCTGAGCGCCCCGGGCGTGCCGGCCGCGCTCCTCCTGACCGGCGGCCTGGCCCTGGCCGCGGTCGGCGCGATCACCACGGTCGTCGTCGACTGGTGCCAGGCGAACTTCCGCGACCCCGACCTGCTGCCGCTGGCGGCGGGCGGGCTGGCGGCGGCGGGCGCCGCGCTGGCGGGGATGGGCGTCGGGGTGGCGACGCCGCTGCTGGCGCGCGCGCTGCGCCGCGGACCGCCCGCGCCGATGCTGGCGATCTGCGCGGCGATCGCGGCCGCCGCCCTGGCGTGGGCCTTCGGCGAGACGCTGACCAAGCTCGATCAGGTCGTCTCGCTGCGCCCGCTGACCGGCCTGGGCGTCGCCGTCGTCGTCGCCGCGGCGGTCGGGGCCACGCTGCGCCGCGCGCGCGCGGCCGAGCGATGGCTGTGGCCCGCCGCGTTGGCGGTCTGCGCCGTCGCCGGCGCCGCCACCTACACCCTCAGCGAAGACGCCCGCCTGGCCGTCACGGACGCCGAGGGGCTGGGGGTGCTGGTGGTGGCGCGCGCCCACGCGCTGGGCGACGCGGACGGCGACGGGTTCAGCCGCTGGCTGGGGGGCGGCGACTGCGACGACGGCGATCCGACCGTACACCCGGGCGCCTACGACCTGGCCGACAACGGCGTCGACGAGGACTGCCAGGGCGGCGACCGCCACCAGCCCGGCGCCACCCCCCGTGATCGGGTGCGCCACCACGTGCCCGAAGGCGAGGGGCGCAGGCTGAACGTGCTGCTGATCACCCTCGACGCCGTGCGAGCCGACGCCCTGCCCTGCCTGGGCTATCCGCGCCGCACCCTGCCGACCCTGTGCGCGCTCGCCGCCCGGTCGACCCACTTCACCCGCGCCTACACGCCGGGCGTCACCACCCGCTACGTGCTGCCGGCGATGATGGCCGGTCGGTTCCTGGGCGACGTCAGCATCGAGGGCGAGGGCGCGCACTTCCTCACCCTCGAGGGCAACGACCTGCTCTTCGAGCGGCTGAACGGCGCGGGCTACGCGGTCGAGGCCCACCTGGCGTCGTGGCTGACCGACCGCATGTGGTACGGCCTCGAGGCGGGCACGGACGACTACGCGCGGCACGACGATCTGCCGCTGAAGAAGCCCTCGGGCGCGCGCGCGGCCGAGATCGGCGTCGACGCCCTCGAGCGCCTGGTCGACGGCAACCGGCCCTGGGCGCTGTGGCTGCACCTGCTCGACCCGCACGCGCCCTACGCCGCGCCCGAGGCGCCCTTCGGCGGCGATCCCCGCGCCCGCTACGACGCCGAGCTGGCCTACACCGACGCCCAGCTCGCGAAGCTGCTCGACGCCCTGCGCGCGCTCGAGGTCGAGGACGAGACGTTGGTGATCGTCACCGCCGATCACGGGGAGGCCTTCGGCGAGCACGGCCGCACGCACCACGGACGGCAGCTGTACGAAGAGGCCGTGCGCGTGCCGCTGGTCGTCCACCTGCCCGGCGGACCGGCCGGGCGCAGCGACCGGGTGGTCAGCCTGATCGACCTGCCCGAGACCATCGCCGATCTGCTGGGCCTGCCGGCGGGGCTCGACTACGGCGCGCGCAGCCAGGCCGACGTGGTGCGCGGCGCGCCGGTCGACGACCCCGAGCCCCGCACGGTCTTCTTCGAGGCGGTGCTGGACGACCAGCGTCCGGACCGCCGGCTGGTCGGCGCGCTGCGCTGGCCCTACAAGCTGATCTACGACGCGCGCCGCGATCTCGCGCGGCTGTTCGATCTGTCGAAGGATCCCCGCGAGAAGGTCGACCTGCGCACGACCGAGCCGGCCGCGCACGACGCCCTGCTGGAGGCGGCGCGCGGGCGCCTGACCGCCGGCCGCGACGCGATGCTGGCCCGCCTGCGGCGCGGCCAGGTGCACGCGGAGGCGCCGCCCGAGGCCACCGCCGACGAGCCCGTGCCCGGCGCCGGCCTGAGCTGGCTGGGGGGCGCCGTCGACGTGGTCGACGCGGGCGGCACGCGGCTGGTGCGCATCCGGCAGTGGCTGCGGGCGGACGACTTCGCGGGCGACCGCCCCGAGGTGCTGCTGCGGCTCGACTACGCCGGCGTCGGCGCGCGCTATCGTCAGAAGCGGCGCTCGGCGCCCCTGCGCGGTTTGTATCCGCCCCGCGCGTGGTCGGCGGGCGAGGTGATCGAGGACATCCGCTACGAGCTGTTCGCCGACGTGAAGGTGCCGCTCGAGATCACCGCGTCGCTGGTGCGCGACGGCGAGACGGTGTTCGGCCCGAGGCTGTTGGGCGTGGTGCCGCCGCCGCCGCGCTGATCCACGGTGGAGCCACCGCAGGGCGGCGTCGCGCGCGGCGTGGTCGAACGGAGAAGGCAGAGAATCATGAGTCGATCCGCCATGTTGCTGCTGACCGCCCTGCTCTGCCCGGCCTGTACCGGCGGCTGCGGCGGGCGACCCGCCGCGCCCGCTGACGCGGCGCCCACCGCCCCACCGCCCCCGCCCGCGAAGCCCGCCCCAGCGCCGGCCGACGCCGACGACACCGCCGAGCTGCCCCTGCCCGGCGGCACGACGCTGGTGGCCCGCTTGGATGGGCCCGGCGCGCCGCCGCCTCTGCGCTTGAGCCTGCGCGGCCCCGACGGCGGCGTGCGCGACGTCGGCGGTTGGGACGCCATCGGGGGTCCCCCGCCCCCGCACGATCTGTGGCCCGACGCCGAGACCTGGAAGGTCGAGCTGAGCGCCGTCGAGATCACCGGCCCCGCGGTGCGCCTGGGCCTCATCGCCACCCGCGGCGAGGACGATTACGAAGCGGCCGAGCAGGTCGTGCTGCTGCGCCTGCCCGAGCTGAGCCCCCTGTGGCGCGGCGACGGCGACCGCCGGTCCGAAGAGATGGGGCGCTGCGCGCGCGGCCACGTCGTCGCCTTCGGCGGCGAGGGCACGGGCCTGCGCGTGGCGGCCAAGGGCTTCGCCGAGTGGCACGACTCGGCCGAGGAGGAGAACAGCCAGACCCCCGACTTCCGCGCCCTGAAGCAGGCCTGCAAGGCGCCGGCGGACTCCGCCCGCGTCGAGCGCCTAATCCGCTGATCCGGGCCGCGGCATCGGCGGACCGTCCGGCGGGCAGTCGGCCTTCCGCACCACCGTCGCGAAGTCCTGGTTGCCGGCCACCGGGAAGGCGTCTGCGCGCGCGGGATCCTTGCGCCGCAGATCATTGTCGAAGACGACGACGAGGTGCTCACGGCCCCAGACGGCGACGCCCTCGGGCTTGCCCGCCAGCGCCCGGCACAGGGTCGGCGGGCCGGGCAGACCGGTGTCGACGTCGATCTCTGCGCGCGCGAGCAGCCCGGCGACGCCGCTGACCGTCGCGTCGCTGTCGAGCTCGTAGCTCCAGGTCATCCACAGCGTCGAGCCGTCGAGCGCCAGCCCGCTGATGCCGTACGCGCGGCCGTCGTGCTGCCAGGCCGCGCCGTCGTAGACGTGGCGGCCGGTCGGATCGAGCACGAAGCTCCACGCGCGGAAGTCCTCGTCGCCGCCCGACTCGGGCAGGAAGCCGCGGACGCCGAGCAGCACGCGGTCGCCTTGCGCCGCCAGCCCCTCGAAGGTGATGTACTCCGGCGGCGCGGGCACGGCGCCGTCGACGAGCGCGTTGGCGCCGTCGATGGACACGCGCTCGAGCGACGGGCAGCCCTCGCCCGGATCGGCGCACCGCCACACCGTGCGCGAGATGGCCTCGAGCAGCAGCACGCCCGCGTCACCCGCCGGCGCGATGCCCTCCCACTTCACGCGGCCCTCGCGCGGCAACACCGCGAAGGCCCGCTGGACCGGGTTGACCCCGGGCTTCAGCGGCAGCTGATAGGCCGCGAGGTAGCCCTCGCGATCGTTGACCACCCACAGCAGATCGCCGCGCACGGTCGCGCCCGACGGCTCCCAGCGCCGCACCTTGGCGGGCGCCTCCATCACGTAGGGATAGCTGGGGGGCCCGCCGCAGCCGAGCAGCGCCGCCCCCGCGATCCACGAAGTCCAGGCTCGCATCCGGCGCAGGGTAGCGGCATCGGGCGGCGGTTGCACCCGCCGCGCGCGGCTCACTCGATCCGCACGCGCCCGCCCTCGACGTGCCAGCGCGTGGTGGTGAGGCGGGCGGCCAGCGCGCGGTCGTGGGTGACGAGCAGCAGCGCGCCCGGCCACGCGGCCAGCGCGGCCTCGAGGCGCTCGACCGAGGGCAGATCGAGGTGGTTGGTGGGCTCGTCGAGGGCGACCAGCCAGGGCTCGGCGGCCAGGCCACGCGCGAGGGCCAGCTTGCGCGCCTCGCCCGGCGACGGCGCCGCCGAGGCCAGCAGCTGGTCGGGCGGGACGCCGAGCGCCGCCACGAGCTGGAGCACGCGCCCGCGCGCGTCGGGCGGCAGCGCGCGCAGGGCGGCGAGATCCTCGGCGCCCGCCGCCTCGGGCCGGTGCTGCGGCAGCCAGAGGCGGCGCGCGGGCGGTACGCGCGCGGCGTCCAGCAGGGCGCGCACCAGCGTCGTCTTGCCCGCGCCGTTGGGCCCCGCCACCCAGACCCGGTCGTCGCGCCGCAGCGTCGCGCGCACGTCGCGCAGCACCGGGTGATCGCCCGCGCGCAGGTCGACGCCGTCGAGCACCGCCAGCAGGTCCACCGGCGCGCGCGCGTGGTCGACGAACAGGTCGCGGCCCACCTCGGCGCGCAGGTCGTGGTCGGCCGCCGCGCGCTCGGCCGCGGCGGTGGCGCGGCGCAGGGTGCCCACCTCGCGCCCCACCTTCGCCTCGGCGAAGATCGCGCGCCCCTTTCGGCCCGCCTCGCGCCCGTCGCTGTCGCGCGCGTCCTTCATGCGCCCGCGCGCCGAGACGCTGTGCGCCGCGCCGTCGCGGCGCCGCCGGGCCTCACCCAGCCGACCGCGCAGGGCCCGCGCGGTGTCCTGGGCGGCGGTCACCGCCTGGCGGTCGCCGTCCGCCTCGGCCGCCCACGCCGCGGCGGCTTCGCTGTAGGGCGCGGCGACGCGATCCACGCGACCGTCCGCCACGCGCAGCGTGACCGCGGTGAGATCGTCCAGCAGCGCGCGATCGTGCGACACGATCACCCCCACCCCGTCGTAGGCGCGCAGCGCGTCGATCAGCCGCGCGCGCCCCGCGGCGTCGAGGTGGTTGGTCGGCTCGTCCAGCAGCAGCGCGCCCGGCCGATCGCACAGCGCCGCGGCGATCTGCCAGCGCTTGCGCTCGCCCGGTGAGAGCGTCGGCCAACGCTCCAGGTGCTCCGGCTCGAGGTCGAAGGCGGCGCGCAGCCGGACCGCCTCGCGCGACCAATCCCAGGCGAAGGCGTCGATGACGGGCGTGCGCGCGTCGACCCGCTGCGCGCAGGCCGACACCACCAGCCCCGCGGGTGAGGCGCGCACCCGCCCCGCCGTGGGCGTCAGCGCGCCCGCGAGCAGGCGCAGCAGCGTCGTCTTGCCGGCCCCGTTCGGGCCGACCACGCCGGTCCAGCCGGGGGTCAGGTGAAGGTCGACGGACTCGAGGAGGGGCACGCCGCCATCGAAGGCGAAGCCCACGTCGTGCAGGTGGAGGGCGAACATCGGCGCGTCCTGTCGCGATGCCCCGTGAACAGCCGGGGCGGGGAAGCAGAGGGCTTCAGCGAACGGGACGCGCGATGTCCAACGGGCACCTCCAGGCGGGAACGGGGGCAGTGTGGCGAAGCGCGCCGCGACGCGCAACCGCCCCTACTTCCTGGCCGCCCCTCACGAGCCGCTGGTTCGGTCTGGCGGGCTGTCAGCCATCTACTTTCAGCTGTCAGCCGGGCTCCGCACGCGGTGCCGAACTCGAAGCCGGGCCGCAAGGTCGACGCCCGGTGGTTCCGGGCAATTGGTCCCAATCGTCGCGGCGGAGCTGACCGCTGACCGCTGAAAGCTGACAGCCCGGCCGATACGGCGCGACGTGCGGTGGACCAACCAGTCTGAATCACACCCTACTTCCGGGCCGGGTCCGCCTTCAGCTGGTGCAGCAGGAACGCGTAGGCGTCGGTGGTCTGGGCGATGCGCTCGTCGAGGCCGCTGCCGCCGCCGTGGCCGGCGTCCTTCGAGGTGCGCAGCAGGATCGGGCCGCCCTTCGTGCCCTTCACCGCGGCCTGCAGGCGCGCGGTCATCTTGCGCGACTGCATCGGATCGACGCGCGGGTCATTCTCGCCGGTGACGAACAGCACCGGCGGGTAGGCCGTGCCGTCCTGCACGTTGTGATAGGGCGAGTAGGCGCGCAGGGCGCGGAAGTGCTCGGGATCCTTCACCGTGCCGAACTCGGGCACGTTGAAGGCGCCGTTGGGCGACAGCTCGACGCGCAGCATGTCGTAGATGCCCACGAAGCTGACCACCGCGGCCACCGCCTCGGGGTGCTGCACGAAGGTCGCGCCCATCAGCAGGCCGCCGTTGCTGCCGCCGATGATCGCCGTGTGCTCGGGCTTCGTGTAGCCCGTGTCGGTCAGGTGGCGCAGCACCGCGTGGAAGTCGTCGAAGACGTTCTGCTTGTTCGTCAGGTTGCCCTGCCGGTGCCACGCCTCGCCGTACTCCCCGCCCCCGCGCAGGTTGGCCACGACGTACCAGACGTCGCGCTCGAGGAACACGCGGTGGACCGGGTTGAAGTAGGGCGCCAGGTTCACGCCGTAGCCGCCGTAGCCGTTGACGACCACCTTCCGCGCGCCGTCCTTGGGCGCGCCCTTGGGGCGGATGATGTTCAGCGGCACCTTCGTCCCGTCCTTCGACGTGGCGAACGCGCGCACGACCTCGACGTCGCTGTTGTCCACCGGCGAGGTGCTCTCGAGCTTCGTGCGGCGCACCTTCGCGGTCGCCGCGTCGAGGTGCAGCCAGCGCTCGGGCGCGATGAAGCTGCTGTTGCGCACCAGCAGCGCCTCGCCCCCCAGGTGCGTCAGCCCCGACACCGCCGTCACCGGCGGCAGATCGGGATCGGGCAGCGGCTTCCCGTCGAGGTCGAACAGCCGCAGCGTGCTCGGCCCGCCCAGCTGATAGGTCACCACCAGCCGCGTGGGCGTCGCGAAGAAGGTGGGCGGCCCCCAGAAGTCCTCGACGATGGTGTCCGGCCCCTCGGCGACCACCACCGGCGCCTTCGCCACGTCGAGCGTGGCGATGGGCACGCGCAGCAGCTTTCCGCGCGGCGCGCCCGCGCGCGTGAGGACGTACAGATCGTCGCGCGGGCCGAAGGTGGCCTGCAGCGTCTTGTCGCCGAACACGCTGAAAGTGCGCCAGGTGCCGTCCTTCTCGCGCAGGTGGTGCGAGAACTCGCCGCCATCGCCCTTCTGCACCGTCGCCAGCAGGCGCCCGGTCGGGGGGTGCATCTCGAGCTGGATCTCGGCGATGCGCGGGAGGTCGCGCCCCAGCTCGTAGCGATCCTCGGCGGTGGGCGTGCCCAGCGCGTGGAAGTAGAGCTGCTGGTAGAAGTCGCGATCCTCGGCCGGCCGCTCCTCACCGCGCGGGTAGCGCGTATAGAAGAAGCCCTTGCCGTCGGGCGCCCAGGCCAGATCGCCGCCCGCGGTGCCGCCGTTGACGCGCGGGACGACCTCGTGAACGGCCTCGCCGGTGGCCACCTCGAACACGTGCACGTCGCCGCTCTCGGTGCCCGCCTTCGACATGGACACCGCCACCAGCGCGCCGTCCGGGCTGGGCACGTACCAGTCGATGTGCGTCTTGCCGCTGGGATCGATCACGTTGGGATCGACCACCACCCGGCCGGCCTCGGGCGCGTCGGCCGAGGGCATGACGACCAGGAAGGGCTGCTGCTTCGGGGGCTGCCGCTTCAACGCGAACAGGTGATCGCCGCGGTGGGTCAGCCCGGAGAAGTGCACGGTCTCGGCGGTGAGGATGGTGCGCACGCGCGCCGCGACGGCGGCGCGGCCGGACAGGGCGTCGAGATAGGCCCGGGCGTGGGCGTTCTGCGCGTCGCTCCAGGCCTTCACCTCGGCGGCGCCGCCGTCCTCCAGCCAGCGGTATCCTTCGGTCACCTCGGCGCCGTGGAAGGTGTCGGCGACCGGGTGGACGCGCGTGGGCGGCGGCCCGGCGGCCAGAAGCGGGACCAGGGCCATGAGCGGCAGGTTCATCGGGG
>JAUHXL010000096.1 GCA_030426945.1 bacterium
CGGCGACCGGCGGCGGGCAGTACGCCGCCAGTGATTCGCCGCGCCGGGCCCGGCGCTTCAGGGCGCTGCTGCTGACCTCGGCCAGCTCGGCGTCGGCCGGCAGCAGGATGGTGGTCAGCCCCGGCGCGAGCGCGCGGTTGGCCTGCGCCAGCTCGGTCTCGAACTGCGCGTCGCTGGCCCCGCGCACGCCGCGCACCAGGAAGCTGGCCGCGATGTCACGGGCATAGTCCACCACCAGCCCCTCCGTCGCGTCCACCGTCACGTTGGGCATCGCCGCCACGAGCTGCCGCACGAGCGCGACGCGGGCGTCCACGTCGAACAGGTAGTCCTTGGCCGGGTTGTGCGCCACCAGCACGCGCAGGTGGGCGAACAGGCGTGCCGCCTGCCGCAGCACGGACAGGTGGCCCAGGGTGATGGGATCGAAGCTGCCGGCGTAGATGGCGATGCTCATGGGACGACCTCCTGTTCTTTCGTATCGACTGCGCCACCGGCGCGAGGCTCCACCAGCGCCGCTGCGGTCGACCGGGTGCGCGACGAGGCCCCACGGTGAACCGGAGGGGCTGTCAGCGGTCAGCGGTCAGCTCGCCGGCTTCGCCGAGCTGAACGCTGACCGCTGACAGCCCCTCCACGCCAGCACCGGTCGCACTGCCCACGCACCCGCCGCGATGCCCACGCGCACGCCGCGGTACACGCGCAGGCTCATGGCGTCACCGACCGAGGTGCCGCGCCGCGGCGCAGCAGCCAGACCACCAACAGCAGGCCGAGCAGGCTGAGGCCGGTGGTGGCGGTGAAGTGGGCGACGAAGCCGAGCGCCTTCGCCAGGTAGCCGGACAGGGCGCCGGCGACGCCCGCGGCGACGACGACGACGCTGGCCTGCACCGTGTAGTCGGTGGCGGCGTGATCGGGCCGGCAGGCGTCCATCATCAGCGTGAACAGGGCCGCCGTGGCGGTGCTGCCGAAGAAGTTGTCCAGCACCACCGAGGCCCACATCGCCGCCTCGCCCCCGACGCCGGCGGCGGGCAGCACGTAGGTGCCGACGGCGAGCACCTGCAGCAAGCCGAACAGGATGAGCGCGCGGTGGCGACCCAAGCGCACCACCGCCCAGCCGCCGACCAGGGCGCCCAGGAGCCCCGCCACGCTGCCGCCGGCGCCGATGATCGCGCCGACGTCGCCCACCGAGTAGCCGAGGTCGATCATGAGCGGCTTCACCATCGGGTTGGCGAGCGCGTCGAAGGACTTGTAGAGCACCAGCAGCAGCGCCCAAGACCAGGCGCCCGGCCGCGCGAAGTGCCCCCGCAGCGCCTCGACGGCCGAGCCGGACTTCTCGACGGTCGCCGGCGGCGCCGGCGGCTCGCGGTAGGCCGCGATGGGCAGCGTCGCGAACACGAGCTGCAGCGCCATCAGCAGGAACGCCGCGCGCCAGCCGAGCAGGTCGATCACCATCAGCAGCACGCCGCCGCTGAGGATCATCCCCAGCCGATAGCCCGCCACCTGCACGCCGTTGCCCAGCCCGCGCTCGCTGGGCGCCAGAACGTCCACCGCCAGCCCGTCGGTGGCGATGTCCTGCGTCGCCGACACCAGGTTGACGACGATGACCACGGCCAGCACCGCCGCGAAGTCGGCGTCCGGCTCGATGAAGGCCAGCAGCGCCATCAGCCCGATGGCCAGCGCCTGCAGCGGTAGGATCCACGCGCGCCGCCGCCCCACCCGCCGCCCGCCCGCGCGGTCGACGAAGGGCGCCCAGAGGAACTTGAGCGCCCAAGGCAGGAACAGCAGCGTCGTCAGCCCGATGTCCTCGAGCGAGATGCCGCGCTGCCGCATCACCGCCGGCAGCCCCGCGGTGAAGAAGCCGTAGGGCACGCCCTGGGCCAGGTACAGGCAGGCCAGCAGGCCCAGCTTGGTCGAGCGCGTCACGTTAGCAGCCCCCGCGCCATGCGCCGCACCGTCGCGGCCGCCTCACCCGGCCCCACCACGCCCGGCGCCGCGTGCGCCAGGTGGAAGGCGCCCTCGAGCGCGCACAGCAGCCCGGTCGCCACGGCCCCCGCGTCGTCGCTGGGCCGGTCGAGCTGCCGACACACCGCCGCCACCCGATCGGTCAGCTCGTCCCGCGCCTCCGCCAGCGCCGCCCGATAGGGCTCGGCCACCGCCGGCAACCGCTGCGCCTCGGCCCCGATCTGCGCCCAGCACGCCGCCGCCGCCGGATCCGCGTCGTCCCCCAGCGCCGCCACCGCGTCCACGAACGCGTCGAGCCGCCCCCAGGCGTCCTCGGCGTCGGCCAGCCGCCGCTGATAGCGCGCCCGAAACCCCTCGACCAGCCGCTCGACGAGCGCGACGAGGATCGCCTGCTTGTGGGCGAAGTGATAGTGCACGAGCCCCGGCGCCAGCCCCGCCGCCTGGGCGATCGCCGTCACCGACGCCCGCTCGTACCCCTTGTCGGCCATCACGCGCTGCAGGCCCGCCAGGATCTGCGCGCGGCGCTCGTCGGTGTTGCTGGGTCGCGGCATCTGGGCCCCGTTAAGTTGGTTGCCCAACCAATATTGGATTGGAGGCCGCGGATCAAGGCGAAGTTGATTGAGCCCGCAGGCGTCTCGACGCGCGCGAGCACCTGGCTTAGCCTGCCCGCAGAGGGCTCATGACGACCGACGAAATCGACAAACTGCGGGAAGGCTGGGACTTCGAGGCGAAGCTGGCGGCCGGTCGGGATGGTCGGGGCGCCGTTCCGGATGCGGTCTGGGAGACCTACAGCGCGATGGCGAACTCCGCCGGGGGCCTCATTCTTCTGGGTGCGAGGGAGCGCCGAGACGGCTCCCTCGATCTCCGTGGCGTCGCCGATCCAGACCGAGTCGAGAGCGAACTCTGGAACCTGATCCAGAACCCGCAGAAGGTCAGCGCCAACATCCTCCGCCGCGACGACGTCGAGCGTCTCCGGATCGGCGACGCGACCCTCCTGCTCATCCGGGTCCCGAAGGCCGAGCGTGAGGACCGGCCAGTCTTCGTCAACGGGTCCTGGGAGCGCGGAACCTACCTGCGCGTGCACGAGGGCGACCGCCGTGCACGCCCCGAGGTCGCGCGGCGTATGCTCGCCGACGCCATCAAGGGGCGTGACGCCAACCGGCTCGTGGACTACACGGTGGGCGACCTGCATCCGGCGAGCGTGAGGCGCTATCGCGAATACTTCGCTTCCCGGCGGCCAGAGCACACCTTCCTCGAGAAGGACGATGCCGGGTTCCTCGAGGCCATCGGCGCAGCCCGTCGCGAACGAAGCGAATCGTCGACCCTTCGGCCCACCTGGGCCGGACTCTGGATGCTCGGCGACGAAGCCTCGATCCGAGAGGTATTGCCGCACTGGCATCTCAGCTTCAAAGAGCTTCCCGACGAGCCCGACGACCGGCGTAGGTGGCTCGACCGCGTCCATCCCGACGGCACCTGGAACGCCAACCTCTTCGAGTTCTACCTTCGGACGATCGTGAAGCTGCATGGCGGGCTCAAGGTTCCGTTCGCTGTCGAGCAGGGCCAATACCGCGTCGACGAGACGGCCGTGCACCTCGCGGTGCGCGAGGCTCTGGTGAACACGCTGGTCCATGCTGATTACCAAGGCACGACAGGGGTTCGCGTCGTCAAGCGGCGCTCGGGCTTTGAGTTCGTCAATCCAGGGCTCATGCTCGTGACGTCGGAACAGGTCTGGAAAGGGGGCGTGAGCGAGCCACGGAACCCAGCTCTCCAACGCCTCTTCGGTCTGTTGCAACTCGGCGAGCGAGAGGGTTCGGGCGGGCCGGCGATGCGCATGGCATGGCGCGAGCAGCATTGGCGTGCGCCACGGATTTGGGAAGACACCGAGCACGCTGAGACGCACCTTCGCCTGCCGCTGGAGAGCCTGCTGCCCGACTGGGCCGCCCGCGATCTCGTCCAGCGGTGGGGCGCTCACTTCACATCGCAGGACGAGCTAGGCCGCTTGATCCTGGTCACCGCGGAGGTCGAGCGCAGCGTCGACCACGAACGAATTCGTGAACTGAGCGATGCACACCCCCGTGAGATCACACTCAAGCTTCAGCAGTTGGTGCGTCAGGGCCTGCTCGACGCGTCCGGTGGAGTGCGCAACAAGGCGTACGCCCCCTGCGGACGTTCCCCGCTGCCGCTCTTCTCTGGCGTGGACACCAAGGACCGAGATCAAGCGCGGGGCCCAGGGATCGAGATGCATCGCACCTTCAATGATCGCGGCGATGACCACAGCTCGGCCGCCAATGTGCACACCTCGGCCGCCAATGTGCACACCTCGGACGCCAATGTGCACACCTCGGACGCCGATGTGCACACCTCGGACGCCAATGTGCACACCCCGGCCGCTCAGGCCCACACTTCGACCGACGACGCCCCACCTGCTGCGCCCGAACAGGCACCGCCCGAAGGCGGCACCGCGCTCCACGGTCCCGCTTTGCGTCGGGTGCAGCGCCGTCCGAAGGCTCCCCGTTCCTGGATCGAGGCCGCCATCCTCGAGTACTGCAGTTCCGAGTATCGAACCGCCCAGGCGATTGCCGACGCGATTGGGCGGTCCAAGGGGTCGGTCAAGAGCCGGTACCTGCCCGCTCTGGTCGCATCGAGGCGCATCGAGGCGCGATATCCGCAATCGCCCAACCACCCCGCTCAAGCGTATCGAGCACGATCTCCTGAACCTTCGAACCCGGACTGAGCCCGAAGACCGCTACGGCGTGGCGCGCAGGTCGAAGCGCAGGGTGCGGCCGCCGAGCAGGTCGGCGTGGGTCAGCAGGCGGCCTTCGACGGGCGCGCCGTCGAGGGTGACGCCGTGGACGTACTGTTCGGCGGCGGAGGCGCCGGGGGCTTCGACGCGCAGGGTGCTGCCGTCGCCGAGGTCGAGCTCGACGAGGGGGAACAGGGGCGGGCCGATCACGTAGGTCTCGGTGCCGGCCAGGGGGTACAGGCCGACGGCGGACAGCAGGTACCACGCGCTCATCGTGCCGCCGTCGTCGTTGCCGGGCAGGCCGCCGGGGGTGTCGCTGTAGAGCAGGTTCTGGATGCGGCGCACCCAGTAGTCGACGCGGTGGGGGCGGTCGGTCCAGGCGAACAGCCACGACGCGTGCAGGTCGGGCTCGTTGCCGTGCCAGTAGTAGCCGTCGGGCACGCTGACGTTCACCCGGCCGCCCTCGCGCAGGCCCGAGCGGCCGAAGAAGGTCTCGAGCGCGTCGCCGAGGGCGGTGGGGCCGCCGAAGGCGTCGGCGAGGCCCGCGGGATCGTGGGGCGCGTAGAAGGCCCAGTGCCACGCGGTGCCCTCGACGTACTGCACGTCGAAGCTGCGGTCGGCGTTGCCCAGGTCGACCATCGTGCCGTCGCGCATGCGGTTGCGCATGAAGCCGGTCTCGGGGTCGAAGGCGTTGCGCCAGTTGTCGCCGCGGGCGCGGTAGCGCGCGGCGTCGGCGTCGCGGCCCAGCCAGGCGGCCAGGTTGGCCAGCGCCCCGTCGTTGTAGGCGTACTCGAGCGTCGACGAGACGGCGCGGCCGTTGTGCTCGTAGGGCACGTAGCCCAGCGTCAGGTAGTCGTCGATGCCGCCGCGGCCGCCGAAGCGGGTGCCCTCGGGCGGACGGCCGTCGGCGGTGCGCTGCAGCAGCGTCAGCGCGCGATCGTAGTCGACGCCCTCGACGCCCTTCAACGCGGCGTCGGCGAACACGATGTCGGCGCTGGTGCCGATCATGCCGCCGGTGTAGCTGATGGCGGCGGGCCAGCGCGGCACGGCGCCGCCGTCGTCGGCCATGGCCATCAGCGAGCGCAGGCTGTCGCGCTGCGTGGCGTGGTCGGTCAGCGACAGCCAGGGGTGCAGCGTGCGGAAGGTGTCCCACAGCGACAGGTCGGTCAGGTAGGTGAAGCCGTCGGCGGCGTGCACCTCGCCGTCGAGGCCGCGGTAGCGCCCGTCGAGGCCGCTGTAGCGCGTGGGCATGCGGTAGACATTGTAGAGCGCGGTGTAGAAGCTGCGGCGCAGCGACTCGGTGCCGCCGCCGATGCGCACGCCGGCGGCCTTCGCGGCCCAGGCGGCGCGGGCGTCGGCGGCCACGTCGTCGAAGGGCCGCGCGTCCACGTCGGCCCGGTGCGCGCGCGCCGACTCGAGGTCGACGGGCGACAGCCCCACGTCCAGCCGCACGTCGGCGGCGTCGAACACCCACACCTGCCCTCGCTCGTCGTCCTGCGCCCAGTCGCGGCGGTCGACCGGCGGCGGCGTCGCGCGGATGGAGAAGAACATCACGAAGGGCCGCGTGCGCCCGGTGTAGCTGCCGGCGTACTCGATGCGCCCCTCCATGCCATCCTCGGTGGGCGTGTACTCGGCGGTGATCGGGCGGTCGGCGATGCGCGCCGCGACGTCGATGCCCAAGGCGCCCGCGCCGTCGGCGAAGCTGTACGCGTGGACGCCCGCCAGCCCCGTGGCGGTGAGCCGCACGGCCATCGCCGGCGCCTCGAGGTCGGCCTCGTAGACGCCCGGCGCCGCGCGCTGCGCCATCACCGGCGCGTAGGCGCGCCAGGGCTCGGCCACCTCGGCGTCGGCCAGCGGCACCACGCGCAGGTTGCCGTAGTCCTCGACGCCCGTGCCCACGAAGTGCAGGTGGCTGAAGCCACGCGTGTCGGGATCATCGAAGTGGAAGCCGCTGAAGTGGTGGAAGTGCGGGTGGATGCCCGCGCGGGTGCTGTCCGAGCCCAGCTTGACCAGCCCGTTGGGCACCTGCGCCGCAGGCGTCAGCGCCGCGTAGCCGAAGCCGATGTTGCCCGTGCCGATGAACGGATCGACCGCGTCGAGGGCCTCGGCGGTGTCGATCAGGGGCGGCAGGGGCGGGGGTGGCGGGGGCGCGGCGTCCTCGGGGGTCGGCGCCGCGTCCACCGCCGGGCCCGCGTCGGCCGCCGGGGCCGCGTCCGGCACGGCCGCGTCCGGCGCCGCGATGGCCGAGTCCGCCGCCGGCGCCCCGAGGTCGGCGGGTGTGGGCTCCGCAGGATCGGCCCCGCCGTCATCACAAGCGGCCAGGGCGGCGAACAGCATCAGGGTACGAGCGCGCATGCCAGACAACCTAGCGAGTTTCGCGTGCGCGCGCCCGCCTCAAGGCGCCGCGGGCGCCCACAAACCCAGCGCCACCAGCCGCGGCCGCAGCGTCTCGCGCCAGGTGCGCGCCAGCACCAACGCCTGCCGCCGGGGCGTGAACAACCCCAGCGCGGCGTGGGCGGGCTCGTCCTCGAGCACCCGCTCGGCGGGCGGCACCCCGGCCAGGGCGTCCTCGGCGCGCCGCAGGTGGGGCCGGACGCAGGCCTCGGTGAAGGCGACCCACTCGGCGCGCTCGGCAGGTGTGCAGGCCGCGAGCGTGCGCCCGACCAACGGCACGTCGCCCGCGCCGTGCTCGGCCTCGTCGCCGAGGATCGCCCGCACGACCTGCCCGCACACGCCGTCGCCCGCCCGCCCGGCGAGGTCGTCGAGGTACCCCACCGACAGCGTCTCGTTCACCACCAGCATCGAGATCGCGGTGCCCATCGCGCGCTGCGCGGCCGGAGCGCGGCGGAAAGCCTCGGGCACGGGCAGATCCAACGGCGTAGGCCGCCCAGGCGCGCCACCCATGGCCCGCACCACCGCCTCGCACAGCGCGACGTGCCGCAGCTCGTCGCGCACCATGTCGATCGCCTCCTCCACCTCGGCGCGCGGCGCGTCCACCGCCAGCAGCTCCTGCGCGTAACGGCTCAGCGCCTGCGCCGACCGGTACTCGGTCACGACGCGCTCGGCCCACACGGCGCGCGCCCGCTCCACCCGCGCCGCGTCGTGCGTCTCGCGCGCGAAGCCCTCGACGGCGATGGCTGCCATGGCGTCCCTCCTCCGTGATCCGTGTAAGCTAGCCGGCCCCGACGCGTCGAGTCGCGCGGCGGCCTGAGTACGGGAGTCCGCGATGAGAGGACAGTGGATCGGCCGCGGCGTCATCGTCGGGGTCGGCATGAGCGCGGCCGGCTGCATCGCCGATCCGGCGCCGATCGAAGACACCGAGGACGCGGGCGCCGATCGCGAGGACGCCGCGGCGCGTCCCGATGGCGCGCCCCCCGCCCAGCGCCCCGACGCCGGCCGACCGCCCCCCGACGCCGGCCGACCGCCCCCCGACGCCGGCCGACCGCCCCCCGACGCCGGGCCACCCCCGGCGTGCGACCCCCCGCGCGCCGGCCACTGGCTGTCGTTCTGCCTCGTCCGCGATCCCCTCGGCCCCCTCGACCCACCCGATCCCGACGCCGAGCCCGGCCTGCGCTTCGAGGGCACCGTCACGGGCCTCGCCGACACGCCCCCCGACGGCCTGCCGTGTCGAATCGTCGGCTCGGACACCGCGCCCACGCCGGCCGCCAGCCTCTACATCTCGTTGGACGGCGCCGACGGCGTCCGGTGGACGGTCGGCATCGACCTGGCCGCCGATCGGGGCGCGCCGGTCCTGCCCATCGAGCCGGGCGATCAGCTCACCGTGCAGATCGTGCACGAGCTCGGCGACTGGGGTGACAGCCGCGGCCACCTCACCCTGCTGCGCGACGACCAGACGCTGGCGTTCCTGGCGCAAGGTGGCTTCTCGCCGGGCCAGCTGTCCGCACCCGGGCTGCGGTTCCCCCGGACCGAGGTGCAGTGCGTCGTGGAGGACGAGATCTGCCGCGTCTACCACAGCGCGCTGTACGTCGAGGCCTCCGGCGAGCAGGCCACCCTCGCCGAGCCCGGCGTGCCCACCCGCGTGGGCCCCTTCGAGGTCACCCGCGGCGACGTGCTGCGCCTCGAGGATCTCGGCGCCTGCAACTTCAGCTTCGCCAGCGAGACCGAGGTCGCGGCCTTCCGCGTCGAGTGAGCCTCACCCGCCCCACGCCGCGCGGGCGTCGACGCCGCGCTCGGCGAACCAGGGCACGTACTGCCGCTCGTAGGTCGTCGCGAGCACGTCGGCGTAGGCGGCCGCGTCCATCAGACCCCACGCCCTCTCGGCGGCGCTGATCGGCGTGGCGTCGGCGCCCGGGCCGGCGTACAGGCCGCGCAGCTCGGCGAACATGTCGGGCAGGCTGGCCTGCACCGCCGCGACCACCGCGTCCGGATCGGGCGCCGTGTCGAGCAGCCAGTCCAGCAGCGTCCAGCCGAAGTCGCGGTGGCGCACCTCGTCGCGCAGCACGCGGTCGAGCGCCTCGCGGGCCGTGGGGGCCGTGCAGTCGCGGCGCAGGGCGGTGAACAGGGGCACGGCGACGGTCTCGCCGAGGCAGAAGGCGCGCACGCCGACGCGCAGCACGTCGGCCTCGAGGGGCGCGCCGGGCGTGCGGCGCAAGCCGAGCTGGTCGCGGGGGATGGGCGCGGTGAGGGCGCCGCCGGCGGCCGCGAGGGTGGCGTGGCTCAGCTCGGCGTGGGTCAGCTCGTCCTCGGCGATGCGCAGGCCGTCGCGCACCAGGTCCGGCGACGCCCCCATCTGGATGAGCCACAGGGTGAGGTGCTGCGTCAGCGCGCAGCTCTGGTACTCGGCGTGGACGCGGGCGGCCCACTCGTCGCGCACCCGGTCGGTCGCGCTCAGTTCTCGGGTGGGCACTTGACCGGCATCGGCGGCGGCGGGTTGCAGGGCACGTTGGGCGGGCACTGGGGGTCGATGAACGCGACGCAGCTGCCGTCCGCGTTGCGGATCAGCTTCGCGCCCGGCGGCGCGTCGGGCAGCGCGGGCTGCGTCGGCGGCGGGGGCGGCGCGAACTTCGGGTCCGGCTTCGGATCCGGCTCGGGTTCCGGCGCGACCTCGGGGCACAGCACCTGCCGCGGCGCCGGCGGGTTGCAGGTCGAAGGCGGGGGCGGGCACCGGTAGTCGGTCGGGAAGGCCCAGCAGGTGCCATCGGCCCGCTCGTCCACACGATCATTTGGCCCGGCGGCCGGCGGGCACTGCACCTGCCGGGGCGGCGGCGGATTGCAGCGCGCACCGGGCGGGCACCGGGTCTGGTAGAACTGCCAACAGGTGCCATCTGGTCGGACGTCCACCTTCGCCCCGTGAGGCGCCCGCGGCAGCTCCGCGGCGGCTTGGCCGCCGAAGACCCCGGCGGTGACGACGAAGGGCGCGGCGAGTCGGCGGACGCGTGTCTTCATGCGCGCACTGTAATCGAGCGACAGCGCCCGCGCGACACCCGCAAGAGATCGAGCGCAGGCGCCCGCACCGAAGCGTGGTCGTGGTCGATCCCGACGAAGCCGCGACCTTCCACTCCGAGACCGAGCCCCCTCCCGCCGCTTCGCGGCAAGCCGACCACGACAACGACCACGACTCGTCGGCCAATGCTCCACCGCTGTTTGCGCCCGAGCCCCCGACCGACGTAGCTTCGCCCCATGTCGTCCTCCGACCGGCGCGCCCTCGTGGTGGGGGTGCAGGCGTACCTCGACGCGGGGCTGGCCCCGCGCCCCGGCACCTGCGCGGCCCTGCGCGCGATCGCCGAACACCTCGCCGGCGGCGGCTTCGAGGTGGCCCTGCTGGTCGACGACGCCGCGCACGACGCCGAGCGCCCGCTGCTGGCCAACCTGCTCGATCGGCTGGGCTGGCTGGCGGCCGGGGACGACGCGCCGCTGCTCGTGCTGTCGGGCCACCTCGAGGAGAGCGCCTTCCTGCCCCGCGACGCCCGGCGCAGCCTGCTGGGCCGCACCGCGCTGTCGCTCGACGAGCTGGTCGGGCTGCTGCCCGCCGGCGCGGGCGTGGTCGTCGACGCCCCGGCGCCCGCGGCGCCCTTCGCTGGGCTGGCCTGGGCCCTCGGCGCCGGCACGGCCCCGCCGGCGCGCTTCGGCAGCCGCGGCCCCACCCGCTTCCTGCGCACGGTGCAGCGCGCCCTGGGCGGTGAGGCCGCGCCGGGCGATCCGCTCACCCTCGGCGCGCTCTTCGACTTCGTCACCCGTGAGACCGCCACGGACAACGCCCCCCCGCCCTGGCACCACGGCCCGGCGGACCACCTGCTGCTCGACCAGGACACGCGCGCCGCCCGCCCCTGCCCCGCTTGTGGGGCCGAGGTGAAGGACGGCGCGGCCACGTTCTGCCCCAACTGCGGCGCCCCGCAGCGCGCCGAGGAGCTGCTCGACGACGGGCGCTATCGCCTGGTGAAGACGCTGGGCGAGGGCGGCATGGGCCAGGTGTTCCTGGCCGAGGACACCCGGCTGAAGGTGCGCCGCGCCATCAAGCTGCTGTCCCTGCCGCCCGGCCTGCCCGCCGCCGAGCAGCTGAGCCTTCGCCAGCGCATGCTGCAGGAGGCCCGCGCGGCCCAGAAGCTGAGCGACTACAGCCACCACATCGTGCGCGTGTTCGACGTCGGCCACGCGCGCGAGCGCGACGAGCCGTTCCTGGTGATGGAGGTGCTCGAGGGCGAGACGCTGACCCAGCGCATGACGCGCGGCAAGCTTCCGCTGGCGACCGCGCTGGCCCTGGGACGCACCATCGCCGAGACGCTGGCGATCGCGCACACCCACGCGGTGATCCACCGCGACCTGAAGCCCGACAACGTGATGCTGATCCAGCGCGGCGACGACGACGCCTTCGTCAAGCTGCTCGACTTCGGCCTCGTGAAGATGGAGCAGGCCGAGGTCAAGACGCAGTCGGGGCGCATGATGGGCACCCTGCAGTACATGCCGCCCGAACAACTGCGCGGCATGCAGGTGGACGCCCGCGCCGACGTGTTCTCGCTGGGCGCCGTGCTGTACGAGATGCTCAGCGGGCAGCGCGCCAACCCCGGCCGAACGCAACAGGAGATCTTCGGGGTGCTGCTCGACCGCGGCGTGAAGCCCCTGGCCGAGCTGTGCCCCCACCTGCCGCCGCGCCTGACCGCCCTGGTCGATCAATGCCTGCGCCTCATCCGCGAGCAGCGCCCGCCGCACGCCGGCGCCGTCGCCGAGGCGCTGGCCTCGATCCGCCCGTCGGAGCTGGCCTACGAGCCCACCCTCGTGCCCAGCGACGCGCCCGCCCTCCCGTCGCCCACGCCCTCGGTGGGCAGCGGCAGCCTGGCGCACGGCGAGGTCAGCTCGGTGCCCGCCCTGCCGCCCTCACCGGGGCGTCGCCTGGTGTTGCCGGCCGCCGCGCTGGCGGTCGGCGGGCTGGTCTGGGGGCTGTGGCCCGCCCCGTCGCCGCCCGCCGCGTCCGACGCCGCGGTCGCCGTCGCCCGCCCGGCCGCGCCCGACGCCGCGGTGGCCCAGCGCGCGCCGGACGTCGGCCCCCGCGACGCCGCCGCGCCGGTGCCCTTCGTCCGCCCCGAGGGCGCCCTGCCCGCCGCGCTCACCGCCCGCGCGACCCTCGAGGACGACCGCCTCGTCTACCGGGGCGCCGACGCCGCCGGCCGCTTCGCCGCGCTGGTGGCCGATCTCACCCTCGCCGACGCCGCCCCGCCGGCCGCCGACGACGCCGCGCGCGCCGCCTGGGCCGAGGCGCCCGAAGCCCTTCGCCGCTGGCTCGCCGAGGGCGTCCCGCTCGGCAACCTGGTCACTCAGGGCGACGCGCTGCTGATGCCCCGCGCCGCCGCCCTGGCCCTGCACGGCCACCGCCCCAAGCGCCAGTCGCTCGGCGCGCTGGGCGAGGCCTGGACGCACGGCGCGCGCCCCCCCGCGCTGGCCGCCGCCCGCTGCGGTGACGCCGCCGAGGGTGACCGCCTGGTCACGGCCCGGTGGTCGACGCGCGGTTACGGCAGCGGCCGCTGCGAGGGCAGCGACTGCGTGGGGCGCCTGGTACGTGCTCTGCATCACGCCCGCTCGGTCGGCGAGTCGATGCAGGTGACCCTCACCCTCGCCCGGGAGGCAGACGAAGCGCATGCGGAGGTCCGCACAGTGGCTGCTCAGTGTCGGGTGCGTCCTTAGCACGCCCGCCCTGGCCGCCCCCGAAACCCCCTGCGACGACGTCGCGCTGCCAGCGCCCGTCGAGGCGCTCCGCGCGCGCCTGGCCGGGGCCCACAGCGGCGTCGTGTGGGCCACCGTGGCCCAGGACGCGGCCCAGGTGGCCGAGACGCTGCCCCCCGGCGGCGCCCGCGCCTGCGCACACTATCTCTCTGGATCGGCTCACTTCTTCCTCTCGGCCGCCCTCGCCGAGCGCCGCCGCTACGCCGCCGACGCGGTGCGCCACTTCGCCGCCGCGCAGGCGATGGCGCCCGAGGCGATGGACGGCAAGCAGCCGCGGGCCCGGCTGGGCGCCGCCTGGAGCCGGGTGGGCAAGGTGGCCGACTGGCTGACCGGCGCGCGGCCGGTGGGGGTGACGCTCGAGGGCGCCGAGCGGGCGACCGGCGTCGTGCTGCGCCCACGCGAGCCCGCGGGCTGGGCGGCGGCCTGCGGCGCGACCCCGACCTGCCGCGGCGCGGTGCGCATCGCGCTGCCGCCCGCGAGCGGCCAGACCATCAGCCTGCGCCCGGGTCACTGGGCGGTGGAGATCGAGGGCCCCTGCGGCGCGCGGGCGGCCGATCTCGACGTGCCGGCGACGGGCGGCGCCCTGCGCCTGCCGCCGGCCGCGTTCTGCGGCGTGACCCTCGACGTGCGCGACGGCGAGGCGGCCGTGACCGACTTCGCGCTGTGGGCCGACGGCCAGCCCGTCGCGCCCGACGCGCTGACCGCCGCCGCGGGCACCCTCACCGTGCGCGCCCCCGGCTATCGATCAGCCGAGATCACGCTGCCGCCGGCGGGCGGCGCGGTGACCGTCCCGCTGGCGCGCTGCGCGGTCGACCTGCAGGTGCGGACGTTGCCCCGCGACGCCACCGTCGAGGGCGCCGGCCCCGCGCCCTGGGGTCCCCGCGACGTGTCCGCGCGGCGATCAGACCTGGGGCGGGTGCGGACGACCGTGGACGTGCCGCGCCCCGAGGCGTGCCCGGGCGCCACGCACGAGATCACGCTGGTGCTGCCCCGCACGGTGAGCGTGCAGGCGCGGGATCCCGACGGCGATCCGGTGGTGGTCGCGCGCCTGAAGGTGCAGGGCAAGCCGGTGGACGCGCTGGGCTTCAGCCAGCCCCCGGGCGCCTACGGCTATCAAGCCGAGCACCCGCGCTGGGGCATGGCGGTCGGGCGCTTCACCGTCGAGCCCTGCCCCCCGCAGGGGGACTGCCGGCCGACGCCGCTGACCATCGACTTCCGCGATCCGCCGGGCGGCGGCGCGCCGACGGGGGCGCTGGTGACGATGGGGGTCGGCGGCGCGGTCGCGGTCGGGGGGCTGATCGCCGGCGCGGCGGCCCTGACCAGCCAGCGCGAGATCGACGCCTACGAGAACAAGCGTGAGGCCGGCGTCGCGCTCGACGATCTCGTCACCGAGCGCGACGACCGGGCCGTCGCGGCGGACGCGCTGCTGCTGACCGGCGGCGTCGTGCTGACCGCGGGCCTGGTTTGGTGGTGGTTGGGAGGGGGCGAATGAAGCGCGCGCTGCTGTGGGCGGCCGTCGCCCTCGCGCCTGGCTGCCAGAGCCTGCTCGGCGAGGTGGACAAGGCCGAGTGCGCGCTCGACGAGCACTGCTTCGACGGCGAGATCTGCAACGCGGCGAGCCGCTGCGTCGTGGGCCAGCGCGACGCCGCCCCGCCGGCCTCGGACATGGACGCGGAGGACGCGCGGCCGGCGCTCGACCCGGACGCCGCGCCGCCCGACGCGGGCCCGCTCGACGCCGCGCCGCCCGACGCGGGCAGCGACGACGCGCCCTACCCCGAGTCGCTCTGCTTCGCCGACTTCGCCGACGGCGTCTTCCAGTCGATGAGCCCCGGCCGCACGCACGTGCCGCGCGCCTTCTGCACCGAGTACGGCGCCGGCTGGACCGAGGAGGATCCCCTCGGCCGGACGGTGCTGCGGGTGCTGCCGGATCCCGGCGGCGAGACCATCGAGCTGCCGCCCGGCGTGCGCGTCGCCGCGCGCGGCGCCTTCGTCGCCGCGCCGGTGGTTCACCCCAACCACGGCTTCGTGAACATCAAGCGCGTCGACCTGCGGGACGGCACCGCCGAGTTCGTCGCGCCGCGGGCCACGCGCCAGTCGGAGCCGGTGCTCGGCGAAGACGTCGTCGGCTTCGTGGAGCAGGACGACGCCGGCAAGGGCGTCGTGGTGTTCACGTACGCCGACGGGCGGGCGACGCGCTGCGGAATGACGGACCGGACGCAGTGGGGCCTGGCCCTCGACGCCGACGGCGCGGCCTGGTTCGAAGGCCGCCCGGGCAGCCGGCGGGCGACGCTGGTGCTGTCGCCGGGGCTCGACTGTGCGAACGACCGCCTCGAGCTGGTCGTCGCGGGCAGCGTGGGGGCCGAGGCGCGCGTCCACGTCGCCGACGGCCGCCGCCTGTGGCTCGAGCGCACCGCCGACGGGCTGCCGCGCGTGGTCGCGCTCGCGCTGGACGATCTGGGCGCGGGCCCCGAGGCGCTGACCTTCGGCGGCGTCGAGGTCAACCCCATCGACCTCGCCGCGGGCGGGCACTGGCTGGCGGTCGTCAGCTACAGCCCCCGGCGACACGTGCTCGACCTGTTCGACCTCGACACCGGGCGCCACGTGGGCGCGTTGAACCGCGGCAACGCCCTGGCCCCCACCCTCACCGCGCGCTACGTCGTCTGGGCCGACCAGCAGAACGACGCGCCCTGGAAGGTGCTGTATGTGGCGCACCGGGATTGAGCGACGCGCCCTGGCGCTCGCCGCCGCGCTCGCGCTGAGCGGCTGCAGCGCCGTCGGCGACGACGCCGGCGGGGGCGTCGGCAGCGACAGCGACGGCGGCCAGCCCAACGACGGCGGCGCCTGCACCGGCCTCGAGGTCGACGGCGTTTGCCACGCCCCGGTGCCGCTCGACCGCGCGGCCCGCTGCGCCCGCGCCGCCACCGACGTGCCCACCTGCACCGACCGCGACGGCGACTGCTTCATGGGCGCCTGCCCGGCCGACGTGCCCGCCGCGCTGGCCGCGCTGTGGGCCGACTGCGACGACGCCAGCCCCGACCGCGCGCCCGGCGCGACGGAGCTGTGCAACGGCCTCGACGACGACTGCGACGGCGACACCGACGAGGCGTTCGCGCTGGGCGTGGCCTGCGACGACTGCGGCGGCGGCAAGACCGAGTGCGCGGTGGGCGATCCCACGACCACCGCGTGCAGCACCGTCGCGGGGCAGTCCGCCGGCGCGCCACCCGACGCGGTCGAGCTGTGCGACGGCGCGGACGACGACTGCGACGGCGTGACCGACGAGGCCTGCGCGCTCGCGCGGCCCGGGGTCGAGGCCGGGATCGCGTGCGGCGACGGGCTGCTGGCCGTCGAGGGCGAGGGCGCGCTGACGCACCTGGCCTGGGACGCCGACGGCGCCCTCGTCGAGACGCCCCTGCACCCGGGGCCCGTCGCCTTCCCGGCGTGCGGCCCGCGCGGCGCGGCGTGGCTGGCGGTCGACGCCGCCGCGCCCTGCGAGACGCCCCCGGACGGCGCGACGCGCTGCGTGGGCGCACGCCTGTGGACCTGGACGCCCGGCGGCGAGCCGGCGGCGCGCACCGCGCTGGCCGAGCTGGGGCCGCCCGCCGTGGGCGAGGCCGAGGCCTTCTGGCACGCGGTCGTCGGCGACCGGACGGTGCTGCACCGAGCCCCGCTGGAGGCGGGCACGGTGGAGCCCTTCGCGATGACGCTGACGCTGAGCGATCCGACGGCCCCCGCCGCCGGGGCCCTCGCGGCCCGCCGCTGGGACAACGGGCAGGCGACGGTGGTGCTGGTCGACATGGAGACCGGCGCCGAGCGGCTGCTGAGCAACGGCGCGGGCAGCGCCGGAGCGCCCACGCTGAGCGACGCCTGGGTGGTGTGGCCGCTGGGCGACGGCGCGCCCTCGCTGTGGGCGGTGTTCCGCGAGACCTGGCGCGAGGGCTTCCAGCTGAGCCGGGCCGACGGCGCCCAGCAGCGGCCCACGTTGAGCGGCGACCGGCTGGTGTGGTTCGACGGCGGCACCACGCCGCCGTCGCTGCGCGCGATGAACCTGAACACGGGTCGGGTGACGGACGCGGCCGCGGCGCCCCGCGACGCGGCCGCGTGGTCGCTGCGGGGCGCGCAGCTGATCTGGATGGACGCCGAAAACCGATTGCGAATCAGCACGTTGGATGACGCGCCGTGAGGACCGCGCTGCTCCTCGTGGTGGCCGGGTCGGCGGCCCTCGCGGGCTGCGACGACGGCGGTCTGGCCGTCTTCCTCGGCGACACGGGGGGCGGCGCCGGCGGCGAGCCCGACGCTGGCTGCCTGGGCCCGGTCAGCGACGCCGGGGTGTGCCTGACGCTCGACCTCGAGAGCCCGGCGTCGCGCTGCGCCGCGCTCGCGGCGCTGGGCTGCGCCGACGCGGACGGCGACTGCTGGGCCGGCGCGTGTCCGGACCGCGCGCGGGCCGACGTGGTCGCCCGGCTCACCGACTGCGACGACGGCCGCCCGGACGTGCGCCCCGACGGCGTCGAGGTGTGCAACGACCTCGACGACGACTGCGACGGCGACACGGACGAGGCCTACGCCGATCTGGGCACCGCCTGCGAAGCCTGCGGCGCGGCCGGCAAGCGGGAGTGCGCGATCAACGACCCCGAGGCGACGGCGTGCAGCACCGCGTTCGGGCAGTCCGCGGCCCCGCCCCCCGGCACCCGCGCCGAGACCTGCGACGGGCTGGACGACGACTGCGACGGCGTGATCGACGAGCGCTGCCGGGTGCCGCTC
>JAUHXL010000679.1 GCA_030426945.1 bacterium
CGACGCCGTACCGAATCTGGGCGCGCCCGATGATCCCCCACATCAGCAGGACGAACAGGCCGCCGTCCTCGGGCGGGACGAAGGCGTAGCGGCCGCGGACGACTCGGCTGCTGACGTGCACCCAGTGGCCGCGCAGCATGCAGCGGTGGCGCGGGTTGCGCTTCTTGGCGCGGTAGCGGACACGGCGGCCGAGGGTCGCGTTGAGGGCGGGCATGGGTCTCCTCCGGGGCAAATCGGGGGAGATCCATCGGACAGCGGCGGCGCGTGTTGCGCGGCGGCGGTCGATTTCTCGGATTTCGTTGGAGGCGGCCGTCGCGGCGCCGCGGGACTCTGAGACCTTCACTGCTCGCCGTGGGACTCTGAGGCCTTCACTGCTCGAGGTCCTGCGCCGTGGGATTCTGAGATCCTCACTGCTCGAGGTCCTGCTCGTGATCGACCTCATCCCGGGCATCGAGCCCGAAGACAACCGGATGCTGGTCGAGCTGTTTCAGGAGGGCAGCCCCGCCCCCATGGTGATCAGCCTCGAGGCCGACGTCGACGACGAGTGGACGGCGCGCTCGGCGGCCGGCATGGAGAGTCCGCTGACGGAGGTGCCCGCGGCGCAGGCCGCCTGGGCGGGCTGATCCGGTCGACGCTGCGGCCCTTCGGGTGCTCGTCGCCGGCGCCGCGCGCCCGGCCTCACCGCTCGGGTCAGGGCTGGGCGTCGCCCTCGGGCTTCGCGCCGGTGCAGTCGAGCACGACCGCGCAGCCGTACGCGTTCGTGTCGACGGCGACGCGCGCCTCGCCGCTTACCGGCGTCCACGGCGCGCCGATGTACCAGATGGTGCTGACGCCGACGCAGGTGGCGTCGGCGGCGCAGGCGGCCAGGGCCTGCTTCAGGTCGACCGCTTCGCCCTTCTTCCCACCCTTGATCTCGCCGGGGTACGGGCCGCGGGCGACGCACGCCTTCGCGGGCAGGGTCAGGTCGAGCGGTCGGCCCGCGCACGGGCCCTCGGGGGGCGCGCCGAGCGCCTTCAGCACCTCCGCGCTCAGGCGGCCCGCCGGCGGGGCCGCGGGCTGCGACGTCGGCTGGGTCGTGGGCTGCGAGCCGGGCTCGGCCGCCAGCGCCGGGGTGCAGGCCATCAGCAGAATCAGCATCGAGCGCATGTTCGTCTCCACGCGGTGAGGTTCGAGCCGAGTGAACATCGCTCGGTGCCGTGCATCATGCACGACCGAGCGCCGCGGGCGCGCACCAAGACTCCAAGTCTTCCGAAACGCACCACGGCGGCGCCGTCGGCCGCGGCGGTCGAGCGCGCCGCGCTATTCGCCGACGAAAGCCCGAGCCGCGATGCGCTGGTTGGGTTCGGTGGCGAGCTCGGCGAGGCGGACGACGTCGATCTCGGGCAGCAGCTCGCTGCGCTCGAGGCGAACGTAGGCGTCGGCCTTCAGGGCGTAGACGCTGATCTGGTCGTGCTCCCACATCCAGACCTCGCGCACGCCCAGCCCTCGGTAGATCTCGAGCTTGTCGATGCCGCCCGAGCTCCAGTTGACCTCGATGGCGATGTCCGGGCGCTCGGGCTCGCCGTCGTCCGAGAGGACGTAGCACTCGTCGGGCTCGGCGCCGCGCTCGGCCGGCTGATCCTTGAGGGTCCACGAGCCAAACCCATTGAAGGGGCGATCATGCCGCATCGACCAGTGCTCGAGGATGCGCGCGATCGTCGTCTTGATGCGCTCGTGGCTGCGTGACGGGCTCATCAGCTCGAGCTCCCCCTTCAGATAGCTCATGCGCGGCACGGCGCTCTCGCCGCGGACCGCGAGCATGAACTCGTACTGCCACCACGTGACGCCGTGGAACGTGACCCGCTGGTCTTCGTCGCGGGGCGCGGGGGCAGGTTCGGGGAGGCGGGCGGTGGCGGGGCTCACGGCTCGACTCTAGGGGAGCGGTCCGGGGCACACAAGGTCGACTCGGCGCCGCGGGACTCCATGACCTTCACCACCATGACCTTCACCACCCGAAGGCTCCATGCGCTCCGAAGTCGTTCAGCGTTCAGGCCGAGCGCGGCGCCGCCCTCGACAAGAGGACCCGCGCCCGCGAGGGCGCCCCCACCCCCGGACGCCGAGGCCGCGGCGGCCGGGCCGACCTGGCGCGGACTGCGCCGAGACACCTGACATCGCCGCCGGATGAGGGTCAGGCCCCCCTATCGGCCCCGGACACGGATCGCTAAGGTGCCGCACCCCTGTCTGCCGGCCTGCTGCCGGTCCCCCGGAGGAACGATGCGACGATCAGTGCTGGCCACGATCCTGTTCGGGAGCGCCTTGGCGCTGATCGCCTGTGACGACGGCGGCGGTGACGGCGAGACGGCGGCGGACGCCGCGGTCAGCGGCATGGGCGGCGCGCCCGGCATGGGCGGCGCGCCCGGCATGGGCGGCGCGCCCGGCATGGGTGGCGCGCCCGGCATGGGTGGCGCGCCCGGCATGGGTGGCGCGCCCGGCATGGGTGGCGCGCCCGCCGCCGCGTGCGGCGACGACGTCGACCTGCTCGACATCAACGCCGCGGCCACGGCCGACGGGGACGCCCTCGTCTTCACCGGCACGACGGCCGCCGAGGACGCCTTCGCCGGCAGCTGCTCGAGCCAAGCCGCCGGCAGCGACGCCGTCCTGCGCTTCACCGCCCCCGCCGCAGGCACTTGGGTCTTTTCGACGATGGGCACCGCGTTCGACACCCTGCTGTTCGCGTTGCGCGACTGCGAGGACGGCTTCAGCGAGTTCGGCTGCAACAACGATGTGAGCCGCGAGGAGAACACCAGCCGCCTGCTGCTGACCCTCGAAGCGGGCGAGACGGTCTTCCTCGTCGTCGACCACTTCGATGGGTTCGGCGCCGACCCGTTCACCCTCACCGTCGAGCCCGTGACGAGCGAGCCCCCGGTGATCGACGACATCGCGGCCTTCTTCAACCCCGAGGTGGGCTCGTTCGGCGTCCGGCTCGAGGGCACCAACCCGGGCGGGCCGATCACCCGCTTCCGCCTCGGCCTCATCGACGCCAGCGGCAACGCGCTGCAGTTGTCGCAAGACGGCAACGAGGTCGAGCTCGCCTTCGACGAGTCCCCGCCCTTCACCGTGACGGCCGACGCCGACGGCCGCTTCGTGGCCGAGGGCAGCGCCGCCCTCCTCCAAAGGGTGATCATCCGCACCGTCACCTTCCAGGTGGGCGACGACGTGGGCCTGTGGAGCAACCAGGTGATGGCCCAGACGAGCCCGCCCATGGAGGTCCGCGCCCGCGGCGAGCGTTGCGATCCGCTGGGCGCGCTCGACCTCTGCTCCGCCGAGGACGCCTGCCTCGACCGCGACGAGGACGAGACCTTCACCTGCGAGAGCACCACCGCGCCCAGCCTGGCCAGCGCAAGCGCGTTCTACAACGCCGAGACCGGCGTGTTCGCCGTGCGCCTCGCCGGGACCGATCCCGACGACGACGTCGCGGGTCTGAACCTGTTGTTCCTCGACGCCGAGGGCGCCGCGGTGCCGCTCGGAGCGGAGGACGGGCCCGTCGGCCTG
>JAUHXL010000680.1 GCA_030426945.1 bacterium
CCGCCGCGAAGGGGCTCGAGCTGACCTGGACGACGGCGCCCGGCGCCCCCCGGGTCGTCCGCACGGATCCCCACCGCCTGGGGCAGATCGTGCGCAACCTGCTGGCCAACGCGCTGAAGTTCACCGCTGTGGGCGAGGTCATCGTGCACGCCGCGCCCTCGCCGCTGCCCGGCCCCGACGGCGACCCCTGGTGGGCGCGGCGCTTCGGCGGCACCGGCCTGGGCCTGTCCATCGCCCGCCAGCTGGCCGAGCTGCTCGGGGGCACCCTGGGGCTCGAGAGCGCCCCCGGCGAGGGGACGCTGTGCACGCTGGCCCTGCCCGTGAACACCCCCGCGCACCGCGCCGAGAGCGCGCCGCCCGCCACACCGCCGCGCCCCCTCGATCCCCCCGCCAGCGCCGCCACGCCCGACGACCGCGACCAGATCCGGCCGGGCGACCGCGTGCTGTTGGTGGTGGAGGACGATCCCGGCTTCGCCCGCGGCCTGGTGCAGCTCGGGCAGGCGCGCGGCCTGCGCGTGGTGGTGGCGCGCGACGGCGCGGCGGCCCTGCGCCTGGCCGGCACCTTGCGTCTGTGCGGCGTGGTGCTCGACGTCGGCCTGCCGGACATGGACGGCTGGGCGGTGCTGCGCGCCCTGCGCGCGCTGCCCAACGCCCGCGACGTGCCGGTCCACTTCGTCAGCGCGCAGGCCGCCGAGGACGGCGCCGCCGAGGCCGCCGGGGCCGTCGGCTACCTCGAGAAGCCCGTCGACGCCGAGGCGATCCACGCCCTCTTGTCCACCCTGCTGGCCCACACCGCGCGGCGCCCCCGCCGCGTGCTGGTCGTCGAGGACGATCCCGCGCTGCGCGGACAGATCGCGGCGCTCTTGGCCGGCCCCGGCATCACCATCGACGCGGTGGGCGACGCCGACGCCGCCCTCGCCCTGCTCGACCGCCACCCGCCCGACTGCGCCGTCGTGGATCTGGGGCTGCCCGGCGCGCTCACCGGCCTGGATCTGATCACGGCGCTGCGGGGCCGCCCGGACGCGCACCTGGTGCCGGTCATCGTCTACACCGGGCGGGATCTCGACGGCCCGGATCTGCACTCGGTGCGGCGCCACGCCGAGGCCCTCGTGCTGAAGGGGCCCCGCTCGGACGAGGCCCTGCTCGACGAGGTGCTGCTCTTCCTCGGCCGCCTCGACCGCGCCCCCGACGAGGGCGACGACGCCCCGCCGGACCTGCGCGGCCGCACGGCCCTGGTGGTGGACGACGACGTGCGCAACCTGTACGTCCTGGCCGAGGTGCTCGAGCTGGCCGGCCTGCAGGTGGTCGAAGCGGACGACGGCGGCGCGGCGCTCGAGCTGCTCGCCGGCCGGGACGACATCGACGTCCTGCTGCTGGACATGATGATGCCCACGCTGGACGGCTACGGCGTCCTCGCGCGCCTGCGCGCCGATCCCCGGCACGCGACGCTGCCCGTGGTGGCGGTCACCGCGCGCGCCATGCCCGGTGACCGTCAGCGCTGCCTGGACGCCGGCGCGGACGCCTACGTGTCGAAGCCGGTGGACACCGCCCGCCTGTGGGTCGCCCTCCGCGAGGCGCTCGGAGTGACGCGTTGACCCCGCCCGACGTGCTGCTGGTGGACGACCGGCCCGAGAACCTGCTGGCGCTGTCCGCGGTGCTCGAGGGGCCGGACGTGCAGCTGCACACGGCCGCGGGCGGGGCCGAGGCCCTGCGCGCGCTCCGCGCCCACGACTTCGCGGTGGTGCTGCTCGACGTGCAGATGCCCGATCTCGACGGCTTCGAGGTCGCCCGGCTGATGCGCGGGCGGCGCCGCACGCGCGCGACGCCGATCATCTTCGTCACCGGCATCGAGCAGCCGCGCGACAGCGTGTTCGCCGGCTACGAGGCGGGGGCGGTGGACTTCCTGGTCAAGCCCCTCGACCCGGTGATCGTGCGCAGCAAGGTGCAGGTGTTCCTCGAGCTGCACCGCCACCGGCAGCTGCTGCAGCAGCAGGCGGGCGAGCTCGTCGAGCGGGTGCGGCAGGTCGAAGAGGCGCACCGCGCCCTCGCCGAGAAGACGAGCGCGCTCGAAGCGAGCGAGGCCGCCATCCGCACGCTCAACGCCGAGCTCGAGGGGCGGGTGGCCGCCCGCACGCGGGAGCTCGCCCTGGCCAACGAGCAGCTCGAGGCCTTCGTCTTCAGCGCCTCTCACAACCTGCGCTCGCCCCTGCGCACCATCGAGGGCTTCGTCAGCCTGCTGCTGGACACCTGCGGCGAGCAGCTGCGGCCCGACGACCGCGATCTGCTCGAGCGCGTCGCCGCGTCGGCCGCGCACATGGCCGAGCTGCTGAGCGCGCTGCTGCGGCTGGCGCGCCTGCACCACGCCGAGGCCAGCCGCGAGGTGGTCGACGTGGCCGCCGTCGCCCGCCGCGTGGTGGCGGGCCTGCGGGCCCGGTCCCCCGACCGCTCGGTGAAGGTCGAGCTGCCGCGGGCGGCGGTGGCGCAGGCGGATCCCGCGCTGGTGCTGGTGCTGCTCGAGGTGCTGCTCGACAACGCCTGGAAGTACACCAGCCAGACGCCCGACGCGCGCATCGCGCTCTCGGTCGAGCCTGGGACGCCCCCCGTGTTCGTGCTCGCCGACAACGGCGTCGGCTTCGATCCGGCCCTCACCGAGGACGTGTTCCGCCCCTTCACGCGCCTGCACAGCCCCCGCGACTTCGACGGCGCCGGCCTGGGCCTCGCCACCGCGCGCCAGGCGGTGCGCGCCCACGGCGGGCGCATCGAAGCGGACAGCCAACCTGGACGCGGCGCCCGCTTTCGCTTCACTCTGCAGCCGTCCGGTCGGGAGGGGAGCCCATGAGCGACGAGGTGACGTTTCTCGGCGTGACGATCAACACGGTCGTACGCGCGCTCTCCGATCCCGACGTGCTGCTCGAGGACTTCCCGCGCCGGGCCGAGCTGGCGCAGGTGAAGGACGACGGCTACTACCCGGTGAGCCTGTACGTCGAGCTCACCGACTTCCTCGAGGCCGGCTTCGGCTGGGGCGCCATGCTGCGCCACGGCCGCGCCGTCGGCCGCACCGTCATCGACGTCAGCCTCTCGAACCTGCCCATCACCGGCGTGCGCGAGGCCATCGAGGCGGTGCAGACCGCCCACACCCACTTCTGCCGCCCGGTCGAGGGCGCCTTCGAGGTCACGCGCGCCGAGCCGGGCATGCTGTGGGTCCGCTACACCGCGCCCTACAACTGCGTGCTGCAGGAGGGCCTGCTGATGGAGGTCGCCGCGCGCTACGGCGCGGGGCGCGCGCTGGTGGCGCACGAGCGCTGCCGCCGGCACGGCGCCGAGGCGTGCATCTTCCGCATCAAGTACTCGTTGGAGCGCCCGTCGACCCCCCCGCCGGCGGGCTGACCGCCGACGACAAGGCGCGCCCGAGCGCCTCGGCGTCGAAGGGCTTGGTCAGGAACCCTCGCGCGCCCGCCCACGACGCGTCGTCGGCCCCCAGCGGATAGCCCGACATGACCACCA
>JAUHXL010000681.1 GCA_030426945.1 bacterium
TGGAACCTGGGCATCTGCGCCACGGGCGCCGGCCAGCCCGAGGTCGCGGCGCGGGCGTGGCGGCAGCTGGGCATGCAGGCGCAGATCGGCCGCACCGGCCACGCCGAGGTGGAGAACCTCGGCCGCGTCAAGGTGCGCCTGCGCGGCGCCGACGCCGAGGGCGCGCAGCGCTTCGAGCACGTCTGGGTGCAGCCCCACAGCCCCTGCCACGGCGAGGTGCTCAACGCGACGCTCTACGACGCCTGCGCCGACCGTGCGGATCTCGTCCTGTGGGATGGCGCCCCGGTCGGCTTCGTCGAGCACGAGGGCGTCCGCGTCCCGCGCTTCCCCGCGCTGGGTCGCCTGGCCGAGGGCCCCCTGCGCGGCTTCGCCTTCCGCGCCGAGCAGCCGGCGCCCGGCGTCGTCGCCGACCTCGTCGAGGCCCTCGGCGACGGCGTCGAGATCGTCGTCTTCGACGAGACCGTCGAGCGCCGCTGCGCGGCCTGCATCCGCGGCGACGGCCCCCACGCCGACCACCCGCCCGTCGCGCCGCCCGAGGGCTCGCACCGGGTGCACGGCAAGCTGTGCTGCCCGCCCGACGACGTCGCCGAGGTCGCCGCCGCCCTCGCCGTCGTCGCCGGCGCCGCGGGCGTCCGCCTCGCCGCCCCCGACCTGATCGCCGCCGCCGGCGGCGACCCCGCGCCCGCCCGCGCCGCCTGGGACGCGCTGGCCCCGTGATGCGCGCGCCCGCCGCCCCCCGAAGTCTGCTAGAACCCCCCGCATGAGCCCACGCGGACGCCTCACTCAATCGGGTAGCGAGCAGCGCGAGGCCGTCGCCGCCGAGGTGATGGCGCGCGTGGTCGACGAGGGCCTCGGCGCGCCCCTGCCGGCGGGCGCGCGCGTGCTGGTGGTCGATGATCTCGACGGCCACCTCGAGCGCGACCTGACCGCCCTCGGCCACCGCGTCGTGCGCTGGTGTCGTCTCACCGTCGGCGACCGACCGGGCGCCCCGTGGCCCGGCGCGGGGCCCTTCGACGCCTGCTGCCTGCGGCTGTCGAAGGTGAAGGCCGCCTTCGAGATGGCGCTGCACGCGGCGGCCTCGGTGCTGCCGGCGGGCGCGCCGCTGTGGGTCTACGGGGCCAACGACGAGGGCATCAAGTCGGCTGGCCGCGTGATGGCGCCGATCTTCGGCGCGCCCACCACCGTCGACGCGCGCCGCCACTGTCGGGTGCTCGAGGCGCGGCGCCCCGACGCCGCGTCCATCCGCACCCGCCTGGCCGAGTGGCGCAGCTTCGTCCCGCCCCCGCTGCCTGGCCTGCGCCAGTGGGTCACGTATCCCGGCGTCTTCGCCAAGGGCGCCCTCGACATCGGCACGGCCGAGCTGCTGGCCGCCCTGCCGCCCCTGCCCGGCGCCCGCGTGGCCGACTTCGGCGCGGGCAGCGGCGTGGTCGCCGCGGCCGTCTTGCGCGACGCGCCCGACGCCGACGTCCACCTCATCGAGGCCGACGCGCTGGCCCTGCAAGCCGCCCACGAGAACGTGCCCGGCGCCAAGGCGCACCTCTCGGACGCCTGGGCCGCCGTACCGCCCCTGCGCTTCGACCACATCGTCAGCAACCCCCCGTTCCACCGCGGCAAGGGCGAGGACTTCGCCGTCTTGCGCGCCCTGCTCGTCGGCGCGCCCCACCGCTTGCGCCCGGGCGGCGCCCTGTGGATGGTCACCCAGCGCCAGGTGCCCGTCGGCCCGCTGCTCGAGGAGGTCCTCACGGCGGTCGAGGTGGTGCGCGAGGACGGCCGCTTCCGCGTCTGGCGCGCGCTCGCTTCAGGAGACTGAACCCCTTGGAAAGACTGGACAAGATCCTCGCGTCGCGCGGCGTCGGCACCCGCACCGAGGTGCGCGCCGCGGTGAAGCGCAAGCGCGTCACCGTCGAGGGCGAGGTCGTGCGCGACTTCGGCCTGAAGGTCGACCCCGCCGCCGACATCCGCTTCGACGGCGAGCCCGTGCTGCCCCTGCCGCTGCTGGTGGCCTACCACAAGCCGGCGGGCATCCTGTCGAGCATCGGTGACGCCCACGGCCGCGCCAACCTCGAGGCCGCCCTGCCGCCCGAGTGGCGCGGCCACCTGCACCCGGTCGGCCGCCTGGACGCCGACACCAGCGGCCTGCTGCTGTTCAGCCAGGACGGCAAGCTGACCCAGCGCCTGCTGCACCCGCGCCGCGGCGTCGAGCGCGCGTATGTCGCGCAGGTCGAGGGCGTGGGCGACGCCGAGCTCATCGAGCGCCTCGCCGCCGGCGTCGAAACGGCCGAGGGCACCTTCACCGCCCAGGTCACGCGCCTCGACGGCGACGTGGTGCACCTGACCGTCACCGAGGGCAAGCACCGCATGGTGCGCCGCATGCTGGCCAACGCGGGCTATCCGGTGGTCGCGCTGCACCGCGTGCGCTATGGCGTCGTCGAGCTGGGCGACCTGCCCGAGGGCGAGAGCCGCGAGGCCACCCCCGACGAGCTGGCCTGGGTGCAGGCGCTCTGATCGATCGCCGGGGGCTCCGAGGCAGGCTGCGACGCCCCCCATCGCCGTCGGGGTAAGGGGCCCCGGCCGCCGGTCCGCGCCACGGGCCGCCGCGGGTGGCACGACCGTTGCCATGGTGGAGGGCATCGCGACGCCTCGGCGTCACGCCACTCTGGAGCCCTCGCCATGCAGTCCACCACCCTCGAACCCCGCCCCGCGCCGCTGCCCCCCGGTACGCCGCCCGCCATCCGCATCGAGCACGGCATGCTCTTCGACGCCCGCTTCGGCACCGCCGTCCTCAGCGCGCACGAGGGCCAGATCTTCCAGGGCGCGACCTTCTCGGGCACGCCCATCGCCTGCTACGACGACGACGCGATCTACGCGGGCCGCACCACGCTGGGCCACCCCGTCGCGTGCCTGAAGGACGGGCGCCTGTACCGCGCCGACGATCTCGACGGCCCGCCGGTGGCCATCGTCGGCGACGACGCGACCTCGGCGGCCTTGCTGGCGGCCTTCCACCTGATCCTCGATGTCGAGCCGCGCCGCGACGATTGACCGCGGCGCGCCCCTCACCCGACCCCCCCCGGAGGCACCCGATGACAGAGACCATCTTCGACGTGCTGCGTGACGATCACGACACCCAACGCACCCTGCTCGATCTCATCGAGAAGACCCACGGCGACTCCGACGGCCGCCGCGAGCTCTTCACGCGGCTGCGCGCCGAGGCCCTCGCCCACGCCGCGGCCGAGGAGCGCGTCTTCTACGCCGCCCTGATGGCCGACGAGCGCACGCGCGAGAAGGCGCGGCACTCGGTGGTCGAGCACCAGGAGGCCGAAGCCATCCTCGACGAGCTCGAAGAGATGGACATGAGCAGCCCCGGCTGGATCCAGCGCTTCCGCACGGTGGCCGAGGATCTGCGCCACCACGTCGACGAGGAGGAGCACGAGGTCTTCCAGCAGGCCGGCCGCGTGCTCACCGAGCAGCAGAAGCGCTCGATGGCGGCCG
>JAUHXL010000682.1 GCA_030426945.1 bacterium
CCTGCGGCGACGGCGGCCCGGTGCGCTGCGTCGACGGGGCGTGGCAGCTCGAGGTGACCTGCGCCGCCGACGAGGTGTGCGCCAACGGCCAGTGCACCACGTTCGAGTGCGCGGCGGCGGCGCAGACACGCAGCTACCTGGGCTGCGAGTACTGGGCGGTCGACCTCGAGAGCTACCGCACGTTCGGCGCCGGCACCGAGTCGGTGCGGCACAGCCCGCTGGGGCTGGTGGTGTTCAACCCGGATCTCGAGGCGCCGGCCCGGCTGCGCCTGGTCGGACCCGGCGTGGACTCCGAGGGGCCGCTGGCCACCTACACGGTCGAGCCGCCGACCGACGCCGAGCTGCCCGTCGACCTGTACGCGGCGCGTCGGCTGTCGAGCGTCGTCCGCGACGCGGCGGGCGGGGTGGTCGAGGACGAGATCGCGGCCGTGGACGGCCTGCTGCTGCCGCCGGGCGGGCTGGCCACGCTGCTGCTGCCGCGGGCGGGCGAGGCGCAGCTGCCCTCGTCGGTGGTGCGCAAGGCCTGGCGCCTGAACACCGATCGACCAGTCGCGGCCTACCAGTTCAACCCGCTGTGCTGCAACTTCAGCTTCAGCAACGACGCCAGCCTGCTGCTGCCCGCGCCGGCGCTGGGCCAGCGCTACCGCTTCCTCGGCGCGCCGAGTCAGAGCGACGGCAACGCGGAGCTGGCGGTGGTGGCCACCGCGGACGACACCGAGGTGGTGCTGCGCCTCCCGCCCACCGCCCGCCCGGCCGGCGACGACGCGGGGCGCCTGGTGCCCGGCGACGACGGCTGGCGCGCCACCCTGGACGCGCACGAGGTGCTGTCGGTGCACGTGGCGCCGATGACCTTCGACGCGCTGGCCCGCGATCTCAGCGGCATCGAGGTCGAGTCGTCCCAGGCCGTGGCCGTCTTCAGCGGCCACCACTGCGCCCGCGCGCCGGCCAGCCTCCGGGCCTGCGACCACCTCGAGGAGCAGCTGTTCCCCACGCAGGCTTGGGGCCGCGCCTTCGCCCTGGTGCCCCTCGCCGCCCGCGTCGATCCGGCCGCCGAGACCGAGGTGACGTACTTCAAGCTCATCGCCGACCGCGACGAGACCCGCATCATCCTCGGCCAGCCCTTCGCCGCGCTCGACGCGCTGCCCCCGGCCAACGTGGGCGCGCCCGCCTGCGCCGACGCCCTGTCCGAGCCCGACGTCCTCACGCTGGGCGCCGGCCAGCACTGCGAGATGGGCCTGCGGATCCCCGTGGGGCTCGCCGCCAACCAGCCGCTGTTGGTGATGGGCGTCGTGAGCGGCCAGGCGTCCACCGGCGTCGAGAGCGCCTTCGGCGCGGCCGCCGGCGATCCCTCGGCCTTCCTGGTGCCGCCCGACCGCCAGTATCGCAGCGACTACGTCTTCCTCACCCCCGACACCTTCGCCCACGACTACCTGCTGGTGGTGGCCGACGCCGACACCACGATCACCCTCGACGGGGCCGAGGTCGACCTGAGCGCCGGCGCCCCGGTGCCCGGCACCACGCGGGTGTTCGTGCACCTCCCGGTGCCCGACGGCCCCCACCGGGTGGGCGGCGACGCGCCCTTCGGCATCGTCGTCTACGCCTACGATGACTTCGTCAGCTACGCGTTCACCGGTGGGCTGAACCTGGAAAAGGAGTGAGCCCCTCGAGGGGTTCGCCGGCCAGGTAGGCGCGCATCACGGTCGGATCCAGGCGGGTCGAGACGGCGGCGGGGCCCTGCGGGCGGCGCATGGGCCGAGGGAAGACCTGCGCGGCGGCCAGCACCTCGGCGTCCAGGTAGCGGGTGGGGAAGGGGGGCGCGCCCTCGGGCGCGGGGGCGCGGTCGGCGCGGGCGAGGTGCCAGCCCCACTCGCCGAAGGTGGGCACGTGGGCGTGCAGCGCGCGGGTGGCGAAGCCGGCGGCCGCCAGCGTGTCGGCGACGGCCCAGAACGCGCGGCGGTTGGCGTAGGGGCTGCTGGCCTGCACCGCGAGGACGCCGTCGGGGGCCATGCGCCGCAGCAGCTGCGCGTAGAACTCGACGCTGAACAGCTTGGCCAGATCCGGGGTGCTGGGATCCGGGAAGTCGGCGATGACCACGTCCCACGGCCCAGTGAGATCCCGCACGAAGGCGTCCGCGTCGAGGTGCAGCAGCGCGACCTCGGCGACGGTCTCGGCGCGACCGGCCAGGGCGTCGCGCGGGCGCTCGCCCCGCTTGATGACCGGCAGCGTCTCGCCGGCGCTGACCCCGGCCGCGGCGCGCGCCACCACCCGCGCGTCGATCAGGGCGCGCTCGGTCAGCCGCACCAGCGGTGGGTAGGTGCGGGCCAGGGTCGTGACCGCCGGATCGAGATCGACCAGCAGCACGTGCTCCACGCCCGGCCAGCGCAGCACCTCGCGCACGGCCAGCCCGTCGCCGCCGCCGAGCACGAGCACGCGCGCCGGGGCGCGGCCCAGCGCCAGCACCGCCGGGTGTACCAGCATCTCGTGGTAGATGAACTCGTCCTCGCTGTCGAACTGCAGGTGCCCGTTCAGATACAGGCTGAAGCGCGCGCCGCGGCCGGTGACGACGATGTCCTGGTAGGGGCTCTGCACGTGGTGCCGGATGGGATCGGCGTACAGGTTCTGGCGCGCGGCCTCGACCAGCGACGGCGCCTGGGCGGTGAGGACGCCGAGGGCGCAGCACGAGAAGACCAGCGCGCCGACCACCAGCCCCTTGCGGGGCAGCCAGGCCCAGAACGCCACCAGCGTCACCGCCGCCGCCGCCAGGTTCAGCAGCCCCAGGATGAGGCTGATGCGGTCGAGCGGGAACAGGGGCAGCAGCACGAAGGCCCAGACCAGCGCGCCCAGCAGCGCGCCGATGTAGTCCAGCGACAGCACGTCGCCCACGTTGTCGCGCAGCTCCGCCCGCCAGGCCTGGTTCAGGCGCAGCAGCAGCGGGATCTCGAGCCCGATCAGGAAGCCGATCGCCAGCGCGGTGCCGTAGAGCACCAGCCGGAAGTGATCCAGCCAGCCGAAGGCCAGGTACAGACCCACCGCCGAGGCGCCGCCCAGCAGGCCGAGCAGCGTCTCGACGAGCACGAACAGCTCGGTGACGCGATCCGGATCCTTCAGGGCCCGCTGGGCCAGCCCGGCGAGGCCCATGGCGAACAACATCAACGCGATGATCAGGCTGAACTGCTCGACCGAGTTGCCCAGCAGGTGCGTGGCCAAAGTCGAGATGCAGTACTCGTAGACCAGGCCCGAGCCGCCCAGGAACAGGACGACCGCGCCCAGGAGCAGCCGCCGCCCGCGCCCGGGGATCCGAACCGCCGCCGCCTCGGCGCTCACACGATCAGCGTGATGACCGCGGCGAGGCCGATCATCGCGATGGTCTCGAGGAGCGCCGCGTTGACGTTGCGATCCTCGAAGATCTCCTTGTCCAGGTTGGCGCGGCCCAGCAGCACGCGGTCGACGAACACGCGCCACACCGGCAGCAGCACGAAGCCGA
>JAUHXL010000683.1 GCA_030426945.1 bacterium
TGCGGTCGGCGTGCAGATCGGTGATCGCCTGGAAGATCGACTCCGGCCCGTAGGCCTCGCCGGCGTGCACCGTCTTCTTCAGGAACCGCTTGTGCGCGAAGGTGAACGCGTCGACGTGATCGCCCGCCGGATAGCCCGACTCCTCGCCGGCGAGGTCGAAGCCCACCACCGGCAGGTCGTACTCGTCGCGCGCGATGATCGCCGCCCGCGCGAGCTCCGTGGACGCCATCTTGTAGACGTCCTTGTCCGGCGCGTAGCGGTGCGCCTCGATCAGCGTCCGGTAGTACTCCGAGAAGTTCGACCGGAACATGCGCATCGCGCAGACGATGATGCCGTACTCGAAGCGCGGCTCGCTGCCGTCCTCCACGCCCGGGCGCCGGTTGTACTCGTCCTTGGCCCGCCTCAACCCGCGGTTGACGGCCTTGAGCACCATCACCGCGTTCATGTGCTCGTGCACGTGCAGCTGCGGCGCGAAGCGCACCTCGAGGTAGCGCACGCCCTCGAGCTGGTTGTCGACCGCCAGCTCGTAGCCCACGCGCTCGAGCGCCAGCTCGCTCTGCAGCACCGCGCCCGTGTAGGCGAAGCCCTGCAGGTACTCGCTCAGGTTGCGGTAGCGATCCTTGAAGACCGTCTCGCGCAGGCCCTCCTCGGTGTAGCTGGGCAGCTCGACGTGGTACTCGCGGGCGAGATCGATCAGCGTCGAGATGCGCACCGAGCCGTCGAGGTGCACGTGCAGGTCGGTCTTCGGCAGCCTCTCGATGAAGTCCTGCGTGATGTCGGCATCGCCGTCGACGGCGTGCAGCGGGGCGACTTTGGTCTGGGCGGGCAAGGCGGTCTCCGGGATTCGAGCGCCGGCAGTATACCCGGGTGGACGCCGCCGGCACGCGAAAGGATGCGCAGCCCCCGCGGGCCGGCCGCACCACGGGCCGCTCGCCTGGCGTCGACGCCGGGCGCGACGATGACCGTACGGAATGGGTGGGAGCCCCGGTCGGTTCGACCGGGGGCGCGACTCAATCGCGCCGTTCGGGCAAGACGCCGAGTACGAGGCGGCAAGCGCCGGCGGTCAGGGCGATTCCAGCGAGGGCGGTAAGGCTCAATGCGGCGACGACCGGCAGCATGGCACCTCTCGGGGCGTGCAGGGGCCCGAAACGGGCGAAATCCGCGGCACGCTAAACGAGGCCCGAGCGGGTGTCAACGCCGATTCCGCGCGCGCCGCGCCCCCCACCGCGCGCGTTGAAAGGCCGGCCGATTTGGGCTTTGCTCCGGGCCGTGGACTGCACGGAGGCGCCCGATGAGCCCCCCTCCCATTCGAGTCGGCCTCTTCGGCGCCAGCGGGCGCATGGGCCAGGGCGTCGTCGCCAGCCTGCCCGACCACCCCGGCCTCGAGCTCGTCGCCCAGGTCGGGCGCGCCGGCGGTGATCCCTTCGACGACTGCGACGTGGTGCTCGACTTCGCCGTGGCCGCCGCCACCGACGATCTGCTGGCGCGCCTCGAGGGCACCCGCGCCGCGCTCGTCACCGGCGTCACCGGGCGCGACGCCGCCGCCGAGGCCGCCCTCGACGCCCGCGCCGCGCTGGCCCCCGTCTTCGCGGCCGCCAACTTCTCGCTCGGCGTCGCCGTCCTGCGCGCCCTCGTCCGCCAGGCCTGCGCCGCCGTCGGGCCCGGGTGGGACGCCGAGGTCTTCGAGCTGCACCACCGCCACAAGGCCGACGCCCCCAGCGGCACCGCCCTCGCCCTGGCCGCCGCGGCCGCCGCCGGCGCCGGCCTGCCCTGGCCCGACGCCCGCGCCGCCGTCCGCGACGGCCTCACCGGCCCGCGCGGCGACGCCGAGATCGGCCTCGCCGCCCTGCGCGCCGGGGGCGTCGTCGGCGAGCACACCGTCTTCCTCGTCGGCCCCAGCGAGCGCCTCGAGCTGACCCACCGCGCCGCCGACCGCCGCGTCTTCTGCCACGGCGCCCTGCGCGCCGCCGCGTGGGTGGCCGGCCGGCCTCCCGGGCGCTACGGGATGGACGACCTCGCCGCCGCCGCCACGCGAACCCCCTGAAATGTCAGGCGGTTCCCCACCCGTTTGAATGGCTCTCGCCCCGGCCGCTAGGCTTTGCCCGTTCGGCCCCAGCCGGGAGTATACCGTTGAAAGGACAGGCGTTTTCGGCCCACGGTGGCTTGCCCGCCGGTCTGCTGACGCTCGGCCGGCTGGGCCACCACCCGCTCTTCGACGCCACCGCCATCCGCCGCGCCTTCGCGCGCGTCGACGACGGTCTCATCGAGCAGCGCGCCCTCCTCGGCGCCCACCAGGCCATGCGCGCCCTCGCCGGCCTGCCCGGCCTCGCCGAGATGCGCCACTACCTGCGCGCCCTGCCCGAGCCCACCGTCGACCTGCTGGTGTACCTCTACTTCCGCAAGCTGGATCAGTCGCTCGACGGCGAGGACCGCACGCTGCACTGATCCCTCCCCCCCGTGACGCCGAGCACGCGCGGGGAGGGCAGACGCGCTCACTCATTGGCTGGTAGTCTCCCGCCGCATGGAGCCCGTACACCTCGTGCGGCGCGCCGTCGCTCGCCTCTGGCAGCGGGTGGGCGCCACGATCATCCTCGTCGTCGCCTTCTTGGGCCTCAACGGGTTCCTGCTCTACTTCCTGCTCAACTCGAGCTTCACCTTCCGCGTCTTCGACAGCACGGTGAACACCGCCTTCCGCGGCCGCATCGGCTGGTCGCGGCTGAGCTTCGGCCCGATGCCCTGGCAGCTGCGCATCCTCGAGCCGGTGCTGCTCGGCCCCGACGGTCGCCCGGTCATCACGGCCCGGTCGGTCAGCATCGACAGCCTGCGCCTGACCGATCTGCCCGGCACCATCGCCGCCGACGACATCCGCATCGAGGGCGCGATCGTCCGCCTCGAGCAGCGCCCGCACGCCGAGGTGCTCGATCGCACGGGGCAGCCGGAGCAGGTGTTCAACATCTCCGAGATGTTCTGGCCCCCCGGCCCCCTGCTCGACGAGGGGCAGCCCGGCGGCGACGTGGGCTTGGACTTCGGCCGCGTCGAGATCGTCGACGCCACCTTCGTCCTGGACATGCCCTCGACCAGCATCGAGGTCAGCGGCATCGACATCCACCGCGCGCGCTTCGCCCTGTCGGGGGGCTCGGAGACGATGGCGATCGCCGCCGCCCGCCTGCGCGCGAAGCGGGGCGAGGTGCGCGTCCTGCTCGACGAGACCGCGGGGCCCGCCCTCACCGCGCCGGCCGACGCCACGCTGTCCTGGCCGATCACCGACCTGAACCTCAACGGCTTCCACTGGGCCGAGATGGCCTTCCGCGTGACCCACCTGACGGCCGCTGTCCGCGGGGATCCGCTGGTCGTCAGCAGCTTCTACATGGATCTCGACCGCCCGGGCGTGCCGCTGATGGGCACGCGCATCCAGCTCGACACCGAGGACGTCGCCACCCACCTGCGGCCCCTCGGCGTCGAAGGCGTGCGCGGCGCCG
>JAUHXL010000684.1 GCA_030426945.1 bacterium
CTACCGCTTCCGCTCCACCGGCGTGCAGGTGACCGCCTCGACGTCGGCGGCGCACTCGAGGCGGACGACGCCGTCCTTCAGGAAGGGGCTCGGCGTCGCGGCCACCTGGCTGCGCAGCGTCGCGTCGTCGGCCAGCACGGCGCTCAGATCCACATCGACAGCCACGCGCAGGCGCGCGTCGGTTCGGCCCTCGCGGCCCCGCAGCTCGAGGCCCGCGCCGCCGACCACCGCCAGCTTCGCGCGGGCACCCGCGGCGGTGATCTCACTGGGCAGCAGCACCAGGCGCGGCGCGCGGGTCAGCGCCGCCAGCATGAGCGTCACCGTGCCCAACTCGATCACCGGCAGCGTCAGGGGCGGTGCGTCCCGCCGAGGCAGCGCCAGCGCGTCGATGGAGGTGTCGCGCAGGGTCAGGGTCAGGCGCGGCGCCTGATCGGGGCCGGTGGACCACTGCCCGCCCGCGCCGGCGAAGCGCACCGCCACCGCGTCGGCCCGCTGGGGCACCGGCGGCAGCGGCACGTCAGCGGCGCGCTCGCGCCCGGCTCCCTCGAAGAACCACGTCAGCGTCAGCGGCGCGCCGCGCCGCGTCACCGCCACCACCACGCGGTCGACCTTCCGCGCCCGGGCGTAGGCCTGCAGCGCCGACTCGGGCGAGTCGAGCGGGATGCCGTCGAGGGCGGTGATCAGGTCGCCGTTGCGCAGGCCGAGGGCCATGGCCGTGGAGCCCGACCGGATACCGAAGACCTTGAAGCCCCCCGCGCGCCCGTCGACGAACGCCGGCACGATGCGCACCTCGCGGGCCAACACCGACAGGTCGCCGAGCAGTCGGTCGGCCAGGGCCGCGCTGACGCGATACTGCCCCTCGGCCACCGGGGTGACGCCCGCGGGCGCGCCGGCGTCGGGCGCGGCGTGGGGGACGCCGGTCGCGAGCAACACGACCAGCAGCGACGAAGCCAGGCGCCTCATGGCGTCCTCCGAGGTGTCCTTCGGCTCCCGCCCTTATCGCAGACCGCCCGCGCGCTGCCCAGGCGGCGCCCGCCTTTCCGGGCCGCCCGCGGCGTGATAGGCACGCACCAGGACCTGACAGCAGGGAGCGCTCCATGCGACGTGTCATCGTGGCGGCCATCTGCGCCGCGCTGTGGGCCTGCGGCGGCGGGCCGCAGGCCGAGGAGGGCAGCACCCTCGACCCGGCCGACGATCCCGACGACGACGGGACCGCCCAGCGGGTGGAGATGGTGAAGTACGAGCAGAAGACCCGCGAGCTGCTCGAGGCCAACCAGAAGCTGGGCGATCTGCGGGGGCAGGTGGACGAGCAGCGGCGGCGCCTGTCGATCATCTGCATCGACCACCCCGATCACGAGGTGTGTCAGCCGCAAACCCAGGCGATGTACGCCCGCAAGGCCTTCTGCGAGGATCCCGAGTTCACCCACCACGTCGACGAGGTGGTGAAGGCCTGCCACCGCGGCGAGTGCAAGCAGCTCGACCAGGCCAACGAGATCAGCCGCAGCCAGTACATGCTGCTCACCCAGCGCCTGCCCCACGCGCTGACGCTGTTCCGCGCCAACCGCACCCAGCTCGACCGCGACGACAAGAAGCAGCTGCAGCGCTTCCTCGAGGTGCTGCAGGGCGAGAAGGGCTTCGTCATCGTCGTCGGGCGGGCCAGCCGGGACGGCGACTGGCGCAAGAACATCCAGCTCGCCATCGACCGCGCCAACGCCACGCGCGCCTACCTGGTGGACGAGATGGGCATGGACTCCGAGCGCGTGGGCATCATCACCTACGGCGCCGAGAAGATGTACCTGACCGAGCTGGACGCCGAGCGCCTGACCGACCGCAAGCTGACCGTCAAGCAGGCCAACCGCAGCGCGCTCGTCTTCGCCTACCCCTGCTGGGAGGGCGTCGAGCGTGCGTTCTGACCGGATCGTCGCCGCGGCGCTGAGCCTGCTGCTGGTGGCGTGCGGCGGCGCCGCCGCGCAGGACGCGCCGGACCCCGCGCTGGTGCGCGCCCAGGCCGCCCAGCAGGCGGCCGAGACCCGCGCCCGCGAGGCGGAGGCGGAGGTCGCCGCCCTGCGCGCCGAGCTGAAGCGCACCGCGACGCGCCTGCACGTCGCCGAGCAGCGCCTGGGGCTGCGGCCCTTCGAGCCGACCACCCTGAAGCGCCCGACCGGCCAGCTGACGCTCGAGCCGGGCCGGGCCAAGCGGCTGGCCAGCGCCGACGGGCGACCGAAGGACGACGACGCCGCCCGCGCCCTGAAGCAGGCCCCGGTGACCCTGGTGGCCTACTGGGCGACGTGGTGCGAGCCCTGCATCGCCGCCGACGAGCTGGCCGCCATCCGGCGGGTCGAGGCGGCCGCCCGCCCCTTCGGCGCCGCGCTGATGAGCGTCGCCGTCGACGGCCTCGACAAGGTGCAGGCCCACCCGCGCGCCGCCGACTGGATCTACCCGCTGTGGCAGCGCGACGACGCCCACCTGCAGTGGGCCCCCCGCGCCTTCGTGCAGCAAGCCGGCCTGGGCCTGCCCCTGTTCCTGGTGGTCGACCGCGACGGCGCCGTCCGCTTCTGGCGCAACGGCAAGCTGGACGCGCAGGTCGAGGAGGAGCTGATCACCGCCCTCGCCCGCGTCGCGCGCTGAAGGTCGCGGGTCGGGGCGTGATTCGAACCCGTCGATCGACCGTACGCCCCGCCAACACGGGCGGGCTATCAGCTCTCGGCGGTCAGCGCTCGGCTCCGTCGCTTCGGCCCGGCAACCGGCGCCCCGAGCTGACGGGCCGGTTCCGCAGCCGGCACCGCGCACGCGGCCCGGCTGACAGCTGACCGCTGACCGCTGACAGCCGGTCGGAGCCACCACCAACGGCTCGTGAGCAAACCGGCGGGGTCGCGGCCGCGCGGCGGCTGAATTAGGATGCGCCCCATGACCGAAGCACGCTACGCCGAAGGCGGCTACCTCGACGCCAACCCCACCTGGCACGCCGAAGACTCGGCCTTCAAGACCGGCGAGCTGGTGGCGCTGCTGCGCCGCCGCGACCTGCGGCCGGCGCGCGTCCTCGACGTCGGCTGCGGGGCCGGCGAGGTGCTGCGCCAGCTCCGCCCACACCTGGACGCCGGCGCCCAGCTGGTCGGCTACGACGTCTCGCCCCAGGCCATCGAGCGCGCGCGCACGCTGGCCGGCGACGGCATCACCTTCCACCGCGGCGACGCCACCACCGAGGCGCCCCACGACTTCGACCTGGTGCTGGCCTTCGACGTCTTCGAGCACGTCGAGGACTACTTCGGCTTCCTGCGGCGCGTGCGCACCCTGGGCACCCACAAGGTGTTCCACATCCCCCTCGAGCTGACCGCCAGCGCCGCGCTGCGCGGCGCGCCGTTGATGCGCGCGCGGCAGAAGGTGGGCCACATCCACCACTTCTCGCGTGACACGGCGCTGGCCACCCTCGAGGACTGCGGCTACCAGATCCTCGACGCCACCTACACCGCGG
>JAUHXL010000685.1 GCA_030426945.1 bacterium
CCGGCTCGAGCGGCTGCCCGCCGTGGTCGAGCCGCTGGCGATGGGCAGCTATCTGCTGAAGCTGCGCGGGCCGGGGCTGACCGAGACGCCGGTGCCGCTGCACCTGGCGCGGCAGCAGCGGGCGCGCCTGCGGGTGCGCCTGTTCCCGGACGCGGTGGTCGGCCAAGGCTTCGTGCACGTGGTCGGGGGGCCGGCGCGGTTGGGCGGCGATCCGCGCGCGCAGCTCGCGCAGCCCGCGTCCACGGTCGAGGTGGGGGACTTCTTCATCGCCCGGCGGCCGGTCACGTCCGAGGCCTGGCTGGCCTTCCTGTACGACCTGCAGCGCGCCGAGGGCGAGGCCGCCGCGCGCGCGCGCATCCCGCGGGCCGGGGCGAAGGGGCCGCCGCTGTGGCCCATCGACGCGCAGGGGGTGCCGGCGCTGCCCGATCGCGACGAGCAGGGCACGCCCTGGCGGCCCGAGTGGCCCGTGGTGAACATCAGCTGCGCCGACGCCGAGGCCTACTGCGCCTGGCTGACGGCGCGCACCGGGCACGAGCACCGGCTGCCGACCGAGGAGGAGTGGGAGAAGGCGGCGCGCGGCGCCGACGGCCGCCTGTTCCCCTGGGGCGATCAGTGGGAGCCCACGTTCTGCCACATGGGCATCAGCCGCGAGGGCGCGCCGCGGCGCGGCCCGGCGGGCGCCTTCCCCACCGATCGCAGCCCCTTCGGGGTGGAGGATCTCGCCGGCGGCGTCAGCGAGTGGACCGCCAGCTGGCTGGACGAGGGCGCGACGCAGCGGGTCATCAAGGGCGGGCATTGGGCCAGCGGGCCGACCGAGTGCCGGGCGGCCAGTCGATTCACCCAGCCGGTGGATCAGGTGCTGCCCACGCTGGGCTTCCGGGTGGTGCGCAGCGCGCCCACCTGACCGGGTGGCCTGGGGGACGAGGAGGGGATATGGGACGCAGGCTGATGGCGGTCGCGCTGGCGGCCACGATGGCGGCGCCGTCGATCGCGGTGGCCACCCTGGGGCCGGACGCGCCCGCGTCGGCTGAGTCGCGCTATCAGATCGGCCGACGACTGTACCGTGAGGGCAAGTTCGCCGAGGCCGCGGCCGAGTTCAAGGCGGCGCTGGCCGTCTATCCATCGGCCAAGCTGGCTTACAACCAGGCGCGCAGCGCCGAGCGCGCGGGGGATCTGGCGCAGGCGATCGAGGCCTTCGAGGTCTACCTGAAGCTGGCGCCCGCGGCCGACGACCGCGCCGAGGTGCAGGCGCTGCTGCCCGTGCTGCGCGAGCGCCTGCAGGCCACCTACCCGGAGGTGGCGCTGACGACGCAGCCGCCCGGCGCGGCCATCTTCGTCGACGGCGCGACGACGCCCCTCGAGCGCAAGACGCCGACCACGGTGCGCCTGAAGCCGGGCGCCCACACGCTGCGCTTCGCCCTCGACGGGCACCACACCATCGACCGCTCGGTGCAGGTCGCGTCGGGCGCCGGCGCCACCGTCGACGTCCGCCTCGAGAAGAAGGACGCGCCCGCGCCGGCGGTGGCCGCCGTGACGCCGCCCCCGGCGCCCCCGCCCGCGCCGGATGGGCTGACGACGCTGGATTGGACCGGCATCGGGCTGTCCGCGGCGGGCGCCGCCGCGGTGGCCGTCGGCGTGGTGTTTCACCTGCAGATGCTCGACGACGCGGACACGGCCGAGGGGCTGTCGGACGCCGAGTACGCGATGCAAGAGGACACCCTGCGCGACGACTTCGAGTCGCACCAGACGCTGACCGTCGTGGGCTACGCCTTGGGTGGCGCGCTCATCGCGACCGGGGTGACCCTGGTGCTGTGGCCCGAGGCGCCCGCGACCACCGCGACCCTCCTGCCCACGCCGGACGGCGCGGTCATGTCCTGGCGCTTCTGAGCCGCGCCGCCTCGCCCACCAGCCACCCGTAGAGGGCGCCCGCGTCCTGCGCGGCCTCGGGGTGCCACTGCACGCCCACGACGCCCGATCCCTCGAAGGCCTCGACGCACCCGTCGGGCGCGCGGCCGGTGATCCGCAGGCCGGGGGGCAGGCGGTCGACGGCCTGCCGATGGGCGCTGACCACCTCGATGCGGGTCGCGCCGTAGGCGGCGGCCACGGCCGAGCCGGGTACGAGGTCGACCGCGTGGCGGCGCTCGGCGCGCGGCGCGCCGTGGCCCGCGGCGTCGGGCAGCCGCTGCACCAGCGCGCCGCCCAGGTGCACCGCCAGCAGCTGCATGCCGTAGCACACGCCCAGCACCGGCACGCGGCGGGCGCGCGCGGCGTCGATCAGCGCGCGATCGCCCGCGACGCGATCCTCGACCTCGAGGTCGATGGGCCCCTCGATGGCCGCGCCGTAATGGCGCGGGTGCACGTCGGCGCCGCCGGTGACCACGAGGGCGTCGAGGGCCGCCACGGCGGCCACGGCGCCCGGCGGCACCAGCACTGGTGCGCCCCCCGCGGCGGTCACCGCGCGGGCGTAGGCCGCGCTCAGGTACAGGTAGTCGAAGCCGGGCCTCCAGGTGCGGCCGGGATCGAGGCAGGCGCTCAGCCCGATGAGCGGCGGTGGGGCGTTGCTTGTCGGCATGGTGCGCAATCCCGTAAACCTAACGTCTCGTCGCGGCAGGGGGGAGAGGCGATGACTCGGTCGGCCTGGGGGCTCGGTGCCCCGCGCGTGCTCGGCTGCGACGACGCGGCCCAGGATCCGGCCGCCGGCGATCCGGCCGCCGCGTCGCGGGGCGCCGGGGCCGCTCGTGCGGCGCTGTCCCGATGAGGTTCGCTCACCACGCGCCCTGGCTCGTCGCCGTGCTCGGCCTGATGGGGGCCGCCCACGGGGCCGAGCTGTTCCCCATCGCGCCCACCCTCGACACCCGCCACGCGGCCGAGGTGCGGCCGGCGCTGGCCGCGGCCGACGCGCGCCTGCGCGCCATCGTCGCCGAGGTGGCGGCGGCGGGTCAGCCGCTGAAGGTGGTGGCGACGGGGGCCTACGGCTCGTGGTTCGTGCCGCTGGTCGAGCGCGGCGGCGATCTGGACGTGCTCGGCCTGATCGACATCGGCGCGCTCACCCCGGACCGCGCCGGCGCGGACGCCGCGGTCACCCGGGTCGAGGCCCTGCTGCAGGCCCTGAAGGCGCGCAAGGGCCGGGACGCACCCGACCTCGCCATCCTCGACATCGACGGGCTCGATCCGGCCGGCAAGCTCGAGGCGCGCGACCGCGCGGTCGACCAGGTCGCCGCGATGCTCGCCGGCGTGTCGGCGCGGCGGGGCACCGATCTGACCTTCCCCTACCGCGATCGCCAGGCGCCCTATCACTTCGCGCCCGGTCGGGTGAGCCTGACGGTGCACCCCCGCGCAAAGTGCCTCTCGGATCGCTTCGCCGTCGATCCGGCGATCGCGTCGCCCGTGCGCGAGGTGTCGATCCAGTTCTTCTTCGTCGGCCGCGTCGGCGACCACCCGGTCGTGCTCGAGCCCCTCTACGTGC
>JAUHXL010000686.1 GCA_030426945.1 bacterium
CGCCCCGCCGCGCGGGCGAGGCCGAGCGCGAAGAAGCCCCCCACGCGCTCGTCGAGCACCGGCCACGTGCGCAGGGCGCCCCGAGCGTCGGCGGCCAGCACCAGCGGCGTGCTGCGCGAGCCGGGCGAGAAGACGACGTCCCGCACCCCCGCCGCCGCCAGGCCGTCGACGAGCGCCGCCGCCGCCGCCAGGTTGAGGGCCGCGACGGTCATCGGGCCACCAGGCAGGCGTCGATGGCGTCCAGCTTCCAGGTGGTCTCGCGCCACTCGGCGGCGGGATCAGAGCCCGCGACGACGCCCGCGCCGGCGAACGCCCAGGCGCGCCCGCCGTCGAGCAGCGCACCGCGGATCGCCACGGCGAAGACGCCGTCGCCGTTCGGCGCGACCCAGCCCACCGGCGCGCCGTACAGTCCCCGCTCGAGGGGCTCGTGGGCGTCCAGCCAGGCCAGCGCGGCGGCGCGGGGGTGGCCGCCGAGGGCCGGGGTCGGGTGCAGGGCGGCCGCGACGCGGTCGAGGGTCACGCCGGGGCGCAGATCGGCCTCGATCGGCGTCTCGAGGTGCACGATGGGGCCGGCCACACGGGGGCGCGGGGCCTCGGCGACGCGGACGGCGCGGGCCCAGGGGCCCAGATCGGCGCGCAGCGCGTCCACCACCCAGGCGTGCTCGCGGCGATCCTTCATGGACCGGCTCAGCGCGACCGCGTCGTCGACCCGCGCCGTGCCGGCCAGGGCGTGCGTGCGCAGCCGGCCCCCGTCGCGGCGGGCGAGCAGCTCGGGGGAGGCCCCCACGAAGGCGCGGCCGGCGCCGTCGCCGATCGCGTAGATCCAGGCGTCCGGATAGGCCGCGCGCAGGGCCGCCGTGGTGGCCGCGACGTCGTACCGGCGGCCCGTGGGCGCCGGGCGGGACGCCGCGCGGGCGAGCACGACCTTGTTCATGTGGCCTTGACGACACGCGGCTTCGGCCGCCGCCACCCGCGCGCACCAGGCGCCCTCCGGCTCCACGAACGGCGACCAGACCTGGCTTCGATGCGGCGGCAGGGCCGGCGCACGCGCGCCCGGGGCGCGCGCGTGGAGATGTTCAGAGGTCGCCGAACGAGCGCACCAGATCTGCGTCGGGGTGGCCAGCCCCCGCGCGGGCCACCCGCCCCACACCGAGGCGTCGCCGGGACGAAAGGGCAGGGCGCCCACCCGGGCCGGCGCAGCGCCGCGCCCGAGAGGCGCAAGGTCTCGAAAAGACGACGTGTTTGCCCCCTGGGCGACGAACGACCACCCCCCGTCCGGGGCCCACCAGCCCAGGAACGGCGCCGCCTCCGCGGCGACGACGGCCAGCCGCTCGGCGAGGTCGAAGGGCGCGACCGGCCGCACGCGGCGCTCGCTCGACGACCGTCCCTCCCGTGCGTCAGGGATCGTCGACGTCGTGGGTCGAGCGGTCGGAGCGGCCATGGAGCGGTGCGCCTCCAGTCGTGGGCATCTTGTTCATAGATGACTGAACAACGCGAAAGGTAGCGGCGGGCGGCGGGGGGCGCAAGGGCACCTGCTCGACGCGCGCGGCGGTTGCGGCTAGGCTGCGCCCGTGAGTCGCAGTCGTTCAGCCGCCCCTGAAGAAGCCGCCGCCCCCGCCCAGCCGGTGGCCGCCGACCGGCAGACCCGCCGGGTCGTCCAGGTGTGCGAGGCGGCCGGCCGCTTCATCGAGTACTGGGGCTTCAAAGCCATCCACGGCCGCGTCTGGACGCTGGTGGCGCTGCGCGCGGTGCCGCTGTCGCAGACCGAGATCGCGCAGACGCTCGGCGTCAGCCGCAGCCTGATCAGCGGCGCCGTCGCCGAGCTGGTCGACTACGGCCTGCTGCGCCCGGTGGGCACCCACCGCAACGCGCCCTACGAGGCGGTCATGGACTTCTGGCCGACGATCGCGGACGTGCTGCGGACGCGGGAGTGGATGCTGCTCGAGGGCGCCCGCGTGGCGCTCGAGGGCGCCATCGACGAGGCCGAGTACGCCCAAGTCACCGGGGAGCCGGTGCTGTTCGACGTCGAGCGGATGAAGCTGCTGCTGGCGCTCACCGAGGTCGGTCAGTCGCTGCTGCGCATCCTGATCGGCATGCGCATGCCCCGCGGCGGCGAGCGCTTCGCGACGTGGCTGAAGAACGCCAGCGGGCTGGTGGGGAAGCTGCGGCGGCTGGTCTGAGGGGTCGTCGGCGGCGCGGAGGCCGCGCGGCCGGCGCCCGAGGGCTCAGACCTCGGGCTCACCCGGCTGGGGATCGACCCAGAGGGCGGGGGTGGACAGCAGCAGGGCCTCGAGGGACACGCTGTCGCCGTCGAACTGCTCGCGGTACTGGCGCACCGCGCGGCGGATGAGGTGCGTCTTCGGGATGCCTTCCTTCTGTGCCATCTCGGCGAGCCAGAGGTCGTCGTCCTCGTCGATCGCAATCACGTTGCAGGCCATCTTCCCCCCAAGCGCCTCTCTGCGGGCCATCGACCGGGTGTGCGCAGCGATTCTAGCGGCTCGCGACGCGGCGGGCCAAAGGGATGTCGCAGAAAGTGCGCCACCTTCGCCGGCGACGTGCATCGGCCTCGCCCGGCGTGCGCGGCGTTGGTAGGGTTGGGGCGGCACTGGAGGTTCCGATGAGCTGGCTCCGACCCAACCGCGTGCTCGTCCCCACGGACTTCTCCGACGCGGCCCGCCGCGCCGTCGCCGAGGCCGCCGAGACCATCCACGACGTGTCCGAGATTCACGTGCTGCACGTTGTGCCGGTGATCGATCCCGACCAGCCCGGCATCGTGTGGGGCGAGGATCCCGGTCAGGTGGACCTGGAGGGCGCGCGGCACCGTCTGCTGAGCTGGCTGGCCGAGTCGAACCTCGAGGGCGTGAAGGCCCACGTCACCACCGGCGTGCCCGCCGAGGAGATCGTCAGCGTCGCCGAGGCCCTGGGCGTGGATCTGATCGTGATCCCCTCGCACGGGCGCACGGGGCTGTCGCGGCTGCTGTTGGGATCGGTGGCCGACCGGGTGGCGCGCACGGCGACCTGCCCGGTGCTGCTGGTGCGCAGCGCGACGGACTGACGCTCAGGCGAGCCCGGTGATCTGCCCGTCGGCGTCGACGTCGATGTTCAGCGCGGCCGGCCGCTTGGGCAGGCCGGGCATGCGCATCAGGTCGCCGGTGATGGGTACCAGGAAGCCCGCGCCGGCGCAGGCGACCACCTCGCGCACCGTCAGCGTGAAGCCGGTGGGGCGGCCGAGCCGCTTCGGATCGTCGCTGAGCGAGGCCGGCGTCTTGGCGATGCAGATCGGCGCGTTGGCCATGCCCAGCGCGCGGGCCTGGCGCAGATCGCGGCGGGCCTGGGCGGTGAACGCCACGTCGGCGGCGCCGTAGGCGGCCTGGGCCACCTTGCGGATCTTCTCTTCGGGGCTGTCGTCCAGGTCGTAGAGCGGGGTGAAGGTGCCGTCGCCGCTGTCCGCGAGCTCGAC
>JAUHXL010000687.1 GCA_030426945.1 bacterium
GTGAACCTCCACGTTTTTGGCGGGTTCCGTTCTGGCGGGGCACCGCGTGCGGCCGCCAGCGACACGGCGTAGGGTACAGCACGGGTCGTGCCAGCGTTACTGACGCCCAAGGCCGGCCGGGGTCCGGTGCGACGTATCAAAATGTTTCAACGCCTGTGTCCTGCTGTAACGCAACCCGCGCGTTGACACTCGAAAACGTGCGATGGTAACGTCCCGCGCCGATTCGGCCCCGTCCGATTCGGAACCCCGGTCAGGAGCGTTCGGTGGTCAAGCGCATCAAGAAGCGAATTGCGAAGCAGGACGACGAGCTCGAGGCGGGCGAGGGGACCGGCGAGGCCCCGATCGACGCCGAGGACGCCCTGCCGGCGGGCGATCTGCGCGCGGAGCTGCAGTCGCTCGCCGAAGACGACTTCACCCGCAAGGTCGCCGGCGGCTTCCAGTGGATCATCGACCAGCGCACGCTGCTGATCGGCGCGGGGGCCGTCGTGGCCATCGGCGCCATCGCGTACGCGTTGATGAACCGCACGCAGGAGTCGGCGACGCAGGAAGCGGCCGCGGCTTTCTACGACGCCGCGCGCACCTACATCGACGCCCAGGGCGGCGACGAGGCCGTGGCCCCGGGGGTCGCCCCGGCGCCGACGCTGTCGCCGGACGAGCGCGCGAAGCGCGTGGCCAAGGCCGAGGCCGGCTTCGCCTCGGCCAAGCAGGCCTACGCCGACAAGAAGATCGCCGTCCTGGCCACGCTCGGGCAGGCGGGGGCGCAGGTCGACCTCGGCAAGCCGAAGGACGCCGTCGCGCTGTACGACGCGGTGCTCGCGGACGCGTCGACCGAGCGCCTCGTGCGGGCCACCGCGCTGCAGGGCAAGGCCGCCGCGCTCGAGGCGGCGGGCGATCCCGGCGCGGCGCGGGCGGCGTGGAGCGAGCTCGGCGCCCTGGACTCCGAAGCCTACGGGTTGATGGCCGGCCTCCAGGCGGGTCGGCTGCTCGAGAAGGCGGGCAAGGCGGCCGAGGCGAAGGCCCACTACGAGAAGCTGCAGAAGGACTTCGAGGCCGCGCTGAGCGAGTTCGCCGGGCGGGCCTACAAGGCGGAGATCGAGCGCCGCCTCGGCCAGCTCGGGGACGCCTCTTGACGCGAGCTCCGCTGCGCGCCGCGCTGCTGTTGGCCGCGGCCACGCTGTGCGGCGGGTGTGCGGCCTTGGGCCTGCCGGGCGACGAGACGCCGCTCACTGGCGCGTCGCGCAACCTGCAGCCCGTGCCCATGCAGCCAGCCTGGCGGCGGGTGCTGAACCCGCCCGACATCATGCGGGATCGCCCGTCCGAGCTCGCGGGCGCCGCCTACGACGCCAAGTCGAACCGGGTGGTGGTCGGCGCCGGCAACGGCTTCGTCCAGTGCATGCGCGCCAGCGATGGTCACATCTTGTGGCGCCGGCGCATCGCGGGGGGCGTCGGTGGGCGCGCCGTCTTCGATGATCGCCAGGTGATCGTCGGCACCGACGACGGTGAGCTGGTCGCGCTCGACGTCGTCGACGGTGAGGTGCGGTGGCGCTACGACGTCGAGGGCGCGGTGGTGCGGGCGCCGGTCATCGCCGGCGGCCTGGTCGTCTTCGTCGACGGCACCAACGTGGTCTACGCGATCGACCGGATCACGGGCGCGTGGCGCTGGCAGTACCGGCGCGATCCGCCGGCCGACTTCTCGCTGGCCGGTGAGAGCCGGCCGACCGTCGAGGGGGACCGCGTCTTCGTCGGCTTCTCCGACGGTGTGCTCGCCGCGCTGGCGCTGAGCGACGGCGCGGTGCTCTGGACGCGGGATCTCGCGCCGGAGCACGAGCGCTTCCAGGACGTGGACACGACCCCCGTGGTGGAGCGCGGGCGCGTGTACGCCGCGTCGGCCGCGGCCGGCCTCTACGCGCTCGACGCCCAGACGGGTGACGTGCTGTGGCAGCGCGCGGGCGCCGGCATCGTCGAGCTCACGGGCGTCGACGGCGATCTCCTGGCCAGCGTCGACCGCGGCGAGCTCGTCCGCATCGACACCCACGACGGCAAGGCGCGCTGGCGCGTCCGGTTCCCCGGGCCCGCCGGGACGCCGGGCGCGGTCGCGCAGTACGGCAACCTGGCCATGGTCGGCCTGTCCCGCGGCGGGCTCTACTGGATCGATCTGCCGACCGGTCGGCCCATCCGTCGGTTCTCACCGGGCAGCGGCCTGATCGGCGCGCCGGCGGTGGGGGAAGACGGCAGTCTGTTCGTGCTGTCGAACGGGGGCGTGTTCTACGCGTTCCGGCCTCCGCCCAAGGCCGACGAGAGCTGAGGTCGGCCGCGGCGGGTTTCGTCTGCCGGGCACGGCGCCACTAGTTGACATAATGTGCATTGTGCGACGTTGACGATGGAGCGCCGGGGGAGGCACGGCTCCTGTCTCCGCCCGTCTCCAGCAGCCGACCGCCCGCCACACCCGCGCCGCGGCCAGCGGCCCGACGCGGTTCAGCCGATCTCGATGAACAGCTGGTTGATGATCTTCTGAAGGTCTTGCTGCTCCTCGCGCTCGAGCCACTCGCGCGCGGCGAACATCTCGAAGAACAGCAGCTCGTTGAGCGCCTGTGACAGGAAGCTCACGCGGTTGTCCATCTGGTTCTGCTGCAGGTTCTGCAACAGCCGCGTCTTGTCGAGGCGACCCTGCTCGTCGAAGGTCACGTCGTGGAACAGCTCGACGAACCCATAGAACTGCAGGAACGTCTCGAGGCCTTGTTCCAGCGCGTCTTGGCGTCCATGGCGGCTGATCGCCTCGTAGATGCGCTGGAAGACCGAGTTGAACGTGTCGACCATGTTCGACATCTCGGTCGTGACGTGATCGGTGTCGAGGCCCTCGTTCGCGAAGTCCCGCGCTTCGATCACCTGAACGTGGCCGTTCTGCACCAGGTGGAACAAGAGCTTCATGCTCTCGAAGTTGCCCAGGCGGCTGGTGCGCGTCAGATCGTCCACCGTCATCGGCTGCTCGAGCAGCGACAGCAGCACCTTCTCCTTGGCGTCCGGCGCGGGCGCCGACTGCGGCGCCTCGGCCCGCGCGATGCGGCTCTGGGGTCCGGGGATCTTCTGCTTGAAGTACGCCAGCTCGTCCAGGCGGCGCAGCCCCTCCATCAGCATCGACTGGGCGTTGAGGGACAACGGGCTCGGCAGCGCGTCCACGTCGAAGCCCGTCAGGTAGAAGTCGCCCGCCTTGAACATGAGGATCGAGTAGAAGGTCTCCTCGACCTGCCTGCGCACATAGACGTACAGGTCGGCCTGGTTGATCACCCCGCGGTCGAGCAGATAGTTGCCGAGCGGTCGCCGGATGCGCCGCGCCTCCTCGAGCGACTGGTCGAGCTGCACGCGGGTCAACGCGCCGAAGCGATACATGATCTCGCCGAGGCGGTCCTCGACCTGGTTGGATGAGGCGCCGCGCACCTCACCATTCTTGAAATACA
>JAUHXL010000688.1 GCA_030426945.1 bacterium
CCCGATGACATCGTCCCATCGCCCTGCGGTGGACGGGCGCCGTGCGCCCGCCGCCCAGGGCACCACCCAAGGAGGTCCCCGTGCCCATCCTCGACACCCACGCCATCGCCGGCAGCACCTACGGCTTCTCGGCCACCCGCCTCGGCGATCTGGGCGCGTCCGAGTACACCCTCGTCGCGCTGACCGCCGACGTCAGCGGCAGCGTCTCGCTCTTCCTCGACCAGATCGAGCTGTGCGTGCAGCGCATCGCCCGCGCCTGCCGCCGGTCGCCGCGCGCCGACAACCTGCTGCTGCGCGTCACCCAGTTCGGCAGCGATCTCGCCGAGGTGCACGGCTTCAAGCCGCTGCCCGAGATCGATCCGGACGACTACGTCGGCAGCCTCGCCACCCGCGGCGCCACCGCCCTGTACGACGCCGCCCACAACGCGGTCGAGTCGGTCACGCGATACGGCAAGCGCTTGATCGACAACGGCTTCTCGGTCAACGGGATCGTCTTCGTCATCACCGACGGGCACGACTGCGCGAGCGCGCTGAGCGCGGGCGCCGTGCGGACCGCCCTCGAGGGGGCCGTGCAGGGCGAGAACGTCGAGTCGATGGTGTCGGTGCTGGTCGGCGTGAACGTCGCCGACGCGCCCACCGCCAAGACGCTGTCGGCCTTCGCGACCGACGCCGGCTTCACGTCGTTCGTCCAGCTCGAGAGCGCGGGCGAGGACACCCTGGCCCGCCTGGCCGACTTCGTCACCCGCAGCATCGCCCTGCAGTCCACCGCGCTGGGCAGCGGGCAGGCGCTGTCGCTGACGTTCTGAGGCGCCGCCGATGGCCACCTACGTCGAGGTCGGGCGCGGCCCGGTCGAGCTGGATCAGGCCCACTTCGTCGCGCAAGGCGGCGAGGGCGCGGTCTACTGCCGCGACGGGGTGGCCTACAAGGTGTTCCACGACGCCGACCGCGCGCTGCCGCAGGGCAAGCTGCGGCTGCTGGCGGCGCTCTGCGCGCCCACCATCGTGCGGCCCGAGCGCCTGCTGCTGCGCGACGGCGCGCCGGCGGGCTACGCCATGCGCTGGATCCCCGACGCGCGGCCCCTGGCCCCCTACTTCACCCCCGCCTTCCGCCGGCGCGAGGGCGTCACGCCCGAGGCGGTGGCGGCGCTGGTCGAGTCGATGCGCCGCACCGTCGCGCACGCCCACGCGCGCGACGCCCTGGTGGTCGATCTCAATGATCTCAACTGCCTGGTGCCGCCCACGCATGACCGCGCCTTCTTCATCGACGTCGACAGCTGGCAGGTGACCGGCTACCCCGCGACCGCGCTGCTGGACACCGTGCGTGATCGCCACGCCACGCGCTTCCACGAGGGCAGCGACTGGTTCAGCTGGGCGGTGGTGACCTTCCAGCTCTGGCTGGGGGTGCATCCCTACCGCGGCAAGCATCCCACGCTGACGACGCTCGAGGATCGCATGCGCGCGGACACCTCGGTCTTCGACCCGGCGGTCACGCTGCCGCCCGCCTGCCCGCCGCTGGACGTCGTGCCGGCGCGGCTGCGGGGTTGGTACCGCGCGGTCTTCGAGGATGGGCACCGCGATCCACCGCCCGCCGAGCACGGCGCCGCCGGGGTGGCCGTGCCGCGCCCGCTCCGCCCCGGGCAGCACCTGGTGATCACGCCCCTGCGCACCTACGACGGCCCGGTGCGCGCCTTCGGCTCGGCGTTCGGGGTGGCGGTGGCGGTCACCGATCGCGGCGTGTGGGTGGACGCGCACCGCGTCGGTCCCGCGCCGGTCGGTCAGCCGGCCATCGGCTTCGACCGGGCGGGGCGTCCGGTCGTCGCGGCGCTCGCCGACGGCCACGTGACCGCTTGGCAGGGCGGGCCGGCGCGGGGCGCGCTCGCGGCGCGCGCGCTGGTGGGCCACGCCGGGCACCTGCACGCGCTGGTCGGCGACCGGGTCGTCGCCCTCGAGGTCCGCGCGGGCACCCTGCTGGGCCGCCCCGTGGCGCGCGTGCTGCCGCGCGCCGCGCAGCTCTTCCCCGGCGTCGTGATCCAGCACCTGCTGGGCGCGGCGTGGATCACGCTGCTGCCCGGCGGGCGTCAGGTGCGCCTGCCGGAGCTCGACGGCCACCGGGTGCTCGACGCGGCCCACGCGCACGGCGTGCTGGTGGTGCTGGGCGCGCGGGATGGCGCGTGGCACCGCTTCACCGTGCGGGTGGGGGCCGCGCTCGACGTGCAGGTCGACGCGGACGTCGAGCGGCCCGAGGTCAACGTCGCCGTGCTTGATCGCGGCGTCGCGGTGCGCCTCGACGACGACGACGCGCTCACGCTGTTGCCCGCGGCGGCCCACGCGCCCGGCCTGCGCCGGGTGGTGGATGCCGCGCTGGGCGCCGATCTGGCCCTGGCCACGCACGACGGCGGGCTGGTGGCGCTGCGGGGGGACAGCCTTTTGGGCCTCGCGCTGCGCGGGTGATAGGGTCGTCGGCATGATCGACGCCGACGACGCGGATGCCATCGACGCGTGGCGGGCGCAGCAGTATCCGCGGCCCGCCCTCACGGTCGATCTCGTGGTCTTCACGGTCCTCGACGCCGATCTGAAGGTGCTGCTCATCCGGCGGGGCGAGGCGCCCTTTCGGCACGCATGGGCGCTGCCCGGGGGCTTCGTGCGGGTGGGTGACGGGCTCGCGGACGAGGGCGAGGATCTCGACGCGGCCGCGCAGCGTGAGCTGGTCGAGGAGACCGGCCTGCCCCACGGCGCGGTGTACCTCGAGCAGCTCTACACCTTCGGGCGCGCGGGGCGCGATCCGCGCGGGCGGGTCGTCACGGTCGCCTACTACGCGCTGGTGCGCCCGGATCTGGCGCCGCTGGTGACGGCGGGCACGGACGCCGAGCACGCCGAGTGGTGCAGCGTGGCCCACGTGGATCGCGCCGCGCTGGCCTTCGACCACGCGGACATCCTCGCCCTGGCGGTGGATCGCATCCGCGGCAAGCTGGACTACGCGCCCATCGCCTTCGACCTCGTGCCGGCCACGTTCTCGGTCAGCGAGCTGCGCGCGGTACACGAGGCCATCAAGGGCGAGGCGGACGATCCCAGCAACTTCCGCCGGCGCTTCCGGCGCATGGTCGAGGACGGCCTCATCGAGCAAGCGCCCGGCAAGCGCATCACCGGGCGACGGCCCGCCGCGGTGTACCGGTTCGTCCGGCGATGAGGTCCGCGGGCCGAGGGCGGATCGGGCGGTCGCCGGAGGCGCCGACCACCGTTCGACGGACGGAAGCGGCTGCGCGGCGATGGAAATCTTTCATTCATAGAATCTGGAAGGTCGATTTGTCGGCCGACTGGCGAGTGGATATCGTCCGACGCACACCGTTCCGCGCGTTGGAGGGCGCGCCGGGGGGGTGGAGGGGACACGACCACGATGGCTGAGGACGCGATCGTCGCGGTGGACGCTGGGCGCCTCGAGGTGCTCGA
>JAUHXL010000097.1 GCA_030426945.1 bacterium
GTCACCGCCGCCTTCGTCGCCCACGCCCGAACGATCACGGAGATCACCCGATGAGATACGCCGTGCGCACCCACATCGCCGCCCCGCCCGAGAAGGTGTGGCCCCTGTTGGTCGACGGGGCGGGCTATCCCGCCTGGAACCCGACGGTCGTGAAGGTGGAGGGCGACATCGCCCTCGGCCAGAAGATCAAGGTGTTCGCGGCCATCAGCCCGGCTCGCGCGTTCCCGGTCAAGGTGACCACGCTCGACGCGCCGCGCCGCATGGAGTGGACCGGCGGCATGCCCCTCGGGCTGTTCAAGGGCGTGCGCACCTTCACGCTCCAGCCCGAGGCCGGCGGCACCACCTTCGCGATGGAGGAGGTCTTCAGCGGGCTGATGAAGCCGCTCATCGCGAAGTCGATGCCCGATCTGCAGCCGGCCTTCGACGACTTCGCCGCCGCGCTGAAGGCGCGCGCCGAGGGCCGCTGAGCGTATCCGATCAGAGGAAGGTGGACTCGACGCCCAACAGCGTGCGCCGCTCGATCTTGCGCAGCGGTGGATCGCTCACCACCGGATAGATCACCGCCACCGACAGCGGATCGAAGACGAGGTGGACGCCGCCCCCGACCGCCCAGCGGAGGCCGGCCGGGCGCAGCTCGAAGAAGGGCCCCGTGGTGCCTGCGTCGTCGAGCACGGTGTCGTACATCAGGATCGAGGCGCCCAGCGCCACCGACGAGCGCACGAAGCCGTCGAACCACAGCGCCTCGCCGACGGCGGCGATGTTCAGCGCGCCCTCGTCGACCGACACGCCGAACTCGACGGGCACCCACCAGTTGCGCTCGACGTGCAGCCCGGCCCGCCACCGGCCCCAGCGCCAGCCCGCGCGCACGCCGGCGCCGAAGGTGGGCACCAGCAGCGCGCCGTTCGCGGTGTCGTCGAGGGCCGAGCCGTGGCCCTCGATGGTGACGAAGGCGCGCGGCCCGTCGTCCGCCTCGGCCCGCGAGGTCACGGCGCACAGCGCCACCAGCACGCCGAGGCCGGTCGCGCGGCGGCGGCGCGCCAGCAACCCCAGCCCCAGCAGCAGCGCCAGCGCCCCGGCCCCGTCGCCGGCGCCCGGACGCGCCACGCAGCCCAGGTAGGGACCGGCCGGCTCCTCCTTGGCCGTCGACAGATACGGGCTGTCGCAGTAGTCGTTGGACGCGTCGCAGCACGACGCGGCCATGGCGCCCTCGTCGCCCGCTCGGATGGCGGCCTCGCAGGCAGGGTTGTAGATCAGCCAGCCGCACAGGTTGGGGTCGGTCGCCATGTCGTCGCACGCGGCGATGCCGCGCTCGAAGGGGGCCAGATCGCCCTGCACCAGGAAGGCGGCCATCGCCTGGGTCAGCGCGCGCGAGCGCCCGCGCGCCCGGTCGACCATGGGCTGCACCGTGTCGCGATCGCAGTCGTCGAGGGCGCCCGAGTGGGCGATGCCGTCGCGGCTGGCCTTCAGCGTCCCGTCGACCGCCTCGACGTAGTTCAGCACGTGCACGACGTGGCTGACGTCGTCGTTCCAGAGCATGTGGGCGTGGGCGTCCTGAAGCGCGTGCAGCGCCCGGCCCAGGTGCCAGGCGCTGAGCGCGACGGGCACCTCGACCTGGCCGTAGTGGTCCACGAAGAAGGGCTTGTCGACGATCATGCGGTTGGGGAAGGCGGCCGCGGCGGCCATCAGCTCGTCGCGGATGACCTGCCGGGTGCCCTCCATCGCGGACAGATCGCCGGCGACGCCGTCGTCTTCGATGGCGCGCAGCGCGTGCGCGTACTGGCCGCGGGCGTCGGGATCGGCGTGGACCCGGCGCAGGGCGCCCAGGTTCAGCGTCGAGTGGCCTTCGGTGTCGGGCGAGCGGACGCCGACGATGAGCGACAGAAGGAAGTAGCGGGCCTGCTCGCCGAGCCCCTCGGTGCCGGGCAGCGCGACGTTCGACAGCAGCCGGCGCACGATGCTGTCGTCGGGCACGGGCAGATCGGGCGCCTGATCGATGAGGCCGACGATCTCGTCGAGGGCCTCGGTGGTGATGCGCTCGTGACAGGACTCGCTGGTGACGGTGTCCAGGTTGTACGCGCGCGCCGCGTTCGGCAGCGCCAGGGCCAGCAGGGCGGCGAGGAGCGAAGGGCGGCGGCTCACAGCGTCACCTCGGCGTAGACGTGGGCGCGGTACTGGACGTCGACCAGCGGGATGCCCGAGGGCTCGGGGATGGCGACCAGCAGGGTGACCGGGTCGAAGCCCAGCACCCAGCCGTCGAAGGGCCAGCGGAAGCCGGCGGGGCGGATGTCGACGTAGAAGCCGGCCGTCGCGCCCTCGTCGTCGAGCTCGGTGCCCTCGAGCAGCACCGCGAGGCCCGCGCCGAGGCGCGAGCGCATCCGGCCGTTCGCCATCAGCACCTCGCCTTCGGCGCCGACGAGGAGTTGGAAGAGGAAGTCGGTCTCCCCGTCGAGGTCGAGCTGCTGGAACAGGTTGCCTTCGACGCCCAGGCCGGCGCCCCAGTCGCCCCAGCGATAGGCGCCGTGGCCGCCGAGGGCCAGGGCGCGGAACGGGCGCTGCGTCTCGCCGGGGGCGCCGCTGTAGGGCGAGACGGCCAGCTCGCCAGCGAGGGCCCAGGGTTCCGCGGCGGCGGCCGGCGCGGCGCCGAGCAGCGACGCGGCGAGCGTCGCCCGGAGGATCGAGACGGGCACGGCGAGGCTCCCAGGTGACAGGGTCTGCCGACCCTCTCCCACCCGTCGGCCGAGGTCAAGGGAAGGGCGCCCGGCGGCCTCCGATGGGCGACCGCGATCCGCGGCGCGCCGTCGCTCGCCGGGGCCGGCGCGCCGCTCGAGACGCGGCCCGCCAACCCGCACGTGACCTGGGCGCGCGCCGACGGGAACGACCGCGCCCAGCGAGCCGCCGACGACGCCTGGCGCGCGCCATCGGCGAGGTGGGCGTGGCCGTGCGGCTGGAGACCCTCGCGCGGTACACCTGGGCCGAGGCGCGGCGGCCCGGCCCGCTTCCGAATCGTGCGGCGGCGCGGGCTCGGCGGATGAGTCAGACGGTGGCGGGACGCCGGGCCGGTTCGACCACCTCGGGCCGGGCGTCGCGGGCCAGCACGCCGCGCCACGCGCTCCGGTAGCGCCAGGCGACGAAGCCGAGCAGGGCGACCAGCCCCAGACCCATCGCCGCGCCGCCGGGCGCCAGCAGCAGGTGGAAGGCGGCGATGTTCACGACGATGGGCGCCAACAGCAGCAGGGCCAGCGGGACGAACGCGTTGCCCAGCAGCAGCGCGCCGGCCAGCACCTCGGTGCCCTTGATCAGCGGGAACATGTAGCCCGTGGCGGCGAGCGCGCCGAGGAAGGCGCCGGCCTCGGGCGGCTGCGGGGGCTGCGGCATGAAGCCGAGGAAGCCGTTGAGGCCGAAGACGAAGAAGACGAGGCCGAGCAGGACGCGCGCGCCGGTGGTGACCTTGGACATGACTCTCTCTCCCGGGTTTGGGGCGGCCGAAGCGCCGCCGTCGTGTCCAAAGAGACGAACGCCAGGGGTCCCCGGTGACGGCATTGCTCGGAAACGAATCGTTTCCGATTGAACGGGGGAGGCCGCCGACCGTTGACACCGCCCGCGTCCTTCCGGCACATCGCCCGGGCGCGGTGCGGACGCCGCGGGGGAGGGGAGCGATGCGCGAGCTGCTGTGGATGGGCGTGCTGCTGACGTGCTGCTGGGCCTGCGACGACGATGGCGACGCGGGCAGCGGCGGGACCAGCGACGCGAGCGTCACGCTCGACGGCGCGACCGGCGACGCGTCGACCGGCGAGTGCGGGGTCGACTGCGGCCCCGGCGGCACCTGCGTGCTCGAGGGCGGGCTGCCCGCGTGTCAGTGCGATCCCGGCTACGAGCGCCAGGGGCTGAGCTGCGTCGACACCGCCGAGCCGCCCGGCGTACCCGACGACTTCACCTGCCCGCCCCCCGGCGACCTGTCCAGCGCGGCCGCCACCCAGCTCGTCACCGGCGGCTGGGCCTACCGCCAGAACGACCGCAGCTGCGCGCTCGCCGGCGGCCGCGACATCTACCGCTTCGGCGACGACGGCGTCCTGCGCCGCTACCAGCAGTTCGGCGACGACGCCACCACCGGCAACCTCGTCTATGGCTGCTGGGCGCTCACCAGCGAGGTGGACGGCGCGCTGACGCTCGCCTGGGATCACGCCGAAGACAACCGCTGGCAGCTCAACTGCGGCATGATCGGCGGCCTCGAGGATCCCCCCTGCGGCGGCACGGTCGCCTTCGACGCCGACCGCGACGGCCTGGTGCTGCAGGACCAGCTGACCGACGGCGAGGTGCACGTCATGTACGCCGTGCCCGAGACCTGCACGTTCTGCAACGACGAGCCGACCTGCTGCGACCAGCCGAGCTGGGTGGAAGCGAACGGCGACGCGCTCTGCGAGTAGGGGGCGCGACGGCGGTGCCGCCCGCCGCGCCCACCCGCGCCCACGGCGGGCACCGCGACCAGGCGAGCGCCCGATGGCGGAACCGCCTCGTGCGATGCGGCGTGGATCTCTCCGGGCGCGAGCTTACGAGGGTCTGCGGGGCCGTTGTCACGCTGGGCGGCGGACGGGTTCTCTCCTGCGGCCCGGACGCTACTCGGTCTCGGCCAGCAGCAGCTCCACCGTGGGCGCGGTCAGGATGGCCTCGGCCCAGCGATCGAGCTGCTCGACGGACGCGGCGCCGACCCGCGCCTCGACATCGGGTGCCGGCGGTCCGAAGCGCAGGGTGATCAGCTTCAGGAGGATGGCGGCGCGACCTTCGGCGCGACCTTCTGCGCGACCTTCGTCGCGACCGAGCTTCTTGCCGTGCGCGATGAGCTCTTCACCCGCGGTCATGGCGGCCCTCCCTGCTTCTTCGCCGAGCGCAGCCCGGACGACCCGGACCAGATCGTCCACGCGCACATGGGCGTTGACCTGCAGAATATAGCGGCTGAAGGCCTCGAATGCGGGCAGGCCGTTGTCGGCGGCCAGGACCGCGCGCAGCGTCTCGGACCACTCGACGATGCGCTCGGGCAGGTCGCTGGCGGTTCGGCCGTGCTTCAGCAGGAGCAGGGCCGCCTTGGCCATCGCGGTCAGCGTGCGGTCGTGCAGGTCGTTGTCGTCGCGGACCGAGAGATCGTCGAGCAGGAAGCCGAAGTGCGGCACGAGATCCCGAAGGCCCACCGCACGGGCGTCGGGCTCGAGGTCGAACAAGTCCTCGAAGCGGATTGGGCCGGTCCAAGCGTCGTCGCCGTGGTACAGCACGCAGGGGATCACGGGCGGAAGCGGGCCGCTGTTGTCGTCGGCCCACGCGGTCCAGATCTTGACCATGTAACGCAGGATACGCAGCGGCATGCGGGGGTCGGTGCTGCTCTGGTGCTCGAAGAGCAGGTAGACGAGCGTCGGGCGCCCGTCGATCTCGAGCCGGTAGAGCAGATCGGTGTGCCGCTCCGACAGCGCCGCGTCGACGAAGCTGCCCGGCATCAGCCTCAGGCTGTCCCAGTCGGCGCGCGCCGCGAGGCTCGGAGGCATCAACGCCCTCAGCGCGCTCGCGGCGTTGTCGCGGCGACGGAACGTGAACTTGAACAGGCGGTCGTGGGGCGACTGCGCCATCGCGGGAGCTCCATACCCGTCGGGTCCGTGCCGCCCGGCGACCCGCTGCAGGGACGCTGCCACAGTTCGCGGGCGTGGCCAAGCAGATACCGCCGGCGCTGCGACCGCGGCGCCACGCGCCGCATCCCTGTTCGACGTGAGACGACGCTTCTTCGTGGGCGCGACGCTCGCGGTGCTGCTCATCGCGGGCGTCGGCCGGTTCGCGCCCGGCGCGTGGTGGGCGATGGGGGTCGTCGGGCCGCTCGTCGCGCTCGAGGCGCTCCGCGACCTGCTGGCGGCATGCGGCGTCACCGACCTGGGTGATCTGCGCCCCGACCTGTTCCTCGAACCGAATCACTGGCGCCACGGGCGGGGCGCGTCGTGAGCGGCCCGTTGCTCATTCGAGGCGCACGCGGAAGGGCACGGCCACGCGGCTCGCGCGCAGCAACGTGATGGGACCGAAGCGGCGCTGTTCCGTGAAGGTGAGCCCGAACCAGTAATCGCCCGGCGCGAGCGGACGCTCCACCTCGAGGGGGTTCGGCCCAGGCCGATCGCTCCAATGCATCCAGGCCGGGCGCCACGGGCTGCGCACCGGGGCCGGCACGATCCACGCGCCGAGCGTTCGGGGCTCCCACGGCGGGTGCGTCGGCGAGCGGTAGTCATCGAAGCGCAGCGTCGGCCTCGGCCCGGTCACCGCGCCCGGCGCCGGCGCGTCGACGCGGGGGGCGCCGAAGGCAGTGACGCCGGCCAGCACGAAGGGCAGCGTCGCCGTCGTGCCGTCGGCCAACCGCAGCTCGACGCGGTAGGCGCCCTCGGGCAGGGGCTCCGTGCGCTCGGGCCCCTCGAGCTCGTAGAAGTGACCGCCCTCGTCCTCGGCCTCGACGCTCCAGGTGCCCAGCCCCGCCGCGCGATCGAGCACCACGTCGTCACCCCGGAGCAGCCGGAGCTGCCGCAGGGTGTCGGCGGTGTCCGCGACGCCCCGCACGGCGATCTGCCACGTCACGGTCGTCGGCTCCTGCTTGCGCAGGTGCATCACGCGCAGGTCGCGGACGCCGTCGGGCAGCGTCCGATCGCTCGGCAGCGTGCCCTCGCCGACCGCGTAGCCGGCCTCGAGCAGCGACAGGGCGTTCGCGCGGACGAGATCACTGGCGTCGGGCAGGCGCAGCGTCGCCAGCACGCGATCGGCCATGCGCCCCAGATCACCCTCACCGTACGCGGCGTGGGCTTCGAGCAGGGGGGCCGGCGCCCGGACGGGCACCGGCGCTTCGCGCCCGTCGGGCGCGGCGCAGGCGGTCAGGAACAAGCAGGGCAGCCAGCGGATCAGGGTCCAGCGCATCGTGGATCTCCTCGGGTGGGTCGGTCTGGGTGGACCCACTCTGCGCCGCGCGGCGCCGGGCTGCGTCAGCGGCGCGTCAGGTCTCGGCAAGGTCTCGCACCATGCGATAGCCCACGCCGCGCAGCGACTCGATGAGATCGGGCCGCGTCTTCTGGCGCAGCTGCAGGACATGGGTGTCGACGGTCCGCGTCGTCGGGAAGCTGTCGTAGCCCCACACGCGGTTGAGGATCTCGTCGCGCGTGAACACGCGCCCCGTGTTGCGCAGAAAGAGTGTCAGCAGGTCGTGCTCCAGGCGGGTGAGCTCGAGCGGCGCGCCCTCGAACCGCGCCGCGCGCGTCGCCGGCTCCAGCTCGACGCCCAGGTGGCGCAGCACCTCCGGTCCGGCGCCGTGCCGCCGCAGGCGCGCCCGCACCCGCGCCACCAGCTCGCGGGGCTCGAAGGGCTTGGTCACGTAGTCGTCGGCGCCCAGCTCGAGGCCGAGCACGCGGTCGACGACGTCCACCCGCGCGGTGAGGAAGACCACCGGGAGCGTTCGACCCTCGGCGCGCCACTGCCGCAGCAGCTCGACGCCCTGGCCGTCGGGCAGCATCCAGTCGAGCAGCACCAGATCGGGGTCGTGGATGATGGCCTCGACGGCCGCGCGCTTCGTCGCCGCCACCTCGACGGCGAAGCCCTCGCGCCGCAGCAGCGCGGCCAGGGGCTCCGCCACCGTGGGCTCGTCCTCGACCAGCAGGATTCGGTTCATCGCGAGACTCCGGGCACGCGCAGGCAGAAGGTCGTGGGCGTCCCCTGGTGCGTCAGCGTGCCGCCGAGCGTTCGGGCCGCGTCCCGCACCAGCGCAAGGCCCAGGCCCAGGCCCTTGCTCTCGTCGGCGCGATGGAACGCGCGCGTCATGGCGCGCAGGTCGAGGCCGCGGGTTTCGCCGGCGTCGCGCACCCGGATCTCCAGCTCGGCGCCCACGACGGCCAGCGCCACCTCGACCGGCGGCTGGCCGTGGCGCAGCGCGTTGTCGACCAGGTTGCGGACGCACAGCGCTAGCCACTCCGGATCGCTGCGCAGCGCGCGGTCGTGTGTCAGCGGCACCAGCACGACGTCGTGGTCGTCGAGCAGGTCGATCAGCAGGGCGTTGATCGACGGGATGTCGACCCGCTGCGCGCGCTCGGCCGCGGGCTTGCCGCGCAAGGTCAGGTAGTTCGCGCTGGCCGCCAGCGTGCGCTGCAGCCGAGCGACGCCGTCGCTCAGCGCCAGCGTCGCGTCCTGGCCGGCCGGTGGCAGCGCGTCGTACTGATCGCGCAGGGTCTCCAGCGACAGCGAGAGGGCCGTCGCCGGCGTGCGCAGCTCGTGGGTCAGGGTGCGCAGGACGAAGCGGCGCGCGGCCCGCTCGGCGCTGCGGTCCCGGTACCAGCGTTGCACCATCAGCAACAGCATCGCGCCGAGGATCAGCGTCACCACCAGCACGACGGCGCTCCACCGGGCGCGCGCCGGGCCGAGGTCGCGGGCGCGCCAGCAGAGATCGCCCACCCGCGTCAGGCACCGATCGCCCCGGCGCGCCGAGACCAGAGGCAGGCCCGCGCCGAGCGCCGCCCACCGCGCGCGCGGCCACGCGGCGTACCGGCGACCGTGTTCACCCCGGCGGCGCAGTACCCACTCGGGCGCCAGCGCCGTGGCGTGGCCGCGGTGCACCGCCGCCAACGCCGGCGTGTCCAGCGCCGCCAGGACGCGCCGCGCCGGATCCGCGGCGTCTCCAAGTTCTGCGGCGTGCAGGCGGCCGCTCTGCGCTTCGAGGAACGCAGCGTCGAAGCGTTCGCCGCGCGCCATCGCGAGCGCCACGTAGGACGCGCCGCTCGGGTGCATCCAAGGGCCCCGGTCGAAGAAGCCGGCGGGCAGGTCGGGCCGCAGCCCGCACGCGAAGTCCCGCCACGTGGCGGCCTTGCGCAGGGCCAGCGTCGCGGGCGCAGCCTCGGCGCAGTCGCTCAGCGCGCGCCACGCCGCGAAGGGCAGCGTATGACTCTGCGGCAGCATCAGCGCCGGATCGGTCAGCTCGAGCCACGCGCCGCCGGGGAACAACGCCTCGAGGTCCACCATGGTCGGCGTCGGCGCGGCGTCCAGCCGGCGCAGCGCGTCCGTCGCGAGCGCCTCGGCGGTGCCCGGGGACGGCGCAGGCCCAGCGAGCCAGGCGAGCCTGGCGCCCGCGCCGATCAGGATCAGCGCGGCGACAACCGCGGCGATGAGCAGCCCCCGCATGAGCGCATCCTAGCCGCGTCCCCGCCCAGCGTGTCAGGGGACTGTCAGGCGACGGTAATGGGCGGGCATGCCCGCGTGGTTGGAGCCCGCGCACCGCACACCCGAGGGGAGGGGAGATGGACGACGCGACGCTGCTCGCGCGCTTCGAGGCGGCCGAGCTGACGCCCGCCGACTGGGATCATCGGGCGCACGTGCGCGTGGCGTGGCTGTACGTCGCGCGCTGGGGCCCCGACGAGGCGCGCGGCCCGATGCGGCGCGGCCTGCGGGGCCTGCTGGCGGCCTTCGGCGTCGAAGACACGCCCGACCGCGGCTACCACGAGACCATCACGGCCGCGTGGCTCCGCCTGGTGGCGGCGACGGCGCGGCACCACGGCGGTCAGGCCGACTCGACCGCCTTCTGCGACGCCCACCCGCACCTGATGCAGAAGACGCTGCTGCGCCTGTATTACACCCGCGCCCGATTGCTGTCGGCCGAGGCGAAGGGTGCCTTCGTCGCGCCGGACATCGCCCCGCTGCCCTGAACCGACGTCGTCAGCGGCAGGGCGTGGGCGCCTCGCCGTCCTCGAGCGCGCAGGTGCCGTCGTTCTGCATGGCGCAGCGCTGCACCGGGTTGGGCTCGCCGCACGCCGCGGGCGCGCCGATCCGCTGGGTGGCGCCCCCGCAGACGCCCATCAGTACACAGTCGGTGAACGTGCTCACCGTCCCTGGGGTCTCCTGGCCGTCGCAGTCGAAGTCCCAGCCGCCCGCGTTGCGCGGCGTGGTGTGCGCCGCGCCGCCCGGACGGGCCCGGTCGTCGCTGTCGTCGCAGTCGCCGTCGGTCAACACCACCGGCAGCTCGGCGGCGTCGCCGACGCAGGCCGTCGTGCGATCGGCGCCGAAGCCATCGCCGTCCTGATCGGTGAAGCCGGCGACGGCGCTGTACCGGGTCGGATCCCGGTCGTCGCAGTCGACCCCGTCGGCCACGTGGATCCGCAGCAGGGCGAAGTCGACCTCGATCATGTCGGTGGCGAGGGGGGCGTCGATCACCAGGCCGAAGTCACGCTTCGCGACCTGCTCGGCGTCCAGCGCGACCCCCCACGCCTCGAGATCGCCGGGGCCGCCGACGCGCACCCGCTGCACGCCGTCCTCGGGCAGCACCGCCACCGCGCGGCGCTCACCCACGATCACTCCGTCGATGATCAGACCCACGCGCACCTGATACTGGTCGCGGTCCGGATCGTCTGGCCGCAGCCACAGGTCCACCTGCACGCCGGTGATGCCCACGTCCGGGCGGGGCGCCAGCGACCAGTCGGTCAGCCGCAGGTCACCGCAGCGGTCGCCGTCGGGCCGACAGGAGGGGCCGCGGCCGTCGAGGACGTCGAGGTCGCGCAGATCGCGCCAGCCGCGGATGCCGTGACCGTCGGCCTCGGCGCGGGCGGGCGCGAACCCTCGCACGGGCGGCGGCGTGGGCATGGCGGGCCCGGCGTCGCCCACGCAGCGGGTGTCGAAGCCCGTCGTGTAGCCGTCGCCGTCGTCGTCGACGAACACCTCCCGCAGCGTCCAGATGTCGGCGTTCAGATCGTCGCAGTCGTCGCCCCGGTCGACGAAGTCGGGCGTGTCGACGGGCACGCACTGCGGGACGCCGGCGCCGACGCCGTCGCCGTCGCGATCGGGGTAGCGTCGGCGGGTGGCGGTGGGGCAGCCGTCGCTGGGTCGGGCGGCGTCCGGGCGAGGCGGCGCTGCGTCGCGGCGCGGCGCGGCGTCGACGACGGCGTCCCTCGGCGCGGGCGCCGCGTCGGGCCCGAGAGCGTCCGGGCCGGCGTCGCGCGCGCGCGGCGGCATCACCAGGGCGTCGCGATCCGGCCCGGGCGCCGCGTCGCCGCCGTCGCCGCCGGGCGCGACGATCTGCGTGGGGGGCGCCTCGAGGTCCAGGGTCAGCGAGCAGCCGACCAGCGCGGCGACGCTCAGCAGCGTCATGCCGCGGGCGGGTCGGGTGCGCGGGCGGCTCACCGCGCCCCCGGTCGCAGCGCCGCAGGCACCTTCTCGGGCCCAGCGACCAGGTGCGCGGTCTTCAGCTGCGCCTCGGCGGCGCCGCCCGCCACCGCGTGCTGGCGCCAGGCATCGTAGCTGCCGGCCTCCAGGTGGAGCGTTCGCGCAGGCGTCAACAGCCCGCCCGAGCGACAGAAGTTGTAGCCCGCCGCGTGCTGCCGGAGGACGTCGTCCAGATCGGCCTCGAAGGCCGCCACTCGAGAGGCCTCCGCGGGACGCGCGAGCTCGAGGTACAGGTCGTAGCCCAGCTCCGCCCGATCGGTGATGGGCACCAGCGTGAACCACGTGGCGCGCAGCCCGTAGGTCTGCAGGGCGGCGCCCACCGCGGCGGTGACGTGGCTCTCCTCGAGCTTCTCGCCGACCAGATCGCTGGCCGCGCCCACCTTGCGTACGAAGCGGATGCGGGGGGTGGCGTTGTGAAAGCCGCACACCTCGACGATGTCACCCAACAGGTAGCGGTACATGCCGGCGCTGTTGGTGACGAGGATGAAGTACTGGGCGCCGTCCTCGAGCTGCTCCACCGTGCGGACGTCGTCGAGGTGCCCCGCCTCGAGCGCGGCCACGGGCAGGAACTCGAAGAAGTGCGACGTGACGGCCAGGGCGCCGCCCGGCTCGGCCTCGCCCATCGGGATGCTGCACCAGCCCTCGCAGGCGGCGTAGATGGCGTCGCGCACGGGCACCTCGGGGCCGAGGCGCTGCTGCAGCTCGGGCACGAACAGAGCCGCCGTCGAGGTCATCCAGCAGTACGCGAGGCGCAGCTTGGGCAGGGCCAGCTCGACGGCGCGCGCGGGCTCGGCCTCGATGCGCGCGAGGCGGTCGGCCACGTCCGGGCGCGGCTCCAGCATCGCGGCGAAGAAGGCCCGCTGCTCGGCGGTCAGCGTCAGGTCGTCGGGCAGCGTGCCCTGCCGCACGTGCCACGCCAGGCGGGGCGCCTCGCGCTCCAGGGCGCGCAGCAGGTAGACGATGGGCGCCGGGAACACACCGGCGATGAGCGTCACGTCGCGGATGACCGCCAGGTGCAGCGCCAGCCAGGTGCGCGTGGGCAGGTGCGGCACCTCGAACAGCGCGTAGGGCCAGGCGTAGGCGGCGCGCACGACGGCGGGCATCTCGGTGAAGTTGAAGCCGCTCATCGCGCCGATGTCGAGGCCGTCCGGCGCGGTCTTCACGCGGCGCGAGCCGACGAAGTACAGGACGCGGCCGGTGAAGGCGTCGGGGAAGCGCAGGAACAGGTGCCAGACCGCGACGTGCACCGTCTTCTGGAACTCGGCGCGATAGCTCGGCGTGATGGGGATGTACTTCGCGGGCCCGGTGCTGCCGGTGGTGGTGACGTAGGCGACGGGCGCCTCGGCGGTGAGCAGGTCGCGCTCGCCCCGCATCATGCGCTCGACCCAGGGCTGCAGGTCGTCGGGGCGCATGATCGGCACGCGCCGCGCGAAGTCGGCGGGCCCGCGGATGGACGCGAAGCCGTGCGCGCGGCCGAAGGCGGTGTGGGCGTTGGCGCGCAGGATGGCGCGCAGCTTCGCGCGCTGGGTGGCGGCGGGGAACCGCGACGCGACGGCGAACTCGGCGGCCGTGCGGGCGCGGCTGGCCTGTCCCAGCAGGTGCAGCAGACGGGGGGGCGGCGTCGGCATGGGGTGGACTTTACACCCAACGTGGGGCGCGCGCTGCCTCCTGCGTGGTCGTGGTCGGCCGGCGGGCGGGAACCTGAGTCCGTTCGACCACGACGACGACGACGACCACGACCACGACTTGAACGTGGTCGCTAGGACCTGACGCTCTGCAGGACGTAGTCGCGCTGGTGGTCGTTGAGGCGGGCGAGGGGCTCGGCGTCGAGGCGCGTGGTGGCGTCGAGGCGGGCGTCGGGCCAGTCGCCGGCGTCGTCGCCGGGCTCGGCGCAGAAGGTGGCGCCGAACAGGCTGCTGCCGCGCAGGTCGGCGCCGCGCAGGTCGGCGCCGCGCAGGCTGGCGCCCTCGAGGTCGGCGCCGCGCAGGTCGGCGTCGCGCAGGTCGGCGCCCTCGAAGCGGGCGTTGGACAGGTTGGCGTCGCGGAAGTCGGCGCCCGTGAGCGACGCGCGCCGGAACCAGGCGTCGCGCAGGATGGCGCCGCGCGCGGTCAGCCCGTCCAGCGTCATGGCGTCCATGCGCACGCCCAGCGCGTGTACGCCGGCCAGGTCGCGCGCCTGCACCCGCCGCATCACATCGACGCGGCTGCCCTCGGGCAGCACGTAACGCTCCTCGGCCCAGGGGTCGGCGTGGTTGTGATAGCCGGCCTCGCCCTCCCAGTAGCCCAGGCGGTCCTCGGCCCGCAGCTCGATGCGCTCGAGCCACTTCAGGCTCTTGTAGAAATAGCGGCCGGGCACGACGGTGCGCACCGGGCCGCCGTGCTCGACGGTGAGCGGCTGGCCCTCGTGCTCGAAGGCGATGAGCGTGCCCAGGTCGAGCGCGTCGGCGAGGGGCAGCGAGGTGCTGTGGGCGCGATCGCTGCGCGCGACGAACGAGACGAAGCGGGCTTCGGGCAGGGGGCGGCAGCGTTCGAGCAGCGCGGCGAGGGGGACGCCGCGGAAGCGGACGCCCAGGCGGGACCAGCGGGTGACGCAGTGGACGTCGAGCGTTTGGTCGACCTCGCCGAGGGTGCGCAGGTCGGGCAGGGAGAAGGTGGCGGGCGCCTCGACGAGGCCTTCGACGTGAACGCTCCAGGGGGCGTCGTCGGCGCGGGGGGAGCGTTCGCCGACGACGGGCCACTTACCGGGGGCGGCGAGGGCTTGGCGGGGGGGAAGGGGGGTCATGGGGTGGGGATCGGGGCGTGGTCGTGGTGGTGGTGGTGGTCGTGGTCGTGGTCGTGGTCGGTCGTGGCTGTCTCGAGTCGACCACGACGACGACTACGACTACGACCACGATCCCTGCGATGGGGGGGCGGTGGTGGGTACACCTGGGTTACTCCATGGGGGGCGTCCACGCCGCGACGTCCTCGACCCAGAGCCTGACCGCGGCGTCGCTGGGCATGCGCCAGTCGCCGCGGGGCGACAGGGCCACGGTGCCCACCTTGGGGGCGTCGGGCGTGCAGGAGCGTTTGAACTGGCTCCAGAAGAAGCGCTGCACGAACACGCGCATCCACTTCCGCAGCGTCTCGGCGTCGTACCGGCCGGCGAAGGCGACGCTGGCCAGGTCGAGGATGCGCCGCGGTCGGCTTCCCCGGCGCACGAAGTGGAACAGGAAGAAGTCGTGCAGCTCGTAGGGGCCGATGGCCTCTTCGGTGAGCTGGGCGATGCTGCCGTCGGCGTCGGCGGGCAGCAGCTCGGGCGAGATGGGCGTGTCGAGGATGGCGAACAGCGTCTCGCGCAGCGCCTCGGGATCGCGCTCGGCCCAGGTGGCGGCGCGCTCGTTGGCCACCCAGCGGATGACGAACTGCAGCAGCGTCTTGGGCACGCCCGCGTTCACGTCGTACATCGAGATGTGATCGCCCGCGTAGGTCGACCAGCCCAGCGCCTTCTCGCTCAGATCGCCGGTGCCCACCAGCAGGCCGCCCTCGCGGTTCGCGACGCTCATCAGGATCAGCGTGCGCAGGCGCGCCTGCACGTTCTCGACGCTGACGTCGGCCAGCTCGGGCTCCGCGCGCAGCTTCTCGATCAGCGCCGCGACGGTGTCGGCGCCGTCGGCGGCGGGGTGACCCATCGCGTCCAGCACCAGCCGCGTCTCCTCGCCGATGGCCACCTCGCGGAAGCGCGCGCCCAGCGCGACGGCCAGCTTCTCGGCGTTGCTGCGCGTGCCCGACGTCGTGCCCAGGCCCGGCATGGTGACGCACAGCAGATCGCTCGCCGGCTGGCCCGCCAGCACGAGCGCCTGCGTCGCCACCAGCGCGGCGTTGGTCGAGTCGAGCCCGCCCGACACGCCCAGCACCAGCTTCGGCCGGCCCAGCGCCTTCATCCGCGTGGCCAGCGCGTTGCTCTGGATCTCGAACATCTCCCAGCAGCGGTTGGCCAGCGTCGCCGGGTCGCGCGGCAGGAAGGGGTGCGGCGTCACGTCCCGGCGCAGGGCGCCGAAGGGCGCGCCCGCGTCGAAGGCCACGCGACGGAAGGGACGCTGGTTCACCGTGCTGCAGTCGCCGAACGTGTTGGTGCTCAGGCGCTCGCGCTGCAGCGTCTCGAGGTCGACGTCGGCGGTCACGAGCTGGGCGTCGCGCGCGAAGCGCTTCGACTCGACCAGCACCGAGCCGTTCTCGCAGATGAAGGCGTCGGCGTCGAAGGCGAGGTCGGTCGATGACTCCCCCGGGCCCGCGGCGACGTACAGATAAGCGCACTTGCCCCGATCGCTCGCCGACGTGCCCAGCAGGCGCCGCAGCTCCGCCTTGCCGATGGTGAAGTTCGACGCGCTCAGGTTGCAGCACACCGTGGCGCCGGCGGACACCTGGTACACGCTGGGCGGCACGTGCACCCAGTAGTCCTCGCAGATCTCCAGCCCGACGATGAGGTCCGGCACGTCGCGCGCCGCGAACAGCACGTCGAGCCCGAAGGGCACGTCCTCGTCGCCGATGCGCACCGTCGAGAAGGGCCGCACCTCGACGCCGGGGCGGAACCAGCGCGCCTCTTCGAACTCGCGATAGGTGGGCAGGTAGGCCTTGGGTACGATGCCCAGCACCCGCCCGCCCTGCAGGGCCGCGGCGACGTTGTAGACCGCGCCGCCCACGCGCAGGGGCAGGCCGACGACGGCCATGGGCTGCAGGTCGCGCCCGTCCTCGGCCAAAGCCACCAACGCCTCGGCGCAGCGATCCAGCAGCAGCCGGTCGAGCAGCAGGTCGCGGATGGTGTAGCCGCTGAGCCCCAGCTCGGGGAACACCACCAGCGCGTCGCCCTGGTCGTGCGCGCGGCGCCACAGGTCCAGCGTCGCCTGCCGGTTCGTCTCGACGTCGGCGATGGCGCAGGGCGGCACCGCCACCGACACGCGCGCGAAGCCTTCGATCATGGGTTGGTGTGCTCCAGCAGCGTCATCGTGCTCACCCGCTTCCCGTCCTTCTCGGCGATGTACTTCACCGGCGCGCCGGGCAGGTCGTCCGCGAACCAGGCCTGCACCACCAGCGTCGAGCCGTCGGGCTCTTTCGTCGTCACCGCGTACTTCTTCGTGGCGAAGGTGCCGGCGGGCACGGTCACCTTCTCGGGCGTGATGACCGTCGCGGCCGCGGGGTAGTGCGCGTGGCTCTCCAGCTTAGCCCAGGTGGTGTCCTGGCGCTTCGCTTCGGCCAGGGGCTTGCCGGCGGCGTCGAGCATCGTGCTCTCGAGCACCACCTTCTCCTTGCCGACCTCGACGAAGCGCATGGTGAGCGTCATCGGCCCCTCACCCGGCCCGCCCACCTCGAAGCGATAGGTGCGCCCCGCCTTCGTCGCCTCGCGGATGCGGTCGGCGGTGAAGGGGACGGGCGCGTTGCCAGTCTTGGCCGGCTTCTCGACCGCCATCGGGGCGGGCGCCTTGGTCGGCGCCGACGCCGGCTGCGCCAAGGCACCCCCGCCCACCATCAGCATCGCGGCGACCGTGCCGCCCCGGAGTGTCGCGTACATCGCTCCCCCTCAGTCCGGCTCCCGCCGGCCCACCCACCGCCGCACGGTGCTGGCCACCAGGCCCAGCCCGCTCTTGGCGAACACGCGCGCCAGCCCCAGCGTGCTGGTCTTGCGCACCCCGAGCTGGCCGTCGAGGTACAGCTTGCGCGTGTACCCCCGCTGCCGCTTGCCGCTGCTGGTCTTGGGCAGCGTCCCGGGCTCGGCCAGCACCACCTCGTCGACCGTCACCCCGGCGTGCGCCTGGATGGCCTCGATGATCTTCTCGGCCAGCGCCGCGCGCGCCGCGTCGTCCTCTTCGCGCGTCTCGGCGACCACCACCACCAGGTCGCTGGCCTTCGCGTCGTCGTACACCCCGAACGCCACCACGCACCCGACGCGCACGCCCTCCACCCGCTCGGCCTGCACCTCGAGATCCTCGGCGTAGAAGTTGCGCCCGCGGATGATGATCAGGTCCTTGGCGCGCCC
>JAUHXL010000689.1 GCA_030426945.1 bacterium
GAAGGGCGCGATGGTGGTGGGCGCCGACAACCTCAGCTTCGAGGCCTTCCCCTCCGAGATCGAGGGCAACTACGTGCCGCTGCACACCTACCTGTTGGCGCAGCAGGGGGCGCCCATCCTCGAGCTGGTGCACCTCGAGGGGCTGGCCCGCGACCGGATCTACGAGTTCGCGTTCATCGGCGGCTCGCTGAAGCTGCGCGGCGCCGATGCCGCCCCGATGCGCCCCATCGCGCTGCCCCTGCGGGCCGGGAGCCGCTGAGATGAGCCAACCGACACACCCCATCGGCGTGCGTGGGATCGACCACGTGGTGCTCCGCGTCCGCGACCTCGAGCGGATGATCACGTTCTACGGACAGGTGCTGAACTGCCCGCTCGAGCGTGGCCCCGGCGCCGCCCGCCTGGCCCAGCTGCGCGCCGGCGCGTCGCTCATCGACCTCGTCGACGTCGAGGGCCCGCTGGGGCGCCGCGGCGGCGACGCGCCGGACGGGCGCCGCCGGAACATGGACCACGTGTGCTTGCAGGTCAGCCCCTGGGATGCCGCCGCGATCACGGCGCACCTGCGCGCCCACGGCGTCGAGACCAGCGAGGTGGCCACCCGCTACGGCGCGCAGGGTCACGGGCCCTCGCTCTACCTGCGCGATCCCGAGGGCAACACGGTCGAGCTGAAGGGGCCGCCGACCCGCCAGGAGGACCTCCGATGAGTCAGGACGACGCCGTGACGCTGCCCACGCAGGCCGCCCGCGCCGCCGGCGCGCTGTACCTGGTGATCATCGCGCTCGGCCTATGGAGCGAGGTGGCCGTCCGCGCGACGCTCTTCGTGCCCGACGACCCCGTCATGACCGCCGCGAACATCCGGGCCGCCGGCCACCTGTTCCGACTCAGCTTCGCCGCCGACGTCGTCATGGCGATGGCCGACGCGGCCTTGGCGGTGGTGCTCTTCGTGCTGCTGCGACCGGTGGGCGTCGCGCTCGCGTTGGGCGCGCTGGTCTTCCGGCTCGTCCAGACCGCGATCATCGCCGCCAACCTGCTCCACCACCACGCGGCCCAGCTCGCGCTCGACAACGCGGCGACGCTGGGCGCCGAGGCCGCGCGAACGCTCGCCTGGTCCGCCCTGCAGCTGCAGGGCGACGGCTACGATCTCGGCCTCATCTTCTTCGGGATCAACTGCTTCCTGACCGCCGGTCTGCTGCTGCGCACCCGCACGGTGCCCAGGCCGCTGAGCGTCGGCGTCGGGGCGGCCGGCGGCGTGTACCTCACCGGCAGCCTGCTGGCCTTCCTCGCCCCGGGCGTCGCCGACGCCTTCGCGCCCGCCTACCTGATCCCGGTCCTCGCCGAGTCGGCCTTCTGCCTCTGGCTGCTCACCCGCGGCCTGTTCGCCCTGGCCCCGCCGCCCCCGCGTCCCGTCTCGCCCTGATGTGCTGAACCCGCGGGCTCGCCGCGCACGCGGGCCCAACGCGCTCGTGCGGATCCCCCCTTTTGACGCCTGCCGCCCCCGGCTACGCTGACCCCGACGACGCACGAAAGGAGCACGCATGAAGTCGTACGCCGACGTCGACGCCTACCTCGCCGACGCGAGGCGCTGGCGAGCCGAGATGCAGGCGCTGCGCGGGGTCATCCTGGGCGAGGGGCTCGAGGAGGCGATCAAGTGGGGCAAGCCCTGCTACGCGTCTCACGGCGGCAACGTGGCGATCATGCAGCCGTTCAAGCCCCACCTCGCGCTGATGTTCTTCAAGGGCACGCTGCTCTCCGATCCCCACGGCGTCCTGGTGCCCCAGGGCGAGAACTCGCAGGCCGCGATGCGTATCGAGTTCACCAGCGTGGACGAGGTGCGCAGCCGCGCCGACGCGGTGCGCGCCTGCCTGGCCGAGGCGGTCGAGCTGGAGAGGTCGGGCACCAAAGTGGCGTTCGAGCCGGCCTCCGAGCTCGCGCTGCCCGACGAACTGGGTGATGCCTTGGAGGCCGATCCCGATCTCCGCGCCGCCTGGGAGGAGCTGACGCCGGGCCGCCAGCGGGGCTACGTGCTGCACTTCTCGAGCGCCAAGAAGGCCGAGACTCGGGCGGCCCGGATCGAGCGCTGCACGCCCGCCATCCGCGCCGGCAAGGGGCTGAACGACCGGTAGGGCCACGAGGCGATGCGACAAAGCCGGACCACCACCCCTCCCCCCAGCTGCCTGGCACCGAGGACCGGCCGTTTCAGGCGCCGCGGCCGACGCAACGTCCTCTTCCGACCGCCCCAACGACGACAAGGGCCGCCCGACCCGCCTCACCACGGCCCGGCGCGCGCCAGAAGGCAGGATTCGTTCACTCGCACTGAAATCACGAGGCCGCTCCACCACCCCTGCCCTATCTGCCTGGCACCGAGGACCGAGGACGACGACCGCACCGAGGACCGGCACCGAGGACCGCGTTCATCGAACACTGGGAGCTCGGCGTCAGCGAGGTCGGCGTGTCGACGGACGTGCACTGATCGCGATTGGGACCGGGCGAAGGAGGTCAGTTCGAGCCGCGCCCGAGCAGCGCGTCGAGCTGCAGCTCCTCGAGCAGCTGGTCCTGGATGGGCTGCGTCAAGCGATTGATCTGATCGACGCCCCAGCTCATGCCGACCTGCGTCCGCACGGGCCGCTCGCCGGCGGGCATGTCGTCGAGCTTCACGTAGGCGTCGACCACCCACTGCGGGTCCGGGGCGCCGTCGCTCGCCAGCATCTGCGCGAACTGTGCCGCCATGGCAGGCGGAACCTGAGCGAGATCGCCGTAGGACGAGAGCACCTCGTCGAGGGCCGGCGGCCTCCCCGAGGCGAGCAGGCCCGTACCGAAGGGTCCGGGCTCGACGATGGCGACGTCGACCCCGAACGGCGCGAGCTCGTAGCGCAGGCATTGCGAGTAGCCCTCGAGCGCGTGCTTCGTCGCGGTGTAGGTCCCGAAGAACGGCGGAGAGATGCGCCCCACCAGCGAGCTGCAGTTGATGATCAGGCCCGATCGGGCCGCGCGCATCGACGGCAGGACGGCCTGCGTTGTCCGGATCACGCCGTAGTAGTTGGTGTTCATCTGCTCGTGGGCCTGGGCGACGCTGAACGCCTCGGTGATGCCCAGGTACATGATGCCCGCGTTGTTGATGAGTACGTCGACCTGGCCATCGCCGAGGATCGTGGCGAACCCCTCCGCCACGGATTCGTCGTTCGCCACGTCCATGTCGATCACCGACACCTTCGACGAGTAGGCTTCGAGCGCCGCCCGCTTGTCGGCGTTGCGCCCGTCGAGGTCGCGCATCGTACCCCACACGCGATATCCCTTGTCCGCGAAGGCTTTCACTGCGCCCTCGCCGAACCCGCTGCTCGCTCCCGTGATGACCACCGTCTTGCTGATCTCGCTCATCTTCTCGTCTCCTGTCGATGGAGTGCCGGACCTGGAAATGTTCAGCTCAGAATCCGAACATCGTATTG
>JAUHXL010000690.1 GCA_030426945.1 bacterium
ACCACCGGCATGGTGCGCAGCTTGCCCCCCTCGCGCTCGGCCCGGTCCATCGGCCCCACCATCAGGCAGCTGACGCCGGGCAGCGCTTGCCGCAGGTGCCCCACCGTCTGCGCGAGATCCGCGCGGTAGGTGTCGGCGCTCAGGTTGCGCCACTGGCTCTCGTTGGTGCCGTAATGCAGCACCAGCAGGTCCGGGTGGCGCAGCCGCAGCTGATCGTGCCAGTGGGGCGGATCCATCCGCTTCAGCAGCTTGGCCCGCGCGCCGTCCACCCCCAGGCTGTCGTACACCACCCCCGGCCCGGGCCGCTCGAGCACCGCGCCGAACAGCCGCACCTCGCCCCCCCCCAGCGTCTTCACGCGCAGCACGTGCGGCCCGTCGGGCACCTGCACCTCGGCCAGCCGCGACTTCGCCTCGTCGATGCGCGTGTTCACCTCGACGCCGCGCCCGTCGACCTCGATCTCGAAGCGCCCGCCCGCCGGCTGCCCCAGGTAGAACACCTGCATCTTCGCCACGCCGTCGTTCAGCCCGTCCTCGCCCTCGGGCTCGAAGCGCACCCACTGGCCGGCGCGCGACGTGCGGAAGGTCATGCCGCCCAGCCCGTACCGGCCGTCGGCGATGGTCGGGTTGGTCATCCGGTTGATCGTCCACCCGTCGCTCGACCACAGCTTCAGGTTGTTGCGGCGGTACCAGCGCGTGGGCCGCCCGGCCAGCACGAAGCCGTGCCCCGCGTCGCCGAACTTCTTCTGCATCAGGCGGCGCACCGTCTGCGTGACGTAGTCGCCGGCGATCAGCGAGTCGCCGTAGTGCAGCACGCGCGCGACGGCCTCGGGATCGCCCGCGCGCACGCGGTCGAGCGCGGTGTGGAAGCGGCGCAGGGCGTGCTGGTGATCCTCGATGGGATACAGCGGCACGCCCGAGGCGGTCTCCTCGATGTCCGGCGCGTCGGGCAGATCGGCGTTGCTCTCGATGATGAAGCCGGCGTCGGGGGGCGCGCCGGCGTCCCCCTCGCCGTCGTCCCGGTGGGCCGCGCGCGACGCCTTGCGCTTCGGCCGCGGCGCGCCCTCCGGCGGGCCGAGCGCGATGAGGGCCTCGTCGTCGAAGTCCTCCGACAGCGCCTCGTCGTCGGCCGCCTGGTCGAAGGCCCCCGGTCGGAACAGCCGCGGCACGAAGGCGAGCGCGTCGTCGGGCGCCCAGCGCAGGGGCTCGAGGTAGGGCGCGAACTGCAGCACGAGCGCCGCGAGGACGGCGCCGAAGATCGCCCGCCCGGTCTTCGACCAAAGCGTCGTCGGGCTGCCGGTCGAGAGCTGGGGTCGCTGCACGTCGCCTCAGAACTGGAAGTAGATGAAGGGCACCACGTCCGCCGAGGCGGCCTTCTGCAGCCCCAGGCCCACCGCGACCACCGCCGCCGCCTGCACCGCGGCGGGCAGCGTGGCGAAGCCGGCCACGATGCGCTCGAACCAGGCCCGCGGCCACAGGTGCGTCACGACGCCGACCAGCATCACCGCCACCACCGGCGCCGTCAGGTGGTGGGTGGAGAACGAGAGCTCACCGAGGCGCGCGAGCACCTCCGTGGCGGCCCGCAGATCCGTCGCCCGGAAGAAGATCCACGCCAGGCAGACATAGTGGAAGGTCAGCAGCCCCGCCACCACCTCGCCCACCGGCCCGCGCAGGAGGGGCTCGCGTCCAGCCGCCTCGCGGTGGCGCTGCACCGCGCGCTGCACGGCCAGCGCGCCGCCGTGCAGCGCGCCCCAGATGATGAAGTTCCAGCCGGCGCCGTGCCACAGCCCGCCGAGCAGCATGGTCAGCATCAGGTTGCGGTAGGTGCGCCAGGCGCCGCCCCGGTTGCCGCCCAGCGCGATGTACAGGTAGTCGCGCAGCCAGGTGGACAGCGAGATGTGCCAGCGACGCCAGAACTCCTGCAGGTTGCGGCTCTTGTAGGGCGCGTCGAAGTTGTCGGGGAAGCGGAAGCCCAAGAGCAGGGCCGAGCCGATGGCGATGTCGCTGTAGCCGCTGAAATCACAGTAGATCTGCAGCGCGTAGCCGTAGACGCCGCACAACATCTCGAAGCTCGAGTACTGGCCCGGAAACGCGAAGGTGCGGTCGACGAGGTTGATGGCGAGGAAGTCGGCGATGACCACCTTCTTGAACAGCCCCAGGGCCACCAGGTAGAGGCCGCGCCCGCCCATCGCGTCGGTCAGCGGCGGGCGCGCGGCGAGCTGGGGCAGCAGGTCGCGGGCGCGCACGATGGGCCCGGCGACGAGCTGAGGGAAGAAGCTGACGAACAGCAGATAGCGCGGGTAGCTGTCGATGGGCGCCAGCTGTCGCCGCGCGATGTCGATGGTGTAGCTCATCGACTGGAAGGTGAAGAACGAGATGCCGACCGGCAGCAGCACCTGCATGCGGAAGCCGGGCCAGTAGAACGCGCCCACCGTCAGGGCGGTCTGCGCGTCGACGAGCTGCACCGCCTGATCGAGCGCGCCCATGAAGAAGTTGAAGTACTTGAAGACGCTCAGCACGCCCAGGTTGTAGACGACCGACACCAGCACCAGCCGCCGCCGCTTGCGCGCGTCCTGCGTGCGCCCCAGGCGCCCGCCGACGGTGAAGTCCACCAGCGACGAGGCCACGATCAGCAGCAGATAGGTGGGGTTCCAGCACGCATAGAAGAGCAGGCTGGCGACCAACAGCAGGCTCAACGCCACCTTGGCGTAGCGCACCGTCGCCCAGTAGCCGACGAACACGACGAGGAAGAACGTGATGTACTCGAGCGAGTTGAACAGCAAACCGTGACCTGCGGGGCGCGGCGGGGAACGGCGTACTATGCGCCGGCCGACGCGAGGCGTAAACCCGAGCCATGTCGGCCAATCTGCTCACGAGCCGTTGGTGGTCGCTCGTACCGGCTGTCAGCTGTCAGCTTTCAGCTCTCAGCCGGGCCCGTGCGTCGTGCCGAGCGTCCAACCGCGGTGCAGAGTCGACGCGCCGGGTTTCCGGGCAGACGGTCCCAATCATCGCGGCGGAGCTGACAGCTGACCGCTGAAAGCTGATAGCCCGGCCGACCTGGCGGGGCGTGCGGTGGACCAACGGGTCTGAATCGCACCCTACGTCGGCGAGGGTGACGGCGGCGCCCCGGCCGGAGTAGGTTGACGCCATGAAGACCGATCCTCGTCAGGCCGCGGCGGACGCCGCGGCGTCGCTGGCGGCGCGCTGCGCCGCTCCCCGGGCGGCCGTCGTCCTCGGCAGCGGCCTCGGCGCCTTCGCCGATCGCCTCGTCGATCCGGTGATCATCGACTACGCCGACATCCCTCACTTCCCCGAGGTGGGCGTCGCCGGCCACGCCGGTCGCCTGGTGGTGGGCAACCTGCCCGGCGGCGGCCCCCGCGTGGCCGCGCTCGCCGGGCGCGTCCACCTGTACGAAGGCCACCCCATCGCCC
>JAUHXL010000098.1 GCA_030426945.1 bacterium
GCGCCCTGCTGCTGGGCCGCACCTACGTGCTGCCCGACGACATCAAGGCCCTCGCCGTGCCGGTGCTGGCCCACCGCGTCCACGCCACGGGCACGGCCGAAGGCTTGCTGCGCGCGCACGACGAGGCAGAGCAGGTGATCCGTCAGCTCATCGAGCAGGTGCCCGTGCCGGTCTGACGACCCCGGCGGTGGTCAATCGAACAGCTCCTTGAGCTTCTCGAGGAAGCCCTTGCGCCGGGGCGCCGCGCCCTCGGCCCCCTCGTCCGCCTCGAGCGTGTCCTCGAAGGCCTCGAGCAGCTCGCGCTGCTTCGCGGTCAGCGTCTGCGGCGTCTCGATCTGCAGCTTCACCAGCTGATCACCCGCGCCGCGGCCACGCACCGGCGGCAGCCCCTTGCCCCGCAGGCGCAGCGTCTTGCCCGACTGCGTGCCCGACGGCACCTTCACCCGCGCCTTCCCGTCCAGCGTGGGCACCTCGATGGTGGCGCCGAGGGCCGCCTGCGGGAAGCTGATCGGCACCTCGCAGACCAGGTCGTCGCCCCGCCGCTCGAAGAAGGGGTGCGGCTCCACCTCGATCTGCACGTACAGGTCACCGGCCGTGCCCGCGTCCTGCCCCGCGTGCCCCTCCCCGTCGAGGCGCAGCTTGTGCCCGGTGGCGATGCCCGGCGGCACCGGCACCTTCAGCGTCACCTCCTCGGACACCTGCCCGGTGCCCCGGCACGCGCCGCAAGGGGTCGCGATGCGGGTGCCTTGCCCGCGGCAGTCGGGGCAGGCCTGCAGCATGGCCACGAAGCCCGCGCGCACCCGCACCTGGCCCATGCCCGCGCAGGTGTCGCAGCGCACCGGCCGCGTGCCGGGCGCCGCGCCGCTGCCCGCGCAGGTGTCACAGACGCCCCGCCGGGTGAAGGTGACCGCCCGGTCGCCGCCGCGCGCCACCTCGTCGAGCGTCACGGTCATCGGCACCTGCAGATCGCGCCCGTGGCGCGCGCGGCCGCCGCGGAAGAAGGCCCCGAAGAGCTGCTCGAACAGGTCGCCGCCGAAGACGTCGCGCACGCTGTCCGGATCGAACCCGAAGGGCCCCTGCCCGCCGCCGAAGCCGCCCGGCGCGTCGTGCCCGAAGCGGTCGTAGCGCGCCCGCTTCTCGGGATCGCTCAGCACCGCGTAGGCCTCGTTGACCGCCTTGAACTGCTCCTCGGCGTCCGGATCCGCGTTGCGATCCGGGTGAAGCTGCATCGCCTTCTTCCGAAACGCCTTCTTCAGCGTCTCGGCGTCGGCGTCGCGGGCGACGCCGAGCAGATCGTAGTAGTCCTGCTTCTCGGACACGGTGGGGAGGTCCCGTCACGCGGCGCCGGTCGCGCCGCGGTCGTCGCCGACTGCGCCGTCCTGCTGCGGCGCCTACTGGGGCGCTTCGGGATCGAAGCCGTCGGTGGCGTCGTTGTACATCGCGTCGGCGATGCGGTAGGCCGACTGCTCGAGGTTGCTGATCGCGAGGCGGAGCTCCTCGGGATCGACCGTGTCCATCGACGCGCGCAGGGTGTCGACGTCGTTGCGGATCTCCTCGACGTCGAGGGGCGACAGGATGTCGCCGTACTCCTCGAGCGAGCGCTCCGTCGTGTGGATGAGGCCCTCGGCCGTGTTGCGCAGCTCGACGAGCTCCTTGCGCTCGGCGTCGGCCGCCTTGTGCCGATCGGCCTCGGACATCATCCGGTCGATCTCGGACTCGCTCAGGCCGCTCGAGGGCCGGATCTCGACGCGCTGCTCCCGCCCGGTGCCGCGATCACGCGCGGCCACGTGCAGGATGCCGTCGGCGTCGATCTCGAAGGCCACCTCGATCTGCGGCACGCCGCGGGGCGCCGGCGGCAGGCCGACGAGGTCGAAGCGCGCCAGCGAGCGGTTGTCCTTGGCCATCTCGCGCTCGCCCTGCAGCACGTGCACCGACACCATCGGCTGGTTGTCGACCGCGGTGCTGAACACCTGCGCCTGGCTGTAGGGGATGGTGGTGTTCCGCGGGATGATGCGCGTGAAGACCCCGCCCTGCGTCTCGACGCCCAGCGAAAGGGGCGTGACGTCGAGCAGCAGCACGTCCTCCACGTCGCCGCTGAGCACGCCGCCCTGGATGGCCGCGCCCACCGCGACCACCTCGTCGGGGTTCAGGCCCTTGCTCGGCGGCTTGCCGAAGAACTCGGCCACCCGCTGCTGCACGCGGGGCATGCGCGTCATGCCGCCCACCAGCAGCACGGCGTCGATGTCCTCGACGCTCAGGCCGCCGTCGGTCAGCGCGGCCTGGCAGGGCTCCAGCGTGCGGTCGACCAGATCCTCGACCATCGTCTCGAACTTGGTGCGCGTGATGCGCACGTTCAGGTGCTTCGGGCCGGTCGCGTCGGCGGTGATGAAGGGCAGGTTCACCTCGGTCTCGAGGGCCGAGCTGAGCTCGTGCTTCGCCTTCTCGGCGGCTTCCTTCAGCCGCTGCAGCGCCATCTTGTCGCCGCGCAGGTCGATGCCCGTGTCCGCGTCGAAGGACTCGAGCAGGAACTCGATGATGCGGAAGTCGAAGTCCTCGCCGCCGAGGTAGGTGTCACCGCTGGTGGCCACCACCTCGAACACGCCGTCGGCCAGCTCGAGCACCGAGATGTCGAAGGTGCCGCCGCCGAGGTCGTAGACCGCGATGCGATGCGCCCCCTCGCGATCGAGCCCGTAGGCCAGCGCCGCCGCCGTGGGCTCGTTGATGATCCGCATCACCTCGAGGCCCGCGATGCGCCCGGCGTCCTTGGTGGCCTGGCGCTGCGCGTCGTTGAAGTACGCCGGGACGGTGATGACCGCCTGGTGGACCTCCTCGCCCAGGTAGTCCTCGGCGGTCTGCTTCATCTTCGAGAGGATGAAGCTGCCCACCTCGGCGGGGCTGTAGTCCTTGCCCCGCAGGTGAATCCAGGCGTCGCCGTTGTCGGACTTCACCACCTGGTACGGGAACCGGTCGATGTGCTCGGCCAGCTCCGGGCTGTCGACCTTGCGGCCGATGAGCCGCTTGGACGCGAAGACGGTGTGCTCGGGGTTGGTGATGGCCTGTCGCTTCGCGATCTGCCCCACCAGACGCTCACCGCTCTCGGTGATCGCCACCATCGAGGGCGTCGTGCGACTGCCCTCGGCGTTGGGGATCACGACCGGCTCGCCGCCCTCGATGTACGCGACGCACGAGTTGGTCGTGCCCAGATCGATCCCGATGATCATGCGTTCGTGGCCCCCCTGGCCGTCCCGGCCGCGGCTGCCCCAGCCTCGCCGCGGCGCGTCACGCCTCGCCGGCCGAGTCGTCCTCGGACGTGGTTCCCTCCGGCGCCTTCGATACCACCACCATGGCCGGTCGCACCAGCCGGTCGTGCAGCATCCAGCCTCGCTGGAAGACTTGCATGACGGTGTTGGGCGGATGGTCCGCCGACGGCATCTGCGTCATCGCCTCGTGCACGTTCGGATCGAAGGGCTGCCCCAGGGCGTCGAAGGGCCGCGCCCCATAGGACTCGACCACCCCGAGGAACTGCTTCCAGACCATGCGCACGCCCTCGACGAGCCCCTCGTTGCCCCCCTCGGCCTCGGCGTGCCCGAGCGCGCGCTCCATGTTGTCGACGACCGGGAGCAGATCCTTCAGCAGCCCCTCGATGCCGAACTTGCGCGTGTCCTCCCGCTCCTTGGCGTGGCGCTTGCGCATGTTCTCGAGATCCGCCGCCTGGCGATAGGCGCGGCTCTTCCACTCGTCGAGCTGCGCCTCGAGCGCTGCGATGGCCTCGACATCCCCGGGCGCGCTCTTCGGCTCGGCGGGGGGCTCGGCGGCCTTCTTCTTGCCCCCGAGCGCCTCGGCCGCGGCCTCGGCGGCCGCCTGCATGGCTTCGTCGAGGCCCGGCCCCTTGTTGCTCGCCTCGGACATGCTTCCTCCTCGCCCTCGTCTCTCGCTTATTTTGAACCGGTCCTGGCGCCTCAGCGCGCCCCGGACCGGCCGAGCATACCGCTGATCGCGCTGGCCGTATAACCGACCCACGGCACGATGCGCGCGTAATCCATGCGCACCGGCCCGATGATGGCAACCGCCCCCAGCGATCGCCCGAAGGCCCCGTAGGCCGCCGTCACGAGCGTGCAGCCGCTCAGGCCGCCCACCCCCAGCTCGTCCCCGAAGACCACGCGGGCGCCCCCCTCGGCGGCGAGCTCGTCGAGCAACGTCAGCAGCAGCTGCTTGTCCTCGAGCGCCCGCATCACGTCGCCGAGCCGCCCGGCCTCGTCGGCGTGGGTCAGCAGGTGGGTCCGCCCCTCGACGAACACGGCGTCGTCGGCCGTCTCGGCCTCGGGCAGGGCCCGCCCGGCGAGGCGCAGCAGCGAGGTGTCCGGATCGGCGTCGGGGCGCGCCCCCTCGAGCTCGGCGGCCAGGGCCGCGCGCACCGCGACCACCGTGCGACCCGCGAAGCGCTCGTTGAACAGGTTCTGGGCGCGCCCGAGATCCGCTTCGTGGCCCTCGAAGCGCACGACCCGATCACACACGGTGCCGTCGACCAGCACCAGCACGGCCAGCACGCGGTCGCCGCCCAGCCCCACCAGCTGCAGGCGGTCGACCGCCACGGCGTCGACGCGCGGGCGCCGGCCCACCGCGGTCCGGGTGCAGGTCACGGCCAGGTGGCGCGACGCGGTGCGCACCAGATCCTCCGGGGCCTCGCCCGCGGCCAGCAGCGCCGCCGACAGACCGTCGCGCTGGGCGGCGGACGGACCGCGCGCCCGCATCAGGTGGTCGACGTAGAAGCGCAGCCCCTCCGGGGTGGGCACCCGACCCGCCGACGTGTGCGGCTGCGCGAGCAGACCCGCCTGGGTGAGCTCGCCCATCACCACCCGCACGGTCGCCGCGCTGATCGGCAGGCGCGCGTGGCGCAGCGCCGCGGTCGATCCGACGGGCTCCCCGGTGCGCAGGTAGCCCGCGACGACGCCCCGGAGCACCCCCGAGGCGCGCGGGCCCAGGCTGGCGGGGCCGGGCACGCGGCGCGGGCGCGAATCGTTTCGGGGCGGGCGTCTCTGCACGTCGGCGGATTATCACTCGCACCAACAACCGAGTCAAGACGCCGAAATCCGGCAGAAATCAGCGACTTGCGGGGGCATCGAGCAGGGCGAGGACGACCCGGTTCAGGAAGGGTCGCGCGGCGTCCGTGACCGCCCAGCGACCCGACGGCGTCCAGCGCAGCTCCCCGCGAGCCACGAGCGCGCGCGCCGCCGCCCCGAAGCGCGCCTCGAGCGCCGAATCCACCGGCAGCCCCGCGTCGAGCCGCAGGCCGCAGAGCACCCGCTCGTCGAGCAGCGTGGCCGGATCGATCACCTCGCGGGAGGCCTCGGCCGGCGCGCCCGCCCGCGCGCCCGCGATGTAGTGCCGCGGCGCCCGCGCGTTCACCCACCGCTCCCCCGCCACGCCGTCGTGCCAGAAGCCGTGGGCGCCGGCCCCCAGCGCGAGGTACGGATCGGCGGTCCAGTACAGGCTGTTGTGCACCGCCTCGTGGCCGGGCACCGCCGCGTTGGACACCTCGTAGGGCGCGACGCCGCGGGCCCGCAGCGCCGCGCGGACCTGGTCGAAGGCGTCGGCGAGCACGTCGTCGGGCGCCAGCAGCGACTCCCCGCGCCGCGCGCGCGCGCCGAAGGCGGTGCGGTCCTCGATGGTCAGCTGATAGGTCGAGACGTGGGTCGGGGCCAGATCACAGGCGGCCTCGACGTCGGCGAGCGCCGCCGCCAGCGTCTGGCCCGCGGCGCCGTGCATCAGATCGAGGCTCAGCTCGGCGAAGCCGGCCCGCCGGGCGGCGTCCACCGCGCGGCGCGTGGCCGCAGCGTCGTGGGCGCGGCCCAGGCGCCGAAGCAGATCGTCGTCGAAGGTCTGCGCGCCCACGCTCAGCCGGTTGACGCCCGCCGCGCGCAGGCCGCGCAGGTGCTCGAGCGTCACGTCCTCCGGGTTGCACTCGACGGTGATCTCGGCGCCCTCGCCGAGCCCCAGCCGCGCGGCGACGCCGTCGATCACCGCGCCCACGCAGGCCGCCGGCCAGAGCCCAGGGGTGCCGCCGCCGAAGTAGAGGCTGACCGCCGGGCCCATCGCCGCGTACACCGGCGCCCGCGCCGCGAGCTCGGCCAGCACGGCGTCGCGGTACGCGTGGTGGGGGATGCTGCGCGTCACCGCGACGGTGAAGTCGCAGTACGGACAGTGGCGGCGGCAGTAGGGGTAGTGGACGTAGACGCCGTAGCGCCTACCAGCGGCCGTCGACGTTCTTGATGAAGTCGTAGGGGTAACCGGGCGCCTCCGCGCTGGCCTCGTCGAGGCGCTGGGTGACGTCGCTCGGCAGCGTCAGCTCGGCCGCCTTCAGGTTCGCCTCGAGCTGCTCCATCGTGCGCACGCCGATGATCACGGACGCCACGGTGGGCCGCGTCAAGAGCCACGCGAGGGCGACGCTGGCGGGGGCGGCGTCCAGCTCGGCGGCCGCCGCGCGCAGGGCGTCGACGATGCGCCAATTGCGCGGCGTGTCCCAGCGCGACATGCGCTCGCCCCACTTGGCCATGCGGCTGCCGTCCGGGGCCGGCTCACCCTTGCGGTACTTCCCGCTCAGCAGGCCGCCGGCGAGGGGCGACCAGGGCAGCAGGCCGATGCCCGCCTGCTCCAGGTAGGGCAAATGCTCCCGCTCGAGGCTGCGCTCGGCCAGGCTGTACTGCGCCTGCAGCGTCGCGAAGCCCTGGAAGCCGCGCTTCTCGGCGATCCAGTCCGCCTGCACCAGCCGATAGGCCGCGTAGTTGCTGCAGCCGTAGTAGAGGATCTTGCCCTGCGTCACGAGGTCGTCGAGCGCGCGCAGCACCTCGGCCTCGGGCGTCCGGGCGTCCTGCATGTGGATCTGGTACAGGTCGATGTGATCGGTCTGCAGCCGCCGCAGGCTGGCCTCGACGGCCTCCATGATGCGCCGGCGGCTGGCGCCGGTGCCCAGCCGGCCATCGAACATGCGGAAGCGACACTTGGTGGCCAACACCACGTCCCGCCGGTTCTTGCGATCGGCGAACCACTTGCCGATGACGCGCTCGCTGAGGCCCTCGTCGCCGTACACGTCGGCGGTGTCGAAGAAGTTGATGCCGGCGTCGAGCGCGCGATCCATCATCCGGAAGCTGTCGGCCTCGCTGGCCGCCACCCCGTGCATGAAGGAGTCCTCGCTCGGCTGGCCGAAGGTCATGGCGCCGAGGCACAGCGACGAGACGCTGACGCCGGTGCGCCCCATGTTGCGATAGTCCATCCGTTCCCCCTGAGTGTCGGGTCGGCCGCGTCACCTCGGGGGGCGCGGCCTCGGGTGGAGAGATGCCTGGGCGGCCCGCAGGTCGCCGTGGGGCTTGATGGCCGCCGCCCGGGCCGGTAAACGGTGCCCCATGCGCTCCCCCGCCCTCGCGTCGCCCCTCGCCCTCGCCCTCCTCACCGGCTGCGGTTCGCTCATCAGCAACCAGCAGGAGGTCGAGATCGGCCAGAACGTCCACCGGCAGCTCGCCCAGCAGTACGTGCTGGTGGCCGACGACGATCCCGTCTCGGTCTGGGCGCGCGACTTCGTGCGGCCGCTCGAGGCGGCCTCGGCGCCCCACCGCCCGCCGGCCGAGATCGGGGGCTACAAGGTGGCGGTCATCCACGACGACGATCTGGTCAACGCGTTCGCGGCGCCCGGCGGCTTCACCTACCTGTCGACGGGGCTGCTGCTGCAGGCGACCGACTGCGCCGAGATCGCCGGGGTGATGGGTCACGAGCTCGCCCACGTCACCGAGCGGCACGGCGTCGAGGCCGTCGAGAAGGCCTTCGCCGCCGAGCAGCTGGCCGGCTTCTTCCTCGACGAGGGGCTGGCGCGCGACGGCGCCCTGCTGATCTTCCAGGTGCTCCAGAGCACGAAGTTCAGCCGCGAGGACGAGGCCGAGTCCGACGAGGTGGGCCTGCAGATCGCGCACGACGCGGGCTACTCGCCCTATGGGCTGGCCGACTTCTTCAGCAAGCTGCTGGCCCTCGAGAAGAAGTCGGGCGGCAGCGCCCTGCCGCAGTGGCTGTCGTCGCACCCCGCGACGGCCGACCGCGTGGCCGCGGTGAAGGCCAGCATCCAGCGGCGCTACGGCGCGTCGGCCAGGCCGGATCAGAACCGGAAGTGCCGCACCAAGACGACCCTCGAGGCCGTCAAGGCGCGCATCAAGGGCGGCCAGCTAAAGAAGAAGGCGGGCACGGGCACCCAGCCCGCGGGCGGCTGAGCGTGGATCTCATCTACCTCGACAACGCGGCGACCACGCCGCTGGATCCGGCGGTGGCCGAGGGCCTTGCCGAGCGCCACCGCACGCTGTACGGCAACCCGGGCTCGAGCCACCCGGTGGGCCGCGCGGCCGGCCGCGCGCTGGACGCCGCGCGGGCGCGCCTGGCGCGGCGCCTGGGCGGCGAGGCGGGGCAGGTCGTGTTCACGTCGGGCGGCACCGAGAGCCTGGGGCTGGCGCTGCTCGGCGGCGCTGGGGACACGCCGGCCCGCGTCGCGATCTCGGCGGTCGAACACTCGGCGGTGGTCGAGGCGGCGTCGCACCTCGCGCGCTGGGGGTGGCAGGTCGACGTGGTGCCCGTCGACGCGGTCGGGCGGGTGACGCCGGCCGCGCTCGACGCCGCGATCGATCGCGACACGCGCCTGGTCGCCGTGATGCTGGCCAACAACGAGATCGGGACGATCAACGACGTGCCGGCGCTGGCCGCGACGGTGCGGGCGAAGGCGCCGCGCGCGAAGCTGGTGGTCGACGCGGTGCAGGCCTTCGGCAAGGTGCCCTTCTCCGTGGCGACGCTGGGCGCCGACTGCGTGGCGGTGACGGCGCACAAGATCCACGGGCCCAAGGGCGTCGGCGCGCTGTGGACGCGGGCGACGCTGCGGCCGGTGATGCGCGGCGGCGGGCAGGAGTTCGGGCTGCGCGGGGGCACGCCGTCGGCGCCCCTGGCCTGGGCGCTGGCCGAGGCCGCCGACCGCATGCCGGGTGGCATGGACGGGGTGACCGCGCTGCGGGATCGGCTGTGGGCGGCGGTGCGCGCGGCCCTGCCCGCGGCCCGCCTGACCGGCCCGGCGTTCGACGACGGCCGGCTGGGCAACAACCTGCACCTGTGCATCCCGGGGCTGCCCAGCGAGCCGCTGCTGAACGCGCTGGCCGAGGCGGGCGTGTGCGCGTCGGCGGGCAGCACCTGCAGCAAGGGGCGCTTCAGCCGGACGCTGAGCGCGCTGGGCCGCACGAAGGACGAGGGCGCCTGGCTGCGCCTGACGCCGGGCCGCTTCAACACCGCCGCCGAGATGGACGAGGCCGCGCGCCGGCTGGCCCGCGCCGTCGAGGCGCTGAGAGCCGTGTATGACTGATCTCGACGCCCCGCGGGCGACCTACGACCTGCTGCTGGCCCGGCTGGGCGAGCTCTGGCTGAAGGGCCGCAACCGCAACGACTTCTATGATCGCCTCAAGCGCAACCTGCAGGGGTCGATGTCGGCCGAGCTGCGCGGCGTGCAGGTGCAAGGCAGCCACGGGCGGGTGTTCGTGAAGCTGACCGATCCCGCGGATCTGGACCGGGCGCTGGCCATCTGCCGGGACACACCGGGGCTGAGCAGCGTCAGCCCCGTGCAGCGCGTGCCCACCGATCTCGCGGGCATCGAGCGGGCGGCGGTGGAGCTGGTGCAGACCGAGTGGGGCGGCGTCGAGGGCACCTTCGCGGTCGAAGCGAAGCGTACCTTCAAGCAGTTCCCCCTGACCTCGCCGCAGATCGCGCGGCAGCTCGGCGGCGTGATTCAGGACGCCACCGCGCGCCCGGTCGACCTCTCCCAGCCGGCGCTGAAGCTGGGCGTCGAGGTCAACGAGGATCGCACCCACCTGTGGACGCACACCCAGCCGGCCCCCGGGGGGCTGCCGGTGGGCAGCGCCGGGCGCGTCATGCTGCTGCTGAGCGGCGGCATCGACTCGCCGGTGGCCGGCTACCTGGCGCAGAAGCGGGGCGCCGCGCTCGACGCGGTGTACTTCCACTCGCCGCCCTTCATCAGCGCGCAGAGCCGCGACAAGGTCGAGGCGCTGGCCCGGCGCCTGGCCACGCGCCAGAACGGCCTGCGCCTGCACGTGGTGCACTTCACCGAGATCCAGAAGGCGATCAAGGCCGCGGGCGGCGACCGGCTGACGGTGCTGCTGTACCGCCGGTTCATGTACCGCATCGCCGCCCGGCTGGCGAAGCGGCGCAAATGCCGAGCCCTGTGTACGGGCGAGAACCTGGGGCAGGTGGCCAGCCAGACGCTCGAGAACCTGACGGTGGTCGATCGGCTGACCGAGCTGCTGACGCTGCGGCCGCTGATCACCTTCGACAAGCTCGAGATCATGGACATCGCGCGCCGCATCGGCACCTACGACACCTCGGTCCTGCCCTACGACGACTGCTGCACCCTGTTCGTGCCGCGCAACCCGGCGATCAAGGCGTCCCTGAAGTCGATCGAGAGGGCGGAGCGCCACCTCGAGGTCGAGGCGCTCGTCGAGCAGGCGCTGGCGGCCACCGAGGAGGTGCGGCTGGGCGCCGACGGGCAGCCGATGGTCGCGGGGGAATGACACCCGTCCCGCGGCGCGTTCAGCGGTGCATGCGCCGAACGCTCCCCCCGCTGCTGATCCTCGCGCTGCTGCCCTCGCTGGCGGCGGCGACCCAGGTGCCGGACCCCTTCGGCGCCTACGCCTGGCTGCCCCGCCCGGCGGAGCGTTCGACGCTGGTGCCCCTGAGCGAACGCTTCCCGACCCCCGAGGGCCTCACCCGCGTGCCCCAGGCGCCCGGCTCCTTCGGCGCCTGGCTGCGCGGCCTGCCGGTGCGGGTCGATCGCAGCCACGTGCTGGCCTACGACGGCCGCCCGCTCGTCCGACCGTCCGTCGCGATCATCGCCCTCGACGTGGGCGAGCGCGACCTGCAGCAATGCGCCGACACCGCGCTGCGGCTGCACGCCGAGTGGCTGTGGCAGCGCGGCGAGGCCGACCGGGCGGCCTATCACTTCACCAGCGGTGATCGCTCCGCGTGGAAGGACTGGCGCCGCGGGGAGCGTTTCCGCGTGCGCGGCGCCAAGGTCGAGCGCGTACGCGGCCGCGCCACCGCCAACAGTCACGCCGCCTACCGCGGCTGGCTGACCCACCTGTTCCGCTACGCCGGCACCCAATCGCTCCGCCACGACAGCAAGCCGGTGGGCGCCCGCGCGCTCGAGCCGGGCGACGTCTTCGTGCAGCCCGGCGGCCCCGGCCACGCGGTGGTGCTGCTGGACGTCGCGACCGGCCCCGACGGCGCGCGCTACGGCCTGGTGGGTCAGGGCTTCATGCCCGCCGAGGATCTGCACGTGGTCGGACGCACGGGCGACGACGTGGTGAACGGGGTGTGGTTCCGGCTGCCCGACAAGGCCGGCGACCTGCTCGACACGCCCTCGTGGCGCCCCTTCCGCCGGAGCGACGCGATCCGCTTCCGCTGACGCGCGCTCAGCCCCGGGCTCCGAACCGCTGACCGCTGACCGCCGGTCGGATTCGAGCACGAACGGCTCGTTCGCCGTCCGCTACCCCTGCGCCTTCTTCACGTACTTGCGCACCGTGCGGCGGTCGAGGCCCGTGCGGCGCGCGACCTCCTCGTAGGTGCCGTGCTGCTTGTAGAGGCGCGCGCAGTAGCCCTCGATCAGGTCGCGCGCGTCCAGCTCGCCCGCCCCGACGCTGCCGAGGAAGGGATCCCGCGCGGCGCTCACCGCCGGCGGCGGTTCGGCGCAGCCGCCGGTGAGCATCACCCGCCGGGCCCGCTGCGCCAGCTCGCGCACGTTGCCGGGCCAGGGGTGATCCGGGGACAGATCGCGGTCGATCGCCGCGCGCACCTCGGCGCACAGCGCGGCGTCCGGCTGCCCCAGGATGCGCTCGACCACGACGGCCAGCAGATCGTCGAGCTCGGCGGGGGCCTCGGCGATGCGCGTGCGCAGGGGCGGCACCGCGATGACGTGGCAGCAGAGGCGGTGATAGAAGTCGTCGCGGAACCGGCCGTCCGCGCGCAGGCGGTCGAGGCTGCGGTGGGTGGCCGCCAGCACGCGGCCGTCGAAGCGGCGCGGCGTCGTGCCGCCCACCGGCGTGTACGCGCGCTCCTCGAGCACCCGCAGCAGCTTGATCTGCACCGGCGTCCGCACCTCGCCGATCTCGTCGAGGAACACCGCGCCGTGGGGGCGGCAGCGGGTGAACGCGCCGTCGTAATCGGCCACCGCGCCGGTGAACGCCCCCTTCGCGTGGCCGAAGAGGGCGCTCTCGATGAGCGTCTCGGGGAACTCGCTCAGGTTCAGCGGGACGAAGCTCTCGGTGAAGGGATCGGCGAACGCTCGGCGGTGCGGATCCCAGGGCACGAAGCCCGCGCGCCCGATGGCCGCGGCGGCGGCGCCCTTGCCGGTGCCGGTCTCACCCAGCAAGAGGACCGAGAAGTCCTCCATGCGATCCCACAGGAAGCGATCGTAACGCTCGATGTCCGCGGTGAAGACGGCGTTCCACAGATCGGCGCGCAGGGCGCGCATCGCCTCGCTGCGACCCACCAGCCCGCGGTCGATGAAGTGATAGGCGCGGCGCATCTGCCAGAACAACGCCATCAGCCGCTCGGCCCGAGCCGGCGCGACGCCCGCGCCCGTGAGGCCGCCCAGCAGGGCGTCGGCGAAGGGCACGGGGAGCGTTCGCTCCGGCGCCGCGAGCTGCGCGACCAACAGCCGCTCGAAGTCGGGTCCGAAGCGATGGAAGCGCTCGAACAGGATGGCGTGCTCGAGCAGCTCGGCGTCGCGGGTGTCGAAGCCGGTCACGTCCAGGCGCCCGACGCTCTCGAGCCAGTCGAGGCGCACCCGCAGCCGGACGAGGACGCGATCGACCAGATCACCGGGGCCCTTGGGCGCGTCCGCGGCGAGCGTCGCGTCGAGGGCCGCGCGCTCCGCCCCGAAGGGGTTGAGGAAGGCCGCGCGGGCCACCTGCTCGAAGAGATCGCGGTCGGGGGGATGCAGGCGCGTCGACATGCGCGCACCTTACGGCCTTCGCCCGCGCGGTGCTATACTGCGCCGCCGCACGGGGGCCGCCGCACGGGGGCCCGCGCTGCCCCGGACCCAGCGAAGGACATCATGGCCGACCTGTTCAACCCCACCGACGAGCACGCGTCGCTGCGCCGCATGGTGCGCGACTTCGCCGAGAAGGAGGTCGCCCCGCAGGCGGCGGCCCACGATCGCGACGAGCGCTTCAACCAGCCCCTGTTCCGCAAGCTGGGCGACCTGGGCCTGCTCGGCGTGACGGTCGACGAGCGCTTCGGCGGCTCGGGCATGGACGCGACGGCGGCGGTCATCGCGCACGAGGAGCTCGCGGCGGTCGACCCCGGCTTCACGCTGGCGTACCTGGCCCACGCGATGCTGTTCGCCAACAACCTGAACTTCAACGGCGACGACGCGCAGCGCGCCCGCTACCTGCCCAAGGCCTGCACCGGCGAGGCCATCGGCGGCATGTGCATGAGCGAGCCGGGCGCGGGCACCGACGTGCTGGGCATGCGCACCACGGCGCGCCGCGACGGCGACGACTACGTGCTCGACGGCGCCAAGATGTGGATCACCAACGGCGCGGTCGATCAGACGACGCTCGGCGACGTCTTCCTGGTGTACGCGCGGATGCACGGCGCGGCGCGCAACGCGCTGAGCATGTTCATCGTCGAGAAGGGCATGACCGGCTTCAGCCTGGGGCAGAAGCTCAACGACAAGCTCGGCATGCGCGCCTCCCCCACCGCCGAGCTGGTGTTCGAGGGCTGCCGCGTGCCCGCCGCCAACCGCATCGGCGCCGAGGGCGACGCGACGCTGCACATGATGCGCAACCTCGAGCTGGAGCGCCTGACGCTGGCCGCGATGAGCCTGGGCATCGCCCGCCGCTGCGTCGAGGTGATGAACACCTACGCCAGCGACCGGCAGTCCTTCGGCAAGCCCCTGCGCAGCTTCGGCCAGATCCAGCGCCACCTCGCCGAGAGCTACGCCGAGTTCATGGCCGGGCGCAGCTACGTCTATCAGGTGGCCAACGCCCTCGACCTGAACAAGGCGGGCAACCGCCTCGACTCGGACGGGGTGAAGCTGTACTGCTCGACGATGGCCAAGAACGTCGCGGATCGCGCCATCCAGGTGCTGGGCGGCTACGGCTACATGGGTGAGTACGACGTGGAGCGCCTGTGGCGGGACGCCAAGCTGCTCGAGATCGGCGGCGGCACCCTCGAGGCGCACCAGAAGAACATGACCCGCGACCTGGCGACGGTCAGCGTCATCCGCTGATCCGCCGCCCGATCCCCGGCTGCCTCCCGGCTCGTGGGTCCACCGCACCCTCTGCCACGACGGCCCGGCGGTCGGCGCTCAGCCGGGTCGGTGCGCCGCGCCGCGGGTGGCACCGTGGTGCAGAGCCGCTGCGGGCGGCCTTCCGGGCCGACGGTCCCAACCGTCGCGGCGGGGCTGACCGCGGACCCCTGAACGCTCACCGCCGGTCGGAGTCGATCACCCACGGTTCGTGCGCCGATCCGACCCCCCTTCCCGCCTCCCCGGCCACGCGCTATCGTCGCGGCCATGCAGAACCCCGAGCTCGTCCCGACCCGCGTCGTTCGGGTCACCGTGCACCGCAACGGCGCCCTCGTGGTCCGCGCGGGCGAGGGCCCGGCCGGGCCCGTCGAGGTGGCCGATCTGCCGCTGCTGCACGCCGCCGACGCCCTGCGCGTGCGCCCGGCGAGGGGCGCGGCGCGCGACGTCCGCGAGACCTGCCGGTTGGCGGGCGGCCGGGGCGCCGCCACCGCGCCCGACGAGGCCGAGGTGCGCCGACGCTGGCGCGAGGTCGAGGATCTCGATGATCGCATCGCCGGGCTCGAGCGGCGGCGAGCCCTCTTCGCGGGCCTCGACGCGGCGCCGCCGCCCGGCGCCGGCCGCCCCCTCGCCGATCCCGCCGCGCTGGTGGCCCTGCACACGACGGTCGACGCGCGGCTCGAGGCCCTCGACGAGACGCTGGGGAGCCTGAGGCGGGCGCGCGACGACGCGGCCGAGGCGGCGGCCCGCTTCGCGGCCACGCGCGACCGCGATCCCGCCCCGCCGCGCTTCGCGCGGGGCGTGCGGTTCGATCTCACCGAGGGCGGGGCCTTCGAGATCGAGTACTTCGTCGAGGCCGCCCGCTGGGTGCCCTCCTACACGCTGCACCTCGAGGGCGACTCGGCGCGCCTGCGCCTCGACGCGCTGATCGCCCAGGCCAGCGGCGAGGACTGGGCCGGCGCCGAGGTGCGGGTGTCCACCGCCGATCTCAGCCGCGACACGGCGCTGCCGGAGCTGACCTCGTGGCGCATCGGCACGGCGCAGCCGGCGCGACGCCCCGCCTTCCGCGCGCTGCCCGACGATCTGCCCGGCCTGTTCGGCGGCTACGACGCGGGCCCCCCCGCGCCGGCGCCGCCCCAGCCCGTCGCGGTGGCGGCCGGCGGCTCGCCCGCGGACGGCGCCTACGACGAGGACGAGGCCAGCGACACCGCCGTCCACTACGCCCTGCCCGAGGAGCGCGAGGAGGCGCTCGACGACTTCTACGGCCAGGCGCTCGACGCCGGACCGCCGCCGCCCGCGGCGCCGCCGCCGCCGCCGCCCGGCGCCGCGCCCGCGCCGCCGATGGCCTTCGGCGGCGCGCCGCCCGCCCCCAAGATGGCCCGCGCCGCCATCGCGCGCAGCAGCGTCGGTGGCCCGGGGGGCGCGCCGGTCGAGGCCCAGGCCGCCACCGTGCGCCCGCCCGGCGCGGCGCTCACCCCGCGCCTGCGCTACGCCTACCTGCGGCTGCCCGGACCCGAGGCCGCGGATCGCGGGCGGCTGCGGCCGCTCGATCCGCGCGCGCACCTCGCCGAGCTCGTGGCCGATCACGACACCGACGCGCCCGCCGCCCTGCACCGCGCCATCGCCGCCCTCGGCGCGGCCGCGGATCGCCTGACGCGCGCGCCCCTGCCCCCCGGCACGCGGCCGCTGAACCACGACGCCTATCACCAGGTGTTCGCCGCCGAGGGACGCCACGACGTGCCCGGCGACGGCCTGTATCACCGCGTCGGCGTGTACAGCGCGCAGGCCAGCGCGACGCTCGAGCACCGCGCCGTGCCCCGCGGCGGGCACGACGTGTTCCGCTATTGCACGGTCGACGTCACGCGCGGACGCTCGCTGCCCGACGGACCCCTCGCCGTCCACGTCGAGGGCGACTTCAAGGTGCAGAGCCGGGTCGAGGGCGCCGCGGGCGGTCGCCCGCTCGAGCTGAACCTGGGGGTGGATCCGGACGTTCGGGTGGTCGACCGGAAGGTGACCGTGCAGCAGCAGGACAAGGGGCTGATGAGCCAGACCACGCGGGTCGATCATCACGTCGCGGTGCGGGTGCGCTCGGCCCTGGCCGAGCCGGTGGACGTGGTGCTGTACGACCGGCTGCCGCAGCCGGACGACGACGTCGACGATCTCACCGTGACGCTGGTCGAGAGCGTCCCGGCCGCCGAGCGGACCGACCGGGATCCCCAGGGCCGAACGCTCGAGGGCGGCCTGCGCTGGACGCTCACGGTGTCGCCGGGCAGCACCGACGTGCTCGCCTGGCACTATCGCCTGGAGCTCCCCGCCAAGAGCGAAGTGATCGGAGGCAACCGCCGTGACTGAGCGCACGCCCATCGAGCTGCCGGTCACGCGGGTGACGGCCTTCGAGGATCGGGCCGAGCTGGGGCGCGTCCGAACGCTCCCGGTGCAGGCGGGGATCAACCGGCTGGTGGCGCAGGGCCTCACCCCGCTGACGCACGCGGCGCACCTGGGCGCCACGGTCAGCGGGGGGCGGGTCGAGCGGCTGAGGCTGGTGCGGCGCCACGACGGGCGCGGGGGCGCCGACGCTGCGCGGGTGCAGGCGGCGCTGCGGGCGATGCACGCGGCCGAGGACGCGCTGGCAGCGGCGTGCGCCCGCCGGACGCGCGCCGAGCATCGCCGCCGGGCCGCGGAGCAGGTGCTGGGTCGCTACGCCGAGCGCCTCGCCGCGACGGCGTGGCAGCCAGACGCCGCGCCGTCCC
>JAUHXL010000099.1 GCA_030426945.1 bacterium
GGTGAAGCGGCGCCTCGACCAGATCGGCCTCGGCGACCTGTGCCTCGAGCTGCACAGCCACAAGAGCCAGAAGAAGGCGGTGCTGGCCGAGCTGAAGCGCACGCTGGGCCTGGGCGCGCCGGCCGCCCCGAACGGCGCGGCGGCGCGACGGGAGCTGGCCGAGGTGCGCGGCCGCCTGGACGCCTACCGCGAGGCGCTGGTGACGCCGGTGGGGTCGAGCGGTGTGTCGCCCTTCGACGCCCTGGGCGCGCTGCAGACGGTGCCCGACCAGCACGACCTGCCGCGGATCCCGTTCACGCCGATGGCCGACTGGGATCAGGCGGCCTTCGCGGCGGCGCGGGCGCGCGCCGACGAGCTGCAGGTGAAGGTCGCGGCCCTCGGCTCACCCGCGGCCCACCCCTTCCACGGCTGCGGGCGGACGACGCTGCTGCCGGTGGACGCCGAGGTGCTGGGGGACCTGCTGCGGGTGGCGATGCAGGCGCAGGAGCGGCTGGCGCGCAGCGCCGAGGCGCTGGCTGGCGGGCTGGGGCTGTCGGCGCCCCGGGACGCCGGCGCCCTGACGACCACGCTGGAGGCGGCCCGCGCGGTCGAGTCGGCGCCCGATCTGGAAGGCGTCGACGTGCGCGATCCGGCCTGGCGCGAGCGCGACGCCGAGGTGGGGCGCGCGCTGGCGCTGGTCGGCGAGGTGCGCGCGCAGGTGCAGGCCCAGCCGGAGCTGTTGCCCGAGGCCTGGGGCGACGACCTGCTGGCCACGCCGGCGCAGATCATCGAAGCCCGCCAGGATCTCGCCCGCCTGGGTGATCGCTGGTGGCGCTTCTTCGCCCCGCGCTACTGGCGGGCGCGCCGCAAGCTGGCGCTGCTGAGCCGGGAGCGCCCGTCGTCGCGCGTCGACCTGGCCCTGGCCGCCTTCGACGCGCTGCTGGCGGTGCGCCGGCGCCGCAACGACCTGAAGGCGGTGGAGCCGCTGGCCGCCCGCCTCTTCCGCACGCGCTGGGTGGGCTGGGACGGTGATCCGACGCCGCTGGAGCCGGTGCGCGCCTGGCTGCGCGACGTGCACACGCGCGTGGCCGAGGGCGCGCTGCCCGCGGCCCTGCTCGAACGCTCGGCCCTGCCCGCTCCCGACACGGTGCGCGCCGCCCGCGCCGAAGCCGAGGACGCGCGCGCGGCCGCGACCGCCGCCCTGCGCGCGGTGACCGACTTCCTCGAGCACCCACCGCTGGACGCCGACTTCGCCGCGCGCCGGGCGACGCTGGAGCGTTGGACCGCGCACGCGGGCGCCCTGCGCGGCCACTGCGCCTGGGCGCGGCTGGCGGCCACCGCCCGCGCCGAGGGGCTGGGCGATCTCGTCGACCTCGCGGTGCGCTGGCCCGCCGCCGATCGTCGCCTGACCGACGTGCTGACCGTCAGCTGGTACGGCGGCTTGCTGGCCACCGCCGAGGCGCAGCGCGCCGCGCTCAGCGGCTTCGACGCCGACCGCCACGGGGTGGCCGTCGAGCGCTTCCGGACGCTGGACCGAGGCAGCTTCGCGCTCAACCGCGCCCGGCTCGCCGCCTGGCACCACGCGCAGCTGCCCGCCCTGACCGGCGACGTGGGCGCGATGGGCCTGCTGCGCCGCGAGATGGAGAAGAAGACGCGGCACGTGCCGATCCGCCGCCTGCTGATCGACGCGGGTGAGGCGGTGCAGCGGCTGAAGCCCGTCTTCATGATGGGCCCGCTGTCGGTGGCCACCTACCTCGCGCCGGAGGGCCCGCGCTTCGACCTGGTGGTGTTCGACGAGGCCAGCCAGGTGCGCCCGGTCGAGGCGCTGGGCGCCATCGCGCGCGGCGACCAGGTGGTGGTGGTCGGCGACAGCCGCCAGCTGCCCCCCACGCGCTTCTTCGAGCGCCTGCTCGACAGCGGGGATCTGGCCGATGACGCGCCCAACGTCACCGCCGATCTCGAGAGCATCCTGGGTCTGTTCGCCGCGGCCGGCGCCCCCACGCGCATGCTCACCTGGCACTACCGCTCGCGCCACCCGTCGCTGATCGCGGTGTCGAACCACCTGTTCTACGGCGGCGCGCTGACGCTCTTCCCCAGCCCCGTCCGCACGGTCGAACGCTCCGCCGACCTGGGCCTGGCGCTGGAACACCTGCCCGACGCGCGCTACGACCGCGGCGGCACGCGCACCAACCCGGTCGAGGCGGCGGCCATCGCGGACGCGGTCATGCAGCACGCCCGGGAGCAGCCCGATCGCACCCTGGGCGTCGTCGCGTTCAGCAGCGCCCAGACGGAGGCCATCGTCGAGGCGCTGGAGCATCGGCGGCGCGATCAGGCCGACTGCGAGCGCTTCTTCAACGCGCACCCGCACGAGCCCTTCTTCGTGAAGAACCTCGAGAACGTGCAGGGCGACGAGCGCGACGTGGTGCTGATCAGCGTCGGCTACGGGCGCGCCGCCGACGGTCGCGTCTACGCGAACTTCGGGCCGCTGAACCTCGAGGGCGGGGAGCGTCGGCTGAACGTGCTCATCACCCGGGCGCGGCGCCGGTGCGTCGTGTTCACGCACCTGCACCCGGACGACGTGCCCGACACACCCGCCGCGGGCGTGCGCGCCCTGCGCACCTTCCTGCGCTACGCGCGCGACGGCCACCTGGGCGCCGACACCGCGTCCGGCGGCGCGGTGCCGACCTTCGTCGAGGCCGTGCGCCGGACGCTCGAGGCCGAAGGCTTCGCGGCGCACCCGCGCGTCGGCGCGGCCGGCTTCCACGTCGACCTCGCCGTGGTCGATCCCGAGGATCCCGATCGCTACGCCCTGGGCGTCGAGATCGACGGCGCCCTGTACGCGCGCAGCGAGACCGCGCGCGAGCGGGAGCGGCTGCGGCAGGCGGTGCTCGAGGGGCTGGGCTGGCGGCTTCACCGGGTGTGGAGCCTCGAGTGGCAGCGCGACCACGCCGGCGCGTTGGGGCGGCTGCGGCGCGCGCTGACCGAGGCGCCCCCGGCGGCCCTGGAGGCCGACGAGACACCGGGGCTGCCGGCGAGCGACACGGACTGGGGCTACACCCGGGCCCCGGCGGCGCGGTCCGCGGCGTCACTCACGCTGCCCCCCGCCCCGCCCTACGAGGCCTACACGTCGGCGATCGATCTGCGCGGCAAGCGGCTGCAGGATCTGCCGCGCGAGCGGGTGGTGCGCATGGTGCTCGACGTCGTCGCGGTGGAGTCGCCCCTGTGGGCCGGGCTGGTGGCGCGGCGCATCTGCGACAACAGCGCGCTGCACCGGCCGGGCGCGCGCATGCTCGAGGCGCTCAAAGAGGCGGTGGAGCACGCGGTGAAGAAGAAGATGGTCGACCGCCGCGACGGCTTCCTCTGGCGGCGCGGCCAGACCGCGGTGCTGGTGCGTGATCGCTCGGCCCGGCCGCGCAACGAGCGGCGGCCGCGGGTCATCGCGCCGGAGGAGCGGCGGGCGGCCCTCACGCACGTGCTGACGGCGGCGACGGCGGCCGGGGTCGACGAGGTGATCGCCGAGGCCAACCGGCGCGTGGGCCTGCCGCGCTACGAGGCCGAGGAGACCTACGCGCGCGCCGTCTGGGCGAGCAGCCTGGACGAGCTGGTCGCGTCCGGCGAGGCGGAGCGTTCGGGCGAGGCCCTGCGTTGGGTGGGGCCGGCGGCGTGAGCGCCGACGCGCCGCTGAGCGTCGACTTCTTCGCGCGCGACGTGCACGCCGTCGCGCGCGACCTGATCGGCCGGTGGCTTCGCCACGGCGCGGTGGTGCTGCGCATCACCGAGACCGAGGCCTACCACCAGGACGAGACGGGCTGCCACGCCTGGAAGGGCCGCACGGCGCGCAACGCGTCCCTCTTCGGGCCGCCGGGCACGGCCTATGTGTACCTGTGCTACGGCATCCATCACATGCTCAACCTGGTGTGTGATCGCGAGGGCTACGCCGCCGCCGCGTTGATCCGCGCGGCCGAGCCGGTCGACGGGCTGGACGCCGTCCGCGCGCGGCGCGGCGGGCGGGCAGGCCCGGTGCTGCTGACCGGGCCGGGCAAGGTGGGGCAGGCGCTGGCGCTGGATCTGGGGTTCGACGGCCACCCGCTGTGCGCGCTGGGCGGCCTGGAGGTGCTGACCGGCGCGCCCGTCGGGAGGGTGCGGGTCGGCCCGCGCGTCGGCATCGACTACGCGAGGCCGGAGCACCGCGACGCCCCGTGGCGCTACGCGGCCCCCGACACGCGCTGGGTGAGCCACCCGAAGACGCTGACCCTGTGAGCGCGCCGCCCCGGCCGACGCGGCCCTACTGCATCACCTGCTCGCAGTTGTCCGCGATCTCCATCGTGTAGGTGTTGGTCTGCCCGTTGCCGTAGGGCTGGATGTACACCGTCACCGGTTCGTTGGTCGGGTTCTCGTAGCTGACCGACTCGTCGTCCGTGGACGACTGGCTGACGGCCAGGTACGCCTCGGCGGCGTCGCGCAGGTACAGCTCGACGTCCCCGTGCTCGGCGTGCGTGAAGTACAGATCCACCGTCAGCGTGCCGCGCGCGCAGATCTCGTAGGCGAAGAAGTCCGAGTCGACGTCGCAGATGGCCAGCCCCTCGTAGCGCCCCGCCGCGATCACCCGCGCCGTCTCGATGCTGTCGTTGTCCTCGTAGCGATCGTTGTCCGGGCAGGCCGGCAGCGGGCCGCAGAAGCCGTCGATGCAGGCCTCACCCTCGCCGCAGTCGTCGCCGTCCACGCACAGGTCGGCCGCGCAGACGTCGCCCACGCCGTCGGGCGCGGCGCCCTCGCAGACGTACGCTCGCACGGCCACGCAGTCGGCGTCGTTCCACTGGCCGTCGTCGAAGTACGTCGTGCAGTCCTCCTCGCCGAGGTTGTCGTTCGGCTCGCCTTGCCTCCAGTGCGTGTAGTCGACGGCGGCGCCGCTGGCCCAGACGAAGCTGCCCTCGTCGGTGAGGTCGTTGAGGCCGAGCCACCCGCTGCCCATGGTCGCGAACAACAAGGCGTCTTCGGTGGCCGAGTCGACGCTCACCAGGTCGCCGCCGACCGCCTCGCAGGCGGTCTGAGCGTCGGTCCAGCTGGCGCCGGCGGCGCAGTAGAGGTAGGCCGTGCCCGCCCCCTCGATGAAGCTGCACCCAGTGTCCGCCTCGCAGTCCTCACAGCTGAACGCGCCCTGCGTGTCGGCCTGATCGGCGTTGCTCACCTGCGGGCAGTTGTCCTCGGCGTCCAGGTAGCCGTCGGCGTCGCTGTCGGCGCAGTTCGTCACCACGACCTCGAGCCCGTAGTCGGGGTTGTCGGCGGCCATGACGCGCAGCCGGTAGAGCGCCGTCGCGCCGGTGTCGTTCGTGTTGCCCACCGACTCGTTGTCGCGCCCCAGATTCGCGCGGTCGACGAGGCCCTCGTCGTTGCGCCTGAGCTGGAAGTCGATGTTCCCGTCGCGGTTGCTGAACAGCGCGTTGATGGTCAGCGTGCCCCCGGCGCACACCGAGATCTCGTAGTAGTCGTCGTTGCCGCAGCGGCTCATGCCCCCGTAGGTGCCCGAGGCCAGCACCGTGGCCTCGGCGGACGAGTCGTTGGGCTCGAAGCGGTCGTCCGAAGGGCATGCCTGCACGTCGACGCAGGCGCCGCCGCGCGAGCTCGTGCACCGCTGATCGGTGCCGCACTCGTCGTCGGCGGTGCAGACGAAGTCGGCGTCGCAGGCGTCGCCCTCACCGTCCCCGTCGTCGTCGCCCTGGGCGGGGTCGGCGTCGTCGGGGCAGAGGTCGCAGGCGTCGCCCACGCCGTCGCCGTCGCCGTCCAGCTGATCGGCGTCACCCTCGCCCGGGCAGATGTCGCAGGCGTCACCCACCCCGTCGCCGTCACCGTCCAGCTGATCGGCGTCGCTCACCGCTGGGCACACGTCGCAGGCGTCGCCCGCGCCGTCCCCGTCGCCGTCCGCCTGGTCCTCGTTGTCGTCCGCCGGGCAGTTGTCCAGCGCGTCGCACAGCGTGTCGGTGTCGCCGTTCGCCGGCAGCGACGCCGCGTCCCGCGGATCGCTCCCGCACTCGGCCTCGTCTACGTCGTCCACGCCATCGCCGTCCTGATCGTCGTCGCACGCGTCGCCCAGGTCGTCCGCGTCCAGGTTCGCCTGATCCTCGTTGTCCGTGTCCGGGCAGTTGTCCAGCGCGTCGCACACCGAGTCGGCGTCGCGGTTCGCCGGCAGCGACGCCGCGTCCCGTGGATCGCTCCCGCACTCCTCCTCGTCGACGTCGTCCACGCCGTCGCCGTCCTGGTCGTCGTCGCACGCGTCACCCAGGTCGTCGGCGTCCAGGTTCGCCTGATCCTCGTTGTCGGTCGCCGGGCAGTTGTCCAGCGCGTCGCACAGGGAGTCGCCGTCGCCGTTCGCCGGCAGCGACGTGGCGTCCCGCGGATCGCTCCCGCAGTCGTCCTCGTCGACGTCGTCCACCCCGTCGCCGTCCTGATCGTCGTCGCACGCGTCGCCCAGGTCGTCCCCGTCGAGGTTCGCCTGATCCTCGTTGTCGGTCGCCGGGCAGTTGTCCAGCGCGTCGCACACCGAGTCGGCGTCGCCGTTGGCGGGCACCGACGTCGCGTCGGCCGGGTCCGACGCACAGGCCACCTCCACCGCGTCGTCGACGCCATCGTCGTCGTCGTCGTCGTCGCACGCGTCGCCCGCGCCGTCCCCGTCGAGATCGGCCTGGTCGCCGTTGGTCACGGTGGGGCAGTTGTCGAGCGCGTCGCAGACGTCGTCGTCGTCGCTGTGCGCCGGCGTGTCGGTGGCGTCGAGCGGATCGCTGCCGCACGCCGCCTCGACCATGTCGGCCGCGCCGTCGTCGTCGTCGTCGTCGTCGCAGCGGTTGCCCGCGCCGTCGCCGTCCGCGTCCCGCTGGCCGGGGTTGTCCACGTCCACGCAGTTGTCCATCGCGTCGCACACGCGGTCGCCGTCGCTGTCCGTCGGCACGCTGGCCGCCACGTCGGGATCGCTTCCGCAGGCCACCTCGACCGCGTCACCGAAGCCGTCGCCGTCGGAGTCCTCGTCGCAGGCGTCGCCGGTGCCATCGCCGTCCGTGTCTGCCTGGTCGGCGTTGACCACCGCGGGGCAGTTGTCGAGCGCGTCGCACACGCCGTCCCCCTCGGCGTCGGCGGGCAGGTCGAGGGCGTCGCGCGGATCGCTGCCGCAGATCACCTCGGTGGCGTCGGGCGCGCCGTCGCCGTCGACGTCCTCGTCGCAGGCGTCGCCTTCGCCGTCGTCGTCCAGATCGGCCTGGTCGTTGGCGACGTCGGGGCAGTTGTCGCGCGCGTCGCAGACCGGATCGCCGTCGCGCGACACGGGCACGCTGGTCCCGTCGGCCGGATCGGTCGCGCAGGCCAGCTCGTCCGCGTTGGCCGCGCCGTCGCCGTCGAGGTCGGGATCGCAGGCGTCGCCCGCGCCGTCCAGGTCGAGATCGGCCTGATCCGCGTTGGCGACGTCGGGGCAGTTGTCGTCGGCGTCGCAGGCGCCGTCGCCGTCGCCATCGGCGCAGCCCGCGTCGGGCGCCACCGCGGCGTCGGGATCGGCCATCGCGTCCGGGGCGTCGCCCGCGTCGGGATCGGCGGCGGCGTCGGCCTCGCCGGCGTCCGGATCGACCATCGCGTCGGCCTCGATGGCCGCGTCCGCCTCGATCGCGGCGTCCGCCTCGATGGCCGCGTCCGCCTCGATTCCGGCGTCCGCCTCGACGCCGCTGTCGGCCTCGACGTCCGCATCCGCCTCGATGTCCGCGTCCGCCTCGATGTCCGCGTCCGCCTCGATGTCCGCGTCCGCCTCGACGGCCGCGTCGCCCTGCGGCGGCGCCGCGTCCGGCCGCGGCTCGCCCCCGTCGCCCGGCACGGGCCCGCTGTCCACCGCCGGGCCGCCGTCTGGCACGAGCGCGCCATCGGGCCCGTCGATCGGCCCGCCGTCCGCGCCCCCGCCGGTCGCGTCGGTCGCCACGTCCGCGGCGCCGTCGTCGCCGCCGCCGTCGTCACACGCCGCCGTCGCCAGCGCGCAACATACGAGAAGGATGAGTGATCGGAACATGGATGCCCCCCCAAAGTGCACGAGTCGGGGATCCACGCGAGGGGCAGCGGAGAAGTCCGCAAAATCGGGCGAGGCCACCCGTGGGGCGTACCTAAGCGGGCGCGCGCAGCCCGTCGAGCACCATGGTCACCAGCGACGTGGCCGCCTCGATGGGATCGCCCACATCGCCGCCGTCGAGCACCTCGAACAGCAGGCGCTCCACCGCGCCCACCACCGCGAGCGCGCTCACCCGGTGGGGCACCGGCCGCAGCAGGCCGTGCGTGTGGGCCAGGTCGGTCAGCTCGATGGCGCGGTCGCGGATCAGATCGGCCAGCGCGCGGATGGGGCGACGGGCGCCGACCGCGGGGGCGCGGTTCTCCTGCAGGTACAGCAGCACCACGTCGCTGTGGGCCACGAGCACCGGCGCCAACACCAGGCCCAGCCGGTTGTACGCGTCGACCACCGCGTCCCAGGTCGTCGCGCGCCCCAGCTCGGCCCCGCCGGCGTCGAGGGCCTCTTCGAGGGCCGCCCGCACGGGGAAGACCACCGCCTCGACCAGCGCCTCTTTGTCCGGGTAGTAGCGGTAGAAGCTGCCCTTCGCGACGCCCGCCGCCTGCACGATGTCGTCGATGGTCACGCGCTCGACGCCCTGCTCGATGAACAGCGGCAGGGCGGCGTCGCGAAGCTGCGCCAGGCGCATCTGGCGGTTGCGCGCGCGCTTGCCTCCCTCCGGCCCGGGGCGGACGGTCGGCGGGGTCGGGTCGAGCACGGTGGTCTGCGGTTCGTCCATGCCGAAGACGATACGGACGCCCGACGTTTGACTCCAGGTCGGCCGATCCGAATAATGCGACCGACTGGTCGCCTTTTGAATCAGCACCGCGACTCGACCCCGCTGCGAACCCCTGGAGGTGCCCCGTGATCGGAATCCCGCTCGGCCTGCTGACCGCCAACGGCGTGGAGTGGTGGGTGCACAAGCACTGGCTGCACGGCCGCGGCAAGAACCGCGACTCGTTCTGGAGCTTTCACTGGCACGACCACCACCGCAACGTGCGCCGCAGCGGCCACCACGACGTCGACTACACCCAGCCCTTCTGGCGGTCGACGCCTCGCTTCAAGGAGGTCGTCTCGCTCGTCGGCAGCGCGGTCGCGATCGCCCCGCTGTTCCCGGTGGCGCCCTTCTTCGTCGGCACCCTGTGGTACGCGAACGCCAACTACTACCGGAAGCACAAGAAGTCGCACCTGGACATCGAGTGGGCGCGCACGCACCTGCCCTGGCACTACGACCACCACATGGGGCCCGACCAGAACCAGAACTGGTGCGTCACCCGCCCCTGGTTCGACCACCTGATGGGCACCCGCGTGCCCTACCTGGGCACCCCGCGCGCCGCCCGCGACGACGCGCGGCGCGCCGCCCGCGCCGCGCCGCAGCCGGCCGCCGCGGCCGCCTGAGCGGCGCGCGGCCCGAGCCCGGCGCGGAGCAACTTGCCGCCACCGCCCCGACCTGGAAGAGTATCGGTCGCTGAACGCCCTGCGGCGTCACAGCGCCGTACCACACCCAACCGGCCGGGGCTTTCATGATTCACAAGAACGTCATCTGGTGTCCGAGCATCGACGGCGAGATGCGCCGGCAGATGGACAACGCCATCCACGGCATGCCGAACATGCACGGCACCCGCATGGAGGGTGGCGGCTGCGATCTGAGCGACTTCGATCCGAAGGGCACCCTGTACATCATCGCGCACGGCCACACGCGCATGCCGCTGGCCACCTGCAACAACCGGCAGTTTCAGGCGCGCGAGCTGGTCGACATGCTGATCCGCGCGCGCCTGCCCCGCGATTGGCGCGAGATCGTGCTGTTCATCTGCCACGCGGGCGAGTCGGTCAACTCGACGAGCAACGCGCAGAAGCTGATGGATCTGCGGGCCAAGAAGCCCAACGATCCCCACGCCCGGGGCGCCCAGCGGAAGATCGCCAGCCTGACGAAGTCGTACATGAGCACCCAGGCCAGGGGCATGCAGCCGGCGCCTTTCACCAGCGAGAAGCAGCTGCTGCCCTTCGCCGCGCAGTTCACCCAGGCGCTGAAGAGCAACGGCTTCACGCACTTTCGGGTCACCAGCTACGCCGCCCCGGTGGCGCAGTCCTTCGGCGACGGCACCATTCGGTTGGCGCTCGAGGAGCGCGGCGGCATGTGGGGCGAGCCGGCGTCCCACCACCCGGAGCTGATCAAGACCTGGCGCTGATCGTCCGCGTACGCGGTCGGGGCCGCCGGCCTCAGCCGCCGACGCGCACCACGCGATCATAGAAGCCGACGTCCAGCCGCTGCGTCGGCACGGCGTCGTCGGCCACGCGGCAGCGCACCTGGTACAGCCCCGGCCCCGCCGGCTGCCACACGTGCTCCCACACGGTCCACGGCTGGTTCGACCGCATCGGCGGGCACACGTCCACCGGCTGCCACGCTTCGTCCGGGTTGAAGCGGATCTCCAGGGCGTCGGTCACCGCGTAGCCGCCCCAGGCGATGCCCACTACGCGGAACAGCGTCTCGCCGTCGACCTGCCAGCGCTCGACGCGCACGGGCATGGCTGCCTGGTCCATCGAGGGCGGCAGGAAGTCGCGCGCCAGGGCGGGCGCCGGCCGAGGCTGGTGCGTGCGCGTCGCGAACTCGATCATCTGGCCGGTCGCCGGCTCGTCGGCGCCGACCAGGGTGATCGTGTCCACCCACTTGATGCAGGCGCACCCGTACCAATTGGGCACGTACAGCCGCACAGGCAGACCGTGATCCGGCGGCAGCGCCTCGCCGTTCATGCCGGTGGCCAGGAACGCGCCCGTCGCCTCGACCTGGTCGAGGGGGATGACCCACGCCGCGCCGGGCGTCGAGTGCCCGTTGCGCGAGGGCACGTCGTGCTCGTCGAAGCCGCTGATCTTTACCGCCACCGCGTCGGGCAGGACGCCCACGTCGGCCAGCACCTCGCTCAGCGGCACGCCCTGCCATGTCGCGGCGCTCAGCAGGCCGAACTGCGAGAAGTCGCCGTTGCCCGAACACTCGAGCACGAACGCGCCCATGTCGCGCGGCTCGAGATCGGCGACATTCAGCGACACCGGCGCGTCGACGAGGCCCTCGATCTCGATGGTCCACTCGCCGGCGCGGTCGGGATCGAGCGGATCGGGGTAGAAGGTGCGCACGAAGAACTGCTCGGTCGGCGTCAGCAGCGCGTCTTCGTCCACCTGCCGCAGGTCGAAGTAGAGCCGGCCGTCCCAGCCCTGCCCGAGGGACCGGTGAAAGGTGGGCTGATCGCCGCTGGCGAAGTCGAGGATCTCGAGCAGCTCGCCGCCCTCGAAGGGATCGGCGCAGTCGACCACCATCATGTCGGGCGCGGCGTCGAGCGCGCCGTCGCCCAGGGCGCCGCCGTCCTCCACCACGCCCGCGTCGAAGGTCGGCCCGTCGCCGTCGGCCGCGTCGGGCAGCCCCCCGTCGAGCAAGCTCAGTCCACCGTCCGTGGCGTCCTCGGCGCCCTCGCCGCAGGCCACCAGCAGCGCGGCGCCGCCCGCCAGGGAACGGCGGAGGAAGAGTCGTCGAGTCCATGGCATCAGTCGGCTCCCCCGTGCGTACAGCGCCCCACGGTAGCAGGCCGGGGCGGTCAGCGCGCGGCCAAGACCATGGGCATGCCACCACGCGGGGCGAGCGTCACCGCGAAGTCGCGGGCGACCGTGTGGCCCGGGGCGAGGCGCAGCGTGAAGCGGCGGGCGACGTGCGCCAGCACCAGCTTGGCCTCCATCAGCGCGAAGTGCTTGCCGATGCACTGCCGCGCGCCCGCGCCGAAGGGCAGGTAGCTGTGCTTCGGCCGGGGCGCGGCATCGGGCGCGAAGCGGGCCGGCACGAACGCCTCGGGCTGCGGGTACCAGCGCGCGTCGTGGTGCGTGTGGTACAGCCACACCAGCACCTCGCTGCCCGCGGGGATGGGATACCCGGCCAGCTCGGTGTCCTCGCGCGCCTGGCGCGAGACGACCGAGGCCGGCGGATAGAGGCGCATCGCTTCGTCGAGGATCTGGCCGGTGAGCGGCAGCGCGTCGAGGTCGTCGTAGGTGGGCGCGCGGCCGAGCCCGTCCACCTCGGCGTGCAGATCGGCTTCGACGGCCGGGTGCTGCGACACGAGGTACAGCGCCCAGGTGAGCGCGTGCGACGTGGTGTCGTGGCCCGCGAGGAAGAGCGTCAGCAGCTCGTCGCGCAGGAGCGTTCGGCTCATCGCGTCGGCGGGGGCGTCCCGCATGCCGAGCGCGAGCTGCGAGAGCAGATCGTCGCGCCCGGCCAGATCGTCGCGGTCGAGGGCCAGACGCCCGTCGATGAGTCCGTAGACGATGCGGTCGACGGCGGCCAGCGCGTCGGCGGCCGCGCGCGAGGGCCCGAAGGGCAGCCACGCGGGCAGCAGCGACGTGGCCCCGGTCGCGCGCCGGAACGCGGTCATCGCGGCCGCAACCTCGTCGGTGTCGTCGCGCACGTCGTGATCGAACAGCGCCCGCGTCACCGCGCGCAGCGTCAACGCCATCATCGCGCGGCTGAGATCGACGGTCTCACCGGGGCGCCAGCCGTCCAACGCGGCCTCGGTGGCTTCGACCACCGTGCCCGCGTACGCCGCGATGCGCCGGCGCGAGAACCCTGGGTTGATGGCGCTGCGCTGCCGCCGCCAGAGGTCACCGTTGCTGTTCAGCAGACCTTGCCCGAGGAAGTGCTTCAGGCGGTCTGCGGCGCGCCCCGTCTCGGTCTTGCCGAAGCGCCCCGCCTGCGCCACCAGCACCTCACCGATGTGGTCGGGGTGGCGGGTGACGTACAGCCGCGTCTTGCCGAGCGGCGCGTAGTACAGGTCGCCGTACTCGTCGAACCGGCGCCCGACGAAGGCGATGGGATCCCGCGTGATGTCGCGCACGTAGCGCACGAGCTGCAGCGGGTTGCGGACGGGCGGCGGGCCGGGCGGGGTGTGCATGGGAGGGAGGATGCCACGAGCGGCGCCGAGGTGGCGCCGCGTTGACGTCGACCGCGGCGCCGGCCACTCTGACGACCATGTACGCGCGCCGCGACGCCCTGCTGTGCCCGACCCCCTGGGAGCAGCTCACCGATGCCCAGGGCCGGCCCTACTTCTTGTGGGACGTCGACATGAGCCTCGAGGCGTTCGTGGAGGGGCTGCGGAGCCCGGATCCGACGGTGCGGGCCTACCTGTTGGGCAAGCTGATGCGGCAAGCGAAGCCCGACGACGTGTTCCACTTCGTCAGCCTCGACACGCTGCGGGCCGAGTGGGACGCGGTGCAGCCCTACCTCGGCAACCGCCGCGCCTTCTGGACGTGGCTGCTCGACGCGTGGGCGCGGGTGGACCGTGAGGCCGCCGCGAGCGGCGGTGGATCGGACGAGACGACGTCGCGCCACGAAGACCCGATCTAGGCGATACGAATGCTCGACCACCTCTCCCTCGCCGTCGCCGACCTCGATCACGCCGCAGCGTTCTACGACGCGGCGCTCGGCGCCTTGGGCTACGCGCGGGTGTGGAGCTTCCCCGACGCGGTCGGCTACGGCCCGCCGGGCGGCGGCGACAAGCTGGCGCTGAAGGCGGACGCTGCCGCCAGCGCGCCGGGGGCGCGCTTTCACCTGGCCTTCACTGCCCGCGATGCCGCGGCCGTCGACGCCTTCCACGCGGCCGCGCTGGCGTTTGGTGGGCGAGACCACGGCGCGCCCGGGCCGCGGCCGCGGTACGGCGCGGGGTACTACGCAGCGTTCGTGATGGATCCGGATGGGCATGTCATCGAGGCGGTGTTTCACGGGTGACGTCGCCAGAGCCGCGCATCCCAGCTTCGACCGGCCCGAGCGCCCGCAGGCTGAGCGCCCTTGACCTTGACCTTGACCTTGACCTTGACCTTGACCTTGACCTCCTGGCGCGCCGTCCCCCTTTGACTCAACGCGGCGGCCATCGGGCGCTGCGCGCGCTGGCGTCGGGGTGTACGCTGGAGCGTCGGCGAACGCTGTGAGATCGGGCACGGGCACGGGCACGGGCACGTTGCTTGGCCCGTTCGGGTCGGCGCGGCACCCGAGTCAGGCGTAGAGCGACGCGCGGTACGCCGCTCCAGCTTCGCGGGCGATGGCGACCTGCCGGCCCACGAGCTCAGCGCGGACGGCGGCCAGGTCGGCGCCCCCAAAGGCGAGCCGGCCGTCCTCCCGAGGACGAGCGCACAGCAGCTCGATCCGCAGCGCCGTGGGCGGGTGGCTCGCGAGCATGGGCAGGCGTTGCCCCTCGTGGGCCGCTCGTAGCCGCGCGCGTTGCGCGTCGTCCTGCCCCTGCAGCGCGCGCTCGAAGATGACCACCGGATCGTCCCCGTGCAGGCCCGCCTGCTGCGTCGCCCACGCGGCCAACGGCGCCAGCGCCATCTTGCGCAGCATCCCCACCGCGGCGTCGGTCCCGCCGAGGCGAGCGCCCATCAGGTCGGCCAGGTACTCGGCGCGGTGACGCTCGGGCGCGACCAGCCGGTGAAGCCCAGCGCGGGCCGCCCGCGGCAGGAGGCTCAACGCCACCAACAGCGCGTTGGTCGCCAGCTCCGCCAGACGCTCCAGTCCCACGCTGGCGACGTCCCAGGGATGGTCCGGCTCGAGCAGGTCGGCCCACGTAGCCAGCGTCGCGTCCGTTACCCCCGCCACGTGCCCGCGCAGCGGATCACCGTTCACCTGGTGCCCGAGCTCGTGGCCGAGCAACGCGACGAGCTCATTTGGCGTCAGCGCCGCGATCAGCGGTAGGCCCAGCTGCAAATAGGTCCGCTGGCGCCAGCCAGCCGTCCAGACGGACGCGTTGAAGTCGCCATCGACGACGACGCCCGCGACGCGCGGCGCGCCGAGAGCGTCCATCGCCGCGTCGACCAGACCATGGAGCGCGGGATGGTCGGCCCGCGCCAGGATGTCGGGTGGCGGCGAAGCGACGCGCGGTCGTAGCACGAAAGCGAACGCCAGCAGCAGGACGCCGACGACCACGGACCCTAGTGTGCCCTGGAGCAGGAGCCACGCGCCCGCCGACGCAAGCGCCAGCGTGCCCGACACCGCCAGCACGCACAGCAGCAAGGCGAGCGAGCCTCGCCAGCCGCGCCGGGGGGTCGGTGCGACCTCGGCCTTCAGCGCGTGCAGCAGCCGCCGGTGCGTTTCGTTGTCGAAGTCGGTCAGAGGTGTACCGCCCGAGCCCGTCCGAGTGGGGAGCGTAGCGTCGAGACGAGGTGAGGTGAAGAGCTGAAGCCACGCGTCGACGCTGCGAACGACCGGAGCGCCCGCAGGCTGGGCACCTTGACCTTGACCTTGACCTTGACCTTGACCCTGACCTCAACCGCCTGGCGCAGCGTCCCCTTTGACTCCCCGCCACGGCCATCGGTCACTACGCGCGCTGGCGTCGAGATGCACGCTGGAGCGACGGCAGACGCGGTGAGATCGGGCACGGGCACGGGCACGTTGCTTGGCCCGAGCGTCGCGGTCGGGTGAACGTCAGCGCGTAGTCAGGGCAAGGTCAAGGTCAAGGTCAAGGTCAAGGGCGAGGGCGAGGGCGTTGGTCAGACCGCGGGATCGACGTGGAGCGACCAGCAGGGCCGGAAGGTGCGGAAGAACTCCCAGTGGCTGTCGGGGGCGCGGGAAGCGACGCACAGGAGTTGCCACTCGCCGCAGGACTGCCAGGGATACACCTGCGCGGCGCCGCCGCGGACGACGCGGGGGCCGGGGCCGGGGCGCGGGCCGTTGGGAGGGGCGTCGCGGTGGTCGGGGTGCCAGGCGTCGGCGCAGACCTCGGGCATCAGGCCGAAGCCGTAGCAGCCGAAGGCGTTGGCCAGGTCTTCCCCGCCGGCCTCCGTCTCCTCGAACCAGGCCTCGTCGGGTACGGCGTCGCCGCGGAAGGTCAGCCCGTCGGTGCGTCCGCCGCGAGCCGCGGCCTCCCACTCGACCTCGCTGGGCAGGCGGAACGGTGAGGCCTCGACGTGGTCGACGAAGGGCGCGGGGTCGAGGGTCGGGCCGGGCGCCGTCGCGATGAGGAAGGGGGCGACGCGCACCCGACGCACGGGCCGCATCGACGCGAGTCCATCGGTCAGAAAGTACTCGAACTCCTCGAAGTGATTGGGGATACCGGCGTGCACCAGCGAGGCGGCGCGCACCACGGCCTCCTCGTGATCGCCGAAGCCCACCTGTGCGACGTGCCCTGGGATCAGCGCGAGGTCGAGGTCGGCCGCGCGGTGGTGGAAGAGCGCGACCGGCGTGTCCTCGGCGTAGCGGCGCACGCCCAGCAGCCGCAGATCCGGGTGGGCGGCGGCGACCTGGTCCGCGAGCTCGCGCCGGCGCGCGTCGGTGGCGGCGCGCCAGGCGTCCAGGTCCAGCAGCTCGGGCGCGTGGGGCACCCGCACGCCGCGGTCGGCGCTCTGCTGCACGACGCCGACGATGCCCGCGGCGCGCCGCGCGGCGGCGTACTTCTCCTCGAGGTAGGCCAGCCCCCGCAGGGCCTCGGGCGTGGGCTCCGTGACCGGCGGCGTCGGCCCGCCGCCCGCCTCGACGCGCCGCCGCAGCGCCTCGGCGGATGCGTGCGGCGCCGCGATGGCGAGCGCCTCGTCCACGGCCGCCCGCAGCGCCGGCGCGTCGCACAGGTCGAGGTGGGGCACGACGTACTCGCTCAGACGCACGACGGCGAAGCCCGGCGCCTGGCTGGCCGCCGAGCGCCGCAGGAGCGGCAGGTTCAGCGCCTCGAGCAGCCACGCCTCGCGCTTCGCGGGCGACACCGCGGCGAGCACCGGCCGCAGGGAACGCTCCTGGGGGCTGGGCGGGATCGTGTCCAGCACCGCGTCGTCGACCGCCTCACCGTGCCGCGCCTGCTGCGCGTACAGCAGGACGACGGGCAACCGCCGCCCCTCCGCAGCCAGCGCGCGCCACCGAGGCAATCGCTCCG
>JAUHXL010000100.1 GCA_030426945.1 bacterium
GGGGGCCTGCACCGCGACGTAGCGGACCTCGTCGCTACAGGCGCCCAGCGTGATCGCGAGCGCCGCCGGCACCAAGACGGATCGGACGAGTCGACGCATGCGGTCGCTCCGGGATCGTTGCAGCCGGGCTGTCCGGCTGCACTCGGGGTGCATTGTGGGGGATTCGGTTGCCGGACGCCATCGGCTGATGCGTGTGGGTGCGAGGTGACACCCGCGCGGACGGCGATCCGACCGGCGCGGTCGAGGCGGCGGCCACCCGGAGGGCCCGCGCCGGCCCCCGGCAAGATCGGGGTCGCGCGCAGGGCTCGAGGCCCGGGGGCGACCGGTCGGGGGCCGCTACGGCGCGGGCGTCAGCACCAGCACCGGGCGCTCGCCGTTCCCGTCCTCGAAGCGATCCTGATCGGGGTCGTAGGTCAGCGGGCCCAGGGCGAGGGGCGCGTAGCCCGCGAGGCTGGCGAGAAGGTCGTAGGCTTCGTCGGGGGCGGCGGGCGTGGCGAAGGCGCCGTCGGCGTCCGCGACCAGCTCGGCGAAGACCACCTGCGTCCCGCTGATGCGCACCCGCACCCGGGCGCCGGCGGGCGACGCGTTGTCGGCCAGGCGGACGGCCCCGACCAGATCGACCGCGTCGGGGCCGGTGCTGGCGTGCGGCAGTTCGAGGGTGCCCAGGTCGACCGCCTCGTCGGCGCGGACGCGCACCGCGCGCGCGGCCGCATCGTAGCCGGGCGCCGTGGCCCGCACGCGCCACGCGCCGGGCCGCAGGTCGTCGAAGGCGAAGCCGCCGTCCGCGTCGAGCGCCGCGGCGCGGGGCGGCGCGTCCGGATCGTCGGCCTCGGTGAGCGTCACGACCACCTCGGCCCGGCGGTCCGGCGTCTCGAACCGGCGGAGCGTCACCCGCCCCGCGACGCGGCCAGGCAGCGCGACCAGCACCACCGGCGCGTCGAGCGTCACCACCTCGTCGGCCCGGGCGACGACGTCGCGCGTCTCGAGCCCGTGACCCGGCGCGCTGAAGCGCAGGGAGCGGGCCCCGGCGGCGACCTCGAGCACGAAGCCGCCGTCATCCCCCGACACCGTCGCCGCGCCCCCCTCGACCGACACCACCACCCCGGCGTGCCCGCCCGCCACGCGATCCTCGCGCAGCACGGTGCCGGCCACCCGCGCCGGTCGGTCGGCCTCGGCGCGCCGCAGCGCGATGGCCCCCAGATCGATGACCTCGCCGGGGCCCAGCGTCAGGGCGATGGGATCGCTCAGCAGGCCGGGCGCGGCGACGCTCAGGACGTAGCTGTCCGGGCGCAGGCCACCCACCGTGAACGCGCCCCCCGCGTCCGGCGTGGCGATCGTGATCGCCGCCGCGGCGTCGCGCGCCGGCCGCACGTGGATCTCGACCGCCGCGAACCGATCCGAGGGCGCGTCGGGGGGGCCGACCAGCACGCCGCGCAGCGTCCCGGTCGCCTGACGGCCGCCGGGCGACGCGGGATCCAGCGGATGCACGGGATCGACGTGATCGCACGCGGCCAGGGCCAACGCGCCCCCCAGCAGGATCGCCACGCGCACGCCGGGCCTCATCGCGCCTCCTCCCAACGCTCGGGCGCGTAGCGGATCCGCGGCTCGGCGGTGACGAGCGTGTCGACCAGCGCGGTGAGCCACAGGGTGCCGGCGCCGAGGAGGAAGACGTTGGCGCGATCATAATGCGCGTCGGCGTCCGACCTGCGCGCGAGCGACGCCGCGTCGTCCCCGCCGCGATAGTCCGACTCGGCCGCGTGACCCAGCGCGGCCGAGGTCAGGCCGACGCTCAGGAGCGTCGCGAAGAGCGTCACGTACGCGGCGCCGCGGCCGACCTCGTCGCGATGGAGCTGGGCCCATCCGGGCAGCAGGGCCGAGCGCAGCGCGGCGCCGGCGCGGGTGTCTTCGACGGTGATCGCGTCGGCGAAGGCGGTGAAGTCTTCTCGCGGGAAGGGGGCGCGGGCCTCGGCCAGCAGCTGCCCGCTGGCGGTGTCCAGCACCCGGGCGCGCACCTCGACGGTGCCGCCCGTCACCGCGACGGTGCCGGTGACCACGGCGTCGGCGCCCAGCATGCCACCGAGGGTGGCGGCCTCGGCGCTGTCGAGCCCCTCGGCCCGGCCGCGCAGGTAGCGTCGCCGCGCGGTGCGGGCCGCCGCGTCGTCGACGCGGAAGACCAGGGGGCGCCGATCGAGGCGTGCCTGCACCGCGGCCGTCGCCGGGCCGGCGAGGTCCGCCGCGTCGCCCTCGCGGTCGATGCGCTCGAAGGGCAGCAAGGCGACGCGAGGCAGCTCGGCGGCGCGCCGCAGGCCCGCGTGGACGGTGCGGTCGAGGCGATCGAGGCCCTCGGTCACCGTGGTCGCCGGCTGCGCGGGTGCGTCGCGCACGGGCGGCGCCGGCGCGGACGGCGCCGGGCGGCGAGCGGGCGCCTCGGGGGGGGGCGGGGGTGGCTCGGCCGCCGGGGGGTCGGGCGGCGTGGGGGCCACCGGCGGCGCCGGCGGTGGGTCCGGCGGCAGCGTCGCCGGCTCGAGCGGCGCGGCGGCGGCGTGACCCGGTCGGGGCAGGCGCACGGTGACGCGCGCGCCCTCGACGTCGATGACCGCGGCCTCGGCCGAGCCGGGCGGGATCGTGGTCTTCATCCGGACGCGCAGCAGCGCCGCGGGGGGCGGCGTGCGCGCGGGCAGGATGAGCGCGCGTCGAATCCAGGGATCGCTCAGCGTCACCCAGCGGCGACGGGCCACGGCGCCGTCCACCCGCACCACCCACACCGCGTCGTCCGACACGACGGCGGTGGACACGGCGGCGGCGGGCACGGCGGCGTCGAGGGTGAGCGTCAACACCAGCGCGGCCTCGTCGTCCTCGACGGTGACGCGCTCGAGGCGGGGGGCCGCGTGGCTCACCGCGGGCAGCAGCGCAGCGATGACCAGCAGGCGAATCAACGGTCGACGGGCCTCCGGGTGCGCGCGCGGCGGGCGCGCGGCGGGACACTCACCGCGGCGGGGGCGCGGCGCACCGGGTCAGCGTCGGTTGGGTGGCCTTCGAAGTCAAATCGGCGTCCGGCCCGCGATCCACGCCCGCAGCGCGGGCGCGGTCGGCGCGACGCAGCCGGCGCGGCGGCGCGAGGGTGAGAACGGGGGGGCACGGGGCGGGGGCGGGAACGCTCCTCGAGCGTCGGGAGCGGCCGGCGTCGGACGGAGCGGTCAGCCTTCCCAGGTGAAATAGCGGCGGCCGTCCGCGTCGGTGTGGCCCGCGAAGGGCAGCTTGACGCCGTGCTTCGGGGCCCAGCGACCCATGGCGCCGGTGATGCCACCCACCGAGCGCGGCCCCTTGAGGCCCAGACGCTCGACGGCGTCCTCGACGGCCAGCTTGCCCTCGGCCTCGAGGATGCGGAGGAAGGCCTTCGAGGCCTCCGGCAGGCTCGTGAAGTACTCGGCCCACACGGCGGGATCGTTGCCCGCGGGCGTGCTGGTGGGCGCGGCCTGCTCGGCGGCCTCCGCGGGGGCCGGGGCCGCCTTGTCGGCCTCGGGCGCGCTGGCCGCCTCGGGGGCGGCCTTCTTGGGCGCGGCGGCCTTCTTGGGCGCGGCGGCCTTCTTGGGCGCGGCGGCCTTCTTGGGCGCGGCGGCCTTCTTGGGCGCAGCCTTCTTGGGCGCGGCCTTCGCGTCCCCGGCGCTCTCGTCGGCGGCGGCGGCCTTCTTGGGCGCGGCGGCCTTCTTGGGCGCGGCGGCCTTCTTGGGCGCGGCGGCCTTCTTGGGCGCGGCAGCCTTCTTGGGCGCGGCGGCCTTCTCGGGCGCGGCGGCCTTCTCGGGCGCGGCGGCCTTCTCGGGCGCCGCCTTGGCCTCCGCGGTCTTCGCGGGCGCGGCGTAGGTGGGCGCGGGGGCCCGGTAGGGCTCCGCCGAGGGCGGCGGCGGCGACCAGCCGTCGTCGGCGTGCGATGTCGGCGCGGGGCCGAAGACACGATCCTGCACCCGCTCGGCGGCGTCCTCGACGAGGTCGACGATGATCGAGGGCACGCCGATGCGGCGCAGGAGCTTGAGCGGGGTTCCGAGATCGATGCGCACGGTCGCCTCCTCCATGACTGGCGGGCCAAGGGCACCATGGTCTCGACGCGCGTGCAAGCTCTTTCACGCCCTCGGCGGGCCGGTCCGGTACGGATCGGTTGCCACCTTCGAGCGTCCGCGTCACGCTGGCCGGCGGTGCCCGACGTCGACGGGAGGACTTCATGCGCGCGCTGACCCATCTGCTCTGCGGCCTCGTCTGGGCCGCCTCGCTGTCGGCGGTGACACTGTCGGTGGCCCACGCGCAGGGCAGCGAAGGGGCAGCGAAAGCTGCGCGCAAGGGAAGGACCGACGCGGCAGCCAAGGCGGCGGCAGCCAAGGCGGCGGCGGCCAAGGCGGCGGCGGCCAAGGCGGCGGCCGTGGGTGATCCGGCGGCGCGCCGCGCGCGCTGCGCGGCCGGCAAGACCTGCGACTTCCGGTGCGCCGCTGGGCGCTGCAACCACGCCTGTGTCGGGGGCGCGCAGTGCACCAGCCATTGTGAGGGTGGGCGCTGCAACCAAGCCTGCGCCGGCGGCGCCCGCTGCACCTTCTCCTGCGAGGGAGGCGGCTGCAACCAGGCCTGCGCCGGGGGCGCTCGCTGTACGCTCCACTGCGCGGGCGGTGACTGCCGGCGGGCCGTGGCGGCGGGCTCGACGGTCGAGGCCGACTGCACCGGGGGCGGCTGCAAGTAGCCGCGCCGAGCGATCACATCATCGGGGTGAACAGACGGGCGACGCCGTGGACCAGCCGGCGGGGCACGCTGTAGGACGACCACGCCTCGAGGTCGATCTCGTCGCTGTCGACCAGCTCCTCCTCGAAGCGACGCTCCAGGATGTCGGCGAAGGCCCGATCGGCCACCAGCGCGCCCAACTCGAAGTTCAGCCGGAAGCTGCGGATGTCGATGTTGGCGGAGCCCACGATGCTCCAGGCGCCGTCCACGACCATCGTCTTGGCGTGCAGCATCGACGGACGGTACTCGAAGATGCGCACCCCCACCCGCAGCAGCTCACCGTAGTAAGAGCGGGCCGCGGCGCCGACGAAGCGGATGTCGTTGTCCTTGGGCACCAGGATGCGCACGTCGCAGCCCCGGATGGCCGCGCTCGACAGGGCGCGCAGCGTCGCCCCGTCGGGCACGAAGTAGGGGCTGCTGAGCCAGACCCGGTGGCGCGCCGTCGCGATGCCGGTGAAGTAGGCCATGGCCGAAGCGTTGGAGGGCTGGTGCGGCCCGCTCGGGATGATCGCGACGGTGCAGGTGCCCTCGGCCAGCGGGGGCACCTCGCGCACCTCGAGCGTCTGGTCGGTCGCGAAGGCCCAGTCCTCGGCGAAGGTCGCGGCCAGATCGCTCACCGCCGGGCCGCGCAGCTCGAGGTGACTGTCGCGGAAGTGCTGCCCACCGCGCCGCAGGGCGCGCCCGGAGTATTCGTCGCCGACGTTCATGCCGCCGGTGAAGCCGATCTCGCCGTCGACCACCACCAGCTTCCGGTGGTTGCGCAGGTTGGCCGACCAGTTGCGCCGGAGGGGGTTCACCGGCAGGAAGGCGGCCACCTTGGCGCCCGCCTCGCGCAGCCCCTTCAGCCGCCCGCGGTCGAGCAGCCAGCTGCCCACGGCGTCGTAGAGCAGACACACCTCGACCCCGTCGCGGGCGCGCTCGGTCAGCCGGTCGACGAAGCGGCGGCCCGTCTCGTCGTTGCGGATGATGTAGTACTCGGCCCAGATGCTGCGGGTGGCCCGCTCGAGGCTCCGCTCGATGCGGGTGAAGGCGTCCTCGCTCCGGGCGAGCAACGTCACGGTGTTGCCCACCGACGGGGGCAGGCGGGTGAGCCGCTCGGCGACCGCCAGCACCGGCCCGGCGCTGGTCGGCTGCGGATCCACCTGCGGCGGCAGCGGCGCGCGAGCCCGCCTGGCCCGCTTGGGGGTGCGGCGCATCACCGGGGCCCCCATCATCAGGAAAGCCAGCGCGCCGATGATGGGGAAGGCGATGATCGCCAGGATCCACGCCAGCGTGCCCTGCGCGCCGTGCCGGCGCAGCAGCGCGCGGCCGATGACCAGCACGTCCAGGGTGAGGGCGGCGTACCACCAGCTCGGCGGGAGATCGGGCACGGCCGCATCGTGCCCCATCGGGCGCGGCGAGGCCACGTCGCGTCGCCGGTGGATCAGGCCGCGGCGATGACCTGCGCCACGCGCTCGGCGCGCTGGGGGTGCAGGCGGCAGAGCGCTTCACCCAGCGCGGCGCGCAGCGCAGGCGTCGGACCCCGCCCGACCCAGGGGAAGCAGAGCGCCGCGAACCGATCGGCCGGGGTCGCGTCGGGGAAGAAGCGCTCGGCCAGCCAGGCCACGGTCGCGGGCGTCACGCGCGGCAGCAGGGCCGTCGCCCGCGCGATCTCGACGACGCGCGCCGGATCGGGCGCGCCGGCTTCGGGCACCAGCGCGTCCAGCCGGACCGCGTCGACCGGCACCCCGGCCTCGGCCACGCGGCGGGCGGCGTGGCTCGGGCCGGGCGGGGGCACCAGCGCGCGCGCCCGCAGCGTCCGCAGGTGCTCGATCCACGGGGCCAGCGTCCCCTGCGTGGTCTCGGCGGCGTGCAGATCGCTCACCACGCGCACCTCGGACCAGGGGCGGTGGGCGAGGTCGCCCAAGGTCACCGGCTGCTGCGGGCGGGCCGCATCGACGCACACCCAGGGCGCGCGGCGGAAGCGCAGGACGGTCGGCGCGGCGCCGGCGCGCGCGAGGGCCGCGGCCACCGCCTCCACCGCGTAGGCGGCGCCCAGCCCGCCCGGATCGTGGTCCACCAGCCACAGCGTGGCGTGCGGGGTGGGCGGCGGGCGATGCCGCAGGACGACCGCGCCCGCCGCCGCGGCGGTGGCGCGCGCGGTGGCCACCGGATCGAGCGTGGGCCCCTCCGGCGGAGGATCGCGGTCCGCCGCCCAGCGCGCCGCCGTCGCCGCGTCGGCGAGCCAGTCGGGGGAGGGCGCCGGGGCGAAGGCGACCGGGCCGGGCGGCGGGGGGCGCGTGGGTCGGCCCGCCTCCAGCGCCTCGAAGACCGAGGCGAAGACGTGGCGGTCGTGGGCGTCGCGGCAGAGCAACGCCTGCAGCCGCAGCCTCAGGCGCGGCAGGCTCCAGTCGCTCTCGACGCACAGGAGGCGCCGCACGGCGATGGCGTCGTCCACGCCCACGGCCAGGCCGGCGGCGTGCAGCGCGCCGAGCAGCGGCTCCACGCCGTCGATCAGCGCCACGGGGCGCTCACTGGCTGGGGCCGCCGGCGACCAGGGCGCGGTCCGCCGGGGTCTTCAGCAGCACGCCCAGCGCGGGCAGGGCGCCGGGCGGCGCGCCGGCCTTCAGATCGTCGGCCTGCACGCCCAGCGCGGCCAGCACCCGCACCCACGCGAGCAGGGCGTCCGTGGCCGGGGGCGCGGCCAGGCCCGACACCTCGCGCAAGGCGATCAGGCGCTCCACCGCGCGCTCGATCAGCCCCTCGGCCAGAGGCAGCTCGCGGGTGTGCAGGCGCACCAGCTCGGCCAGCGTCTCGGCGTCGGGGAACGCGAGGTGGTGGTGCACGCAGCGGCGCAGGAAGGCCGCCGGCAGGGGGCGCTCCCCGTTGCTCGTGACGATCACGGCGTGGCGCGCCTGGGCGTGGAAGGCGCGCTTGAGCTCGGGCACCCAGAAGGTCATGCGGTCGAGCTCGTTGAGCAGGTCGTTGGGGAAGTCGCGCGGCGCCTTGTCGATCTCGTCGACGAGGACGACCTCGGTGCGGCTCGACCGGATGGCGCGGCCCAGGGGCCCCCAGCGCAGGTAGGTCTGGTAGGGCAGCGTCTCGTGGGTGCCGCGGTTGGCGTCGTGCAGGCGCCGCAGGTGGTCGATCTCGTAGAGCAGCGACTGCGCGCTCGAGGTCGAGCGCACGCGGTACTCGAGCACCTCGTCGCAGCCGAGCTGCGCGGCCACGCCCCACGCGAGGGCGGTCTTGCCCGTGCCCGGCTCGCCCGTCACCAGCAGGGGGCGGTCGAGGTGCAGGGCCACGTTGACCGCCTCGGCCAGCGCGGGGCTCATCAGGTAGGGCCCCTCGAAGCCCAGGCGCGGCGCCTTCGGGGGCAGCTGCACGCGCGCCGCCGCGGCGACGACGCCGGGCGCGACGCGATCGAAGTCGCTCATTGTGCCTCCACCACGAAGCCGACGACCGCCGCCTCGCCCAGACCCGCGACGCGGCGCGCCACCCGGGCCCACGCGCGCCGCCGGGTGCGGCGCGTCAGCAGCCCCCCGGCCTCCCGCGGCGCGGGCGGCGCCACGCACAGGACCAACACGCGCAGGGGCCCGCCCCCCGCGCCCAACGGGCGCCACACGCGCGCGAGGTGGGCCTCGAGCGAGCGCAGGTCGATCGGCGCCTCGGGCATCGCGAGCTCGACGCAGACGCGCCGCTCGCGCGCCCGCAGCAGATCGGTCAGGCCGCGCGCGCCGGGCAGGGCCCCGGCCGCCGCGCGGTCGAGCGCCGCCTGCAGCGCCTCGGGCGTCGGCTGCCACGCCACGGCAAGCCGGGGCCAGTCGGCGGGGTGCAGCTCCTCGGCCAGCCGCCGCACCCCCTCGGCGGCGCGCACCCAGCCCAGATGCACCGGCGCCCGGCGCAGCAGGGCGCGGCGCAGCGCGTCGGCGTCCGGGCAGGGCGGGGTCGAGGAGGGCGCGTCGGTGTGCGCGCGCTCGGCGGGGGAGAAGGGCCAGTCCACGCCGGCGATACTACGCCAAGCGGCGGTCCGCGTGCAGACGCGCCGCAGGATCCTACTGGCGGGTGATGGTGAAGTTGCCGCCGCCGCCGCCGACGGCCTCGACGACGACGTAGTAGGTGCCGGCGGCCAGCGCCACCTGGCCGACGTTGTTGCCGCAGGCCTCGACGATCGGCGCGACGTCCGGGGCCGTGGTGCCGCAGCTGTTGAGCACGTAGAGGAACGCGTCGATGCCCTGCACGGCGAAGCTCACATCGTCCGGTGCGGCGAGGTCGACGCGGAAGACCGCGGCGTCGGCCGGGAAGACGTTGGGCGTGGCCGGGCAGTCGTAGCGGAACGGCGCCCCCCGGTTGGCCAGGGCGCCCGCGGTCGGCACGCCAGCGGGCAGCACCGGCGCGTCGGCGCAGGCCCGGCTGATGCACGCCGAGTCGACGCAGCGGGCCTCGGGGCCACAGTCGATGTCGGCCATGCAGGTCGCGTCCATGCACATGCCCGCGTCGCAGATCTGGCCCGGGGCGCAATCCTCGGCCACGAAGCAGCCCCCCGCCTGGAGGCGGCACCGCCCGGCGACGCACTCCTCGGCCAGGCCGCAGTCGTTGTCCATCTGGCAAGGCAGGCCGGGCTCGTTGCACACGCCCGCCGTGCAGACGCGGTCGCCGAGGCAGTCGATGTCGCCGTTGCACTCCAGCGGCTCGGTGCACTGGGTCGCCACGCAGGTCTGGGCGCCGGCGCAGTCCCCGTCGGCGCGGCAGCCGGGCACGCAGATCTCGGTCGCGGCGTCGCAGATCCGACCGGGGTCGCACTCGGCGTCGTCCGCGCACGCGTCGACGAGCACGCACGCCCCGTTGCGGCACACCAGCCCGCCGAAGCAGTCGTCGTCCACGACGCAGTCCTCGGGCGGCAGGCTGCAGATCGAGTCGGTGCACACCTCGCCGGGGTTGCAGTCGTCGGCGCTCAGGCAGCCCCGGCCGAAGACGCACAGGCCCTCGCTGCACACCAGCCCCTCGCCGCAGTCGCCGTTGACGGCGCAGCCGTCGGTGCACAGCCCGAAGTCGCACACGCGCCCCTGGAAGCAGTCGCCGTCGTCCGCGCAGACCGCCGGCTCCAGGCACTCACCCGACGCCACGTCGCAGGTCTGGTTGCCGGGGCAGCCGTCGTCGTTCCGGCACCCGCCGCCGGCGTCCTCGACGCAGAGCTGCATCCGACACACCTGGCCGAAGGGGCAGTCGCCGTCCTGCGCGCAGCCGTCGCCGCACTGGCCGTTGACGCACACGCGCCCGGTGCGGCAGTCCATCGCGTCGGCGCAGAAGCCCTGCTCGCCGCACACGCCCAGGACGCAGGGCTGACCCGGCGGGCAGGCCGCCCGCTCGTTGCACAGCACGCCCTGATCGGGCCCGCAGCGACCGTCATCGCCGCACACCTCGCCGTCCTCGCAGTCGCCGTCGACGGCGCAGGGCTCCGTGCAGAACTGGGCCACGCAGATGCGGTCGCCGAGGCAGTCGAGATCCGCCTGGCAGAAGCCCGACTCGATGCAGACGTTGCCCGCGCAGAGCTGCGTGCCGGGGCAGTCCGCGTCGTCGGCGCACCCCATCATCGCCGGCACGCACTCGGCGAACAGGCACACCTCGTTCGCGCCGCAGTCGGCGTCCTCGAAGCAGCCCGCGTCGCGCGGGGCGCAGAAGCCGTTGGCGCACACCTCGTCGGCGGGGCAGCCGAAGTCGTCCACGCAGGCGACGGGCTCGGGCTCGACGCAGAGCCCGTCGATGCACTCGAGGCCCGCGTCGCAGTCGGCGTCGAAGAAGCAGTCGGGCTCCGAGATGTCCGGATCCTCGCAGCGCCCGCCTTCGCGGCAGACGAAGCCCTCCCCGCAGTCGGTGTCGTCGCCGCAGCCGTCGAGGCAGGTGCCGCCCTCGCAGATGCGCGTGCCGAAGCAGTCCTCGTCGGCGAGGCAGAAGAAGGGCTCGATGCAGAACCCGCCGTCGCAGATCTGGTTGCCCACGCAGGCGTCGTCGCTCTCGCAGTTGGGCGCGGGCTGGCAGCGACCCACCTGGCACACCTCGTCCTCGCCGCAGGCGCTGTCGTCGCGGCAGGGGTCCTGGCAGGCCTCCTCCTCGCAGATGCGATCGGCGAAGCAGTCCTGGTCGCCGCCGCAGACCGCGGGCTCGGCGCACAGGCCGGTCTCGTCGTCGCACACCTGGCCGCCCTCGCACTCGTCGTCCTCGACGCAGCCCTCCTGGTCGATGCACAGGCCGGCGATGCACGCCTCACCGGCACCGCACTCCTCGTCGCCCTGGCAGGGGTTGACGCACAGCCCGCCGTCGCAGAGGCGCTGCCCGAGGCAGTCGATGTTGTCGGCGCAGATGAGCGGCTCGTCGCAGACGCCGCCGCCGCTGCAGGTCTGGGCGCCGGGGCAGTCGGCGTCCTCTTCGCACTCCCCGCCCATCTGCATGGGCAGCTCGCAGTGGCCGGCGTTGCAGATCTGGATGCCCGGGCAGTCGCCGTTGTCCTGGCAGGCAGGCACGCACACCGTGCTGTCGCACACGCGGCCCATCAGGCAGTCGGGATCATCGGAGCAGAGCCCCGACTCCATGCAGATGCCCAGATCGCACACCTGCGATCCGGGGCAGCCCGCGTCGTCCTCGCACTCGCCGCCGCCGCCGGGGCGGCACTCGCCCATGACGCAGGCCAGGGGGGCGACGCAGTCGTCGTCGCCCACGCAGACCTCGGGCCCGGCGACCGGCTCGCACGCCCCGTCGCGGCAGGCGGCGCCCTCGCCGCACATCGCGTCGTCGGTGCAGGGATCGACGCAGAACATCGCCCGACACACCCGCTCGCCGACGCAGTCGACGTCGACGGCGCAGACCGCGGGCTCGACGCACTCGCGGCTGGCCGCGTCGCAGCGCTGCTGCCCGGGGCAGTCGACGTCGCCGGTGCACTCCCCCCCGTCGGGCGGCAGGCACACGGCACCCTGACAGCTCCAGTCGGCGGGGCAGTCCATCGCGGTCATGCAGGTGACCTGGGCGCAGCGCAGGTCGTCGCCGCAGCGCTGGTTGCCCGGGCAGGTGTCGTTGGCGGGGTCGCAGCCGTCGGCGCAGCGATCATCGATGCACACGCGCCCCGCGAAGCAGCCGGCGTCGGTGGCGCAGGGCTCCGCCTCCGCGCAGCTGCCGTCGAGGCAGGCCTGCTCGCCGGGGCAGGGCGTCGCGTCGTCGCAGTCGGCGCTGGCCTCGCAGGCACCGGCGACGCACCGCTGGCCCGCCCCGCACTCGTCGTCGTTGGTGCAGCCCACCTGGGCGCCCTCGCAGCGGCCGTCCGCGCCGCAGGCCCGCCCGTCGGGGCAGTTCGCGTCGCCGGCGCACGGATCCACGCAGGCGCGGTCATCGCAGTAGCGATCACCGATGCAGTCCGCGTCGGCGGTGCACTCGACGGGCTCGATGCAGAAGGCGCTGTTCGTGTCGCAGGTCTGCGCGCCGCTGCAATCGGCGGACGACCGACAGTCGCCCGCCTCCAAGGCCTGACAGATCCCCGCGCGACAGATCTGGTCCGCGGCGCAGTTGTCGAAGGTGACGCACAGGGGCACCTCGGCGTCGGCCTCGCCGCCGGCGCCGCCCCCGCCGCCGCCCCCGTCGCCGTCGTCGCAGCCCCCGAGCATCAGCAGCGCGCTCAGCAGCGCGTAGAGCGACCTGTTGACCCACCTGTCCATGAGCGGCGTCCCCCCCGGCAATCGGACTCGGATACCCAGCGAGTATCGGGGCAACGCCAGACCGGAGCAAGCCGGCCGTCCGCGCTCTCCGTCGTTCAAAATTTGATCTGCATCGGACCGGATCGTTCTGATAGGGTGCAACGAGCCGCGGCGTGCAGGCGCCGTGGCGGACGAGGGGGGACCGATGTTGAACCGGAGTCTGGCCGCGCTCGCAGCCGCGGGGCTGGCGCTCGCCGTCTTCGTGACGGCTGCGTCGGCGCAGGTGCCGAACGTCATCCACCACGAGGGCTTGATCCTGGACGACGACGGCTTCCCCGTCGACGGGCCGGTGACGCTCAAGTTCTCGCTCTACGCGGGGGACCAAGGCGGCGCGGCCACGTGGACCGAGACCCATCAGGACGTCGAGCTCTTCGAGGGCTACTACAGCGTGCTGCTCGGCTCGCGGACGCCGGTGACGGCGTCCGTCGTGTCGCAGGCGCCCTGGATGGGCATCTCGATCAACGGCGGGGCCGACCTCACGCCGCGCACGCGCTTCGCGGCCGTGCCCTTCGCGCTGGTCGCCTCGGATCTCGTACCGGGGCGCACGATCGACGCCGCCGAGGTGGAGATCGACGGGCAGCTCGTCATCAACGATCGCGGCCAGTGGGTGGGCGATCCCACCGGCCTGCGCGGCCCCGTGGGGCCCGAGGGGCCCCGTGGTCCCCAGGGGGTCATCGGCCCGCAAGGCCCGCAGGGTCCGCAGGGTGATCGCGGGCCCGCCGGTCCGCAGGGCCCGCGCGGTCCGCAGGGCGCCACCGGCGCCCAGGGCGCGCAGGGCGCGCAGGGCGCCCAGGGCAGCCCCGACACCCCCCTCCAGGTGCTGGCGAAGCTGCTGCAGGTGGACGGCGCGGGCTCGGGCGTCGACGCCGACACGGTCGACGGCCTCCAGGCCGGCTCGTTCCTGCGGCGCGATCTGGCGCGCGACGCCGTCGCCGACATCAACAGCCAGTTCTGGGCCCGCGGCGAGCTGACGCGGGTGGGCAACACCGGCCAGAGCGGCATGCAGTTCCTCAACTTCGGCACCAAGCACGCGGCCTGGCGCTTCGACGGCTCGCGCACCATGTTCCTCGAGGACGCCTCGAGCGGGGGCGGCGTGGCGGCCTGGTACAGCGGCGGCGTCACGGACTTCGAGATCCGCAACGGCGCGATGCGCGTGAACGGCCCGGCGCTGATCAACGCCGGCCTCACCATGGGCGGGGGCTACATCCAGCCCACCGCCGGCGCCGGCAACAACGGCATCATCTGGCCCGGCAACCCCTTCGGCGGCAGCGGCGACATCGCCTGGATGCGCTACGTCAGCGACAGCGGCGAGAACAGCGCGCTCGAGATCGGCATCACCAACGACGGCAACGACGAGATCCGCCTGAACGCGACGGGCGGCGTCGCCATCGCCGGCTCGGGCGATCTGCGCGTGCGCCGCTACCTCACCGTGCAGAACACGGCGATCTTCAACGGCACCATCCGCCCGGCGCTGAACAACGGCCTCGAGTGGCCCGAGAACGGCGCGGGCAGCGGCGACGTGGCCTGGATTCGTCACCTCACCGAGGGCGGCACCAACACCAAGCTGCAGATCGGCAACGTGAACGACGGCGACGACGAGATCGAGCTCTACGCCGCGGGACGGGTGGCCATCAGCGGCCCGGGGCAGGCGCCGGTCGGCATCGACCTCGTCAACCGTTGGGGCGGCGGTGACACCGCCTTCATCCGGTACTCGAGCGAGAATGGCACCAACACGCGGCTCGAGATCGCGACCGGCAACGACAGCGACGACGACCTGGTGCTCAACGCGTCGGGCGGCGTCACCATCGCCGGCAACGGCGACCTGGTGGTCAGCCGCAACCTGGTGGTGCAGGGCACCTGCATCGGCTGCGTGGACGCGGGCGGCGGCTACAAGCCGGTGCTCGCGTCGTATGGCAGCGGTAACAACGGCATCGTCTTCCCCGACCGGGGCGGCGGTGACGACGCCTGGATTCGCTACTACAGCCAGAGCGGCTCGAACTACGTGCTGCAGATCGGTATCTCGAACGACACCAACGACGAGATCGAGCTGTACTCGGGCGGCCTGGTGCGCATGAACGGCCCGGGCACCAACCCGGTGGGCTTCGACTTTCCGGCGCGCTTCGGCGGGGGCGACAGCGCCTGGATTCGCCACATCCAGGACGGCGCGAGCGGCAACACCCGGCTGCAGATCGCGGCGGTCAACGACTCGACCGACGAGATCGAGCTGTACAGCAACGCGATGACGCGCATCGCGGGTCCGGGCACCAACCCGATCGGCTTCACCTTCCAGGACAACCGCTACGGCGGCAGCAGCGACACCGCCTACATCCGCTACCGCAGCGAGGGCGGCGCCAACACGATCTTCGAGATCGGCGTCCAGAACGACAGCAACGACAACCTCGTGCTGCGCGGCAGCGGGGGCATCGCGCTCGAGGGCGGCAGCGGCGGCACCACGGTGGTGGGCAACGGCCGCGCGACCGGCACCTGGCGCGTCGACAGCACCATCGACGGCCGGGGCAACCTGGAGGTCGACGGCACCGCGAACATCGACACCGACCTGAACGTGGGCCGCAACCAGCTGGTGCGGGGCTCGCAGACGGTGCTGGTGGACAGCGACATCCGGCGCGACCTTCGGGTGCGCCGCAACCTGACCGTCGACGGGGCGATGTCGATCCGGTCGCTGTCGGTGAACGGCAACATCAGCGCCACCGGCCGCATCAGCGCGGGTGAGGACGCGCGGGCCACCCAGGACGTGCGGGCCGGGCGCCACCTGTACACCGGCGGCAACGCCTACATCGACGACAACATCTATGTGGGCCGCCGCTCGGACGGCAACCGCAACGGCTGGCTCGAGGACACCGTCCACATCGGCCGCACCTACATCAACATGCCCGAGACGGCGAACGACCGGACGGCGCAGCACAAGCTGCGGCTGTTCCAGGAGTACTACTCGCTGGGCATCGAGAGCAGCACGCTGCGCTACAACTCGTCGGCGATCCACCGCTGGTACTACGGCACGCCGGGCAGCCAGACGAACGCGATGGAGCTCAACGGCCCGAACCTGTGGCTGCGCGGCCAGATCGACATCAACGGCGCCACGATCTCGCGGACCACCGCCTACCACCGCGGTACGTCGTACTTCGGCAGCAACGACCGCACGCACATCCAAGGCAACCTGGGCTACAACCGGTTCACGGACCGCAACACCAACGCCTACACCCGCATCGGCCTGGTCTGGAACTACCCGGGCGTCTACTCCGAGAACTCGCACCTGCAGCTCGGCGGCGCGAGCGGCAACACGTACGTGGGCCGCTGGGGCAGCCAGAACCAGAACCTGCTGGTGTCGAGCGACCTGTACACCTACCGCACCGCCTACTTCGGGTCGAACCAGCGCACGTACATCCAGGGCAACCGCGGGCGCAACATGTTCACGGACGCCTACACGAACGGCCGCATCCGGGTGGGCATGGTCTGGAACTACCCGGGCATCTACAGCGAGGACTCGTACCTGCAGCTGGGCGCGGCGTCGGGGCGGGTCTACATCGGGCAGCCGAGCAGCAGCTACGCGACGCAGGATCTGTACGTGCGCGACATCTACGCGCGCAACATCCGGGGCAACGTGGTCAGCGCTTCGGCGCCCGCGGCGGGCAACTCGGCGTGTCCGGGCGGCTGGAGCGCCTACGGGGACACCTGCTTCTACAACAACCAGCGCGCGTCCCACAACTGGGGCGTCGGTGACCACTGGTGCCGGGCTCAGCTCGGCGGCCACATGTGCACGGACGCCGAGATCGCGGCGATCCGCGGTTGGCTCGGGTGGTTCGGCAACGCGTTCTGGTACTCGGAGAAGTGTGGGGACGATTGCGGCGTTTACTTCAACCATACCTTCAATCACAGCCCCCACTGGTACAACCACGATGGTTCCGCGAACGCGGGTAACTACCGCGGCGCCTACTGCTGCAGGTCGCGATGATGGGGGGCAATCTGATGGGACGACGAATGACCCTGGGTACGGTCCTCGGTGGAGCGATCGTCGCCGTCGTGCTGCTCGGTGGGTGTGAGACGGAGCCCAGCGCCGAAGACACGGCCAAGGTGGCGCAGGGCCTCCTCGGCGGCGGCGCCGGCGCCCCCGCGGTGCCCAGCGCGCTGCCGCGCGCCGCGGATCTCAAGCCGTCGGCGCCTGCTCCGCCGGCCGCGCCGACCATCGCCACGCCGCGGGTACCGTCCGAGCCGCCCGCGGTGGTCGATGTCGACAGCATGCCCGGGGGCGAGCGCGACAACCCGCTCGCGGGCTACCACTCGCTGTACGAGCGGCTGCCCTGGGGCACGGCCGAGGATGGCAACTGGCCCGGCAGCGGCGCCGAGGATCCCGAGCCGCTGAAGGGCGTCTCCGACGAGGAGATGCTGAAGCGCGCGTCGTCCCCGGG
>JAUHXL010000691.1 GCA_030426945.1 bacterium
GTGCTGGGAGGCCGAGGGCGGCGGAGCGCGGTACCTGGACCGCGAGCGAGGCGCCTGGAAGTCCCCGGTGACGGACTGACGGACGCGTGGGGCTCGGTTGAAGGCGTTCCAGAGCGGCGCGCGACTCGGCAGCGTCCAGCCGTTGCGCGCCAGCGCTACGCTCGAAGCGCTCGGTCCAGCAGATCAGCGACGCCCAGGTTCGCCGCCCACCGCCGCAAGTAGTCCAGGTCCAATGCTTCACCGTGGACCTCGACCACGCCGACGACGTCGCGCCACTGCCGCTCGGCCACCTCGCCGCCGGCTCGGTACCAGGTCAGCTTGTGCAGGATGATGTCCTCGGCCGTGGACATCGAGAACGAGCGACCGCCCGGGACGATCGCAAGGTCGGCGCGGCGATGGAACGACGCTTGCCCGAAGGGCGTGCGCTTCAGGACGAAGACGTCGATCTTCCACGCGGTCGCGTAGTGCACCAGGTTGAACGAGGTGCGCCTGCGGACCGCCTCGCGCATCATGTCGGCGTCGGCGTAGTAGTCCGCGTCGAGCATCTGGGCCAGACGCTCGACGTGTTCGAATCCCAAGTCGGCGACCAGATCGGCGTCGAGCGTCGTGCGCGGGACACCGAGCACCGAGCTGGCCACCGATCCGCCCACCTGCACGTCGACCCCGAGCCTCTCGAGGGCCTCGACGACGGGCGTCATCGCGCTCAGGAGCTCGTCGTCGATCAACCGCGGCCCTCGAGGCGGGCGCGCACGCGGGCAGCCAGATCGGGGCCGTAGTTGAGCTCGATGAGTCGCAGCCGAATCTCTTGCTCGCTGGCGCCCGGCTGGCGCGCCCGCAGCGCAGCGCGCGCACGCTGCATCGCGGCGGCGCTCATCGCGAACGTCATCTGTGCCCGCTTCTCGATGCCGAAGCCGCGCAGGATGCGCATCTGGACTCGGTGCGCTTCGAGGTCGGTGTCGCGGGGCACATGGTCGTGCATGCGGTGAGAATGGCCGACGTGCGGGTGTGGCGCAACCGGGGCCGGCGTGTTTGGCGGCCGATGGGCACTGGGCGGGGCGCGCCACACCCACCGTCGAATGGGGCGCTGTCGCGACGTACGGAGGCGCGTTGACCGCCCGAAGCTCGACGGCGTCACGGGGGAGCGTTCGGATCGCCGCCGTTCCGCGGCGGGCCGAGGTCTCCTGGCGAACGAAGGCGTCTCGAGACCGCGTTGCCGTTGCCGTTGCCGTCGTCGTCGCCGTCGCCGAGAAGCGTTGCGGTCAGCGCGGCGGGTGAGCCGCAGCGCGTCCGAACTCGGCGTTTGGGTTGGCCTGAACGTTGCGGTGATTGGAAGGGTGCGATGAGCGTTGCGTTTCAGCCCGCGTCGGGATGGCTCAGTCCGTCGGCCCCTGCTCCTGCGTTCTTCGGCGACGGCGACGGCGACGTCAACGGCGACGGCGACGGGTGGCGCGGCGGCGGTTGGCACGCTGTGGCGTAGACGGCAACGGGGGCGCTGCGGCAGGTGGGGCGATGTGGCGTGGACGGCGACGGGGGGCTGCGCTGGCTGGAACGCTCAGCTCGGCAGGGCGTCGGCGGGCAGCGACTTGTAGTCCTTCCGATCCTTCAACGCCCGCGCCGCGGCGAACACCGCGGCTTCGTCCTCCAGCTTGCGGTCCGGCCAGGCCGCGGCGACGGCGGCCTTCACCGCCGCGGCGCCCACGCGCAAGAAGGGGTTGGTCGAACGCTCCAGACCGATCGTGGACGGCAGCGTGCACTTGCCTTCGGCGCGGACCGCGCGCACGTGGCGGATGCGCTCGGCCAACGCTGCGTTCTGGCTGTCGACGCTCCAGGCGAACTGCAGGTTGTCTTCGGTGTACTCGTGGGCGCAGCACACCTTCGTCTCGGGGGGCAGCGCGGCGAGGCGGGTGAGGCTGTCGTGCATCTTCGCGGGCGGGCCGTCGAACAGGTAGCCGCAGCCGCCGGCGAAGAGGGTGTCGCCGCAGAAGAGCAGGTCGCCGGTGACGTACGAGACGTGGCCGTCGATGTGGCCCTCGGTGCGCATCACTCCGAGCCTCAGATCGCCGACGGTGACGGTGTCGCCCTCGTCGACGGCCTCGGTCAGGCCGGGCACGTCCTTGGCGGCGCGGGCGGGGCCGACGACGCGGTAGTCGCTCAGCGTGCCGCGTTTGGCGAGGTCGCGGTTGATGCCGATGTGATCGTGGTGGGTGTGGGTGTTCAGGATGGTCGTCGGGTGCAGGGCGTGCGCGGCGCAGTAGTCCAGCACGGGGCCGGCTTCGGGGCCGTCGACGATGGCCGCCTCGCCGGTGCGGGCGCACACGAGGATCCAGACCAGGTTGTCCTTCCAGACGGGCACCTGGTGCACGATCGCGCGGCCGTCGCACGCCTCGAAGGGCGGGCTGGGCTGGGTCACGGCGTGCTGCTGCGCCAGTCTCTCACGGGCGCTCATGGGTACTTCACGCTGCAGCCGTAGGGGGTGGTCTGGCTCGGGTCGATGGGCTTGCCCGCCATCCCCGCCTCGAGGGCCTTGTCCACGTAGGGCGTCGCCTTGGCGATGTCGTCCTGGTCGGCCGAGCGGATGGAGTCGATGGCGCCGTCGTACACCACCACGCCTTCGGGGTTGATGATGACCATGTGCGGCGTGGTCTTCGCGTCGTAGGCCTTGCCGATGACACCCTTGGGGTCGAGCAGCACGGCGGTCGGCTTGGCGGCGTTCTCCTTCACGTCCGCGTTGGCCTTGTCGGGCGTCGAGTAGCCCTGCTTGCCCTCGGCGGACGAGATGACCGACAGCCAGGCGACGCCCTTGTCGGTCCACTTGGCCTGCAGCGCCTGCATGTTCTTCGCGTCGTAGTGCTTACGCACGTACGGGCAGCCGTGGTTCAGCCACTCGAGCACCAGCCACTTGCCCTTGTAGTCGGCCAGCGTGTGCTTCTTGCCGTGGCTGTCGGTGCCATCGAACGCGGGCGCGGGCTTGCCCACCTCGAGCGCCGACGCGGGCAGCGCGAGGGCCAGGGTGCCCACCAGGGCCAGGGCGAACGGGACGATCTTCGACAGGCGCATGAGACCTCCTTCGGGGGACGATTCAGCGGCCGGCGATGGCGTCGCGCACCATCGACGGGGTCAGCACCGGGGGCAGCACCTGGGCGGGTGCCGTGGGATCCGGCGGATAGTACAGGTAAAGGGGCACGCCCTCGCGGCCGTGCTCGGCCAGGGCGTCGGCGATGGTGGCGTCGCGGTGCGTCCAGTCGGCCTTCAGGGCGACGACGTCGGCGTCGCGGAAGGCGGCGCGCACGGCGTCGTCGCGGAAGACGACGCGCTCGTTGACCTGGCAGCTGATGCACCAGGCCGCCGTGAAGTTGACGAAGACGGCGCGGCCGGCGCGGC
>JAUHXL010000692.1 GCA_030426945.1 bacterium
CGCCATGGGCTCCGGCGCGGAAGCCTCGGCGCCGTCGAGCGCCTCGACCGACAGGATGAAATCCCCGATGTAGATCTTGTCCGACTGCTTGATCACCATCGGCGAGGCGATCTTGCGGCCGTTCACGTAGGTGCCGTTCGTCGACTTCAGATCGACGATGATGAACTTCCCGTCCTTGACGACGATCCGGCTGTGCCGCTTGGAGACGTTCTGCTTGGGCAGGATGATGTCGTTGCCCTGCACCCGCCCGATCGTGACCTCGCTCTTCGCGAACTCCTGTCGGCGGGGCTGGCCACCCTTCTCGTGGATGATGACCGCGAACATACGTCTCCTCAGTCGTCGGAGGGGGAAAAACCACCCGGTATGTAGTCGCGACCGATCACGGGTGTCAAGAACGCCGTCCCCGTGTCCGCCGGCGTCATGGGGCGCCCCCGGTCGGGTCGTTCGATGCGGCGGGGAGGTCGCTGAGGGCGCGCGTGAGGCCGTGCTCCAGCGCGGCCCAGGTCGCGAGGCCCAACAGGGCGAAGAGCGCCGCAGCGGCGAACATGGTCGCGTCGTCGGTCACGTCGGCCAGCGCTCCGAAGAGGGGGGTGAGGGCCAGGCCGCTCGCCTCCCAGAGGGCAGTGAACATCGCGAGGCCCGAGCCGCGCAGCGCCGGGTGCACCCGATCGACCACCTGCGCGGTCAGCACCGGGAAGCAGTAGCCGTGCCCGACGCCGGCCAGCAGGCCGGACGCCAGCAGCGCCCCGCGGTCCTCCGCGCCGGCGGCCACCAGCAGGGCGCCGGCGTAGCAGGCCAGCGCCGGGGCGACCAGGTTGCGCGGGCCGAGCCGCTCGGGCAGCCGCCCGCCGAAGAGGCGGACGCCGGCCGCGCCGGCGGCGTAGGTGAACCACATGCTCGCCGGATCTTCGATGCCGCGCGCGGCGGCGACGACGACCGAGAAGGCCATGTACAGCGCGACCAGGCCGGCGAAGACGACCGTGGCGAACCAGACCGGCGCCAGGGAGCGGCGCACCAGCGCGGTCTGGACGCTGCGCAGGCCTCGCGGGCGCGCCGCGCGGTCGAGGGCGGGCTCGCGCAGGGCCAGCACGAACCCCAGCGACAGCAGCACCACGCCGCCGACCCCGACGAAGAACCAGCGCAGGTCGGGGGCCGAGACGCCCAGGCCGTCGGCGACCGGGTTGATGACCAGCGGCACGAGGCCCGACACGCCGAAGAGGGCGATGCCTTCAGTGCGGCGCGCGGCGGGGATGAGATCGGCGGCGAAGGTGAAGTAGGCGGTGAACAGCGTGCCGGCGCCGATGCCCATGGCCACGCGCGCGACGTAGATCAGTGGGCCGACGCGGTCCACCAGGCCGATGAGCGCCATGCCGACGGCCAGCATCACGGTGCCGCCGACGACGGTCGGGCGGCGGCCGATCGCGTCGAGCGCCCAGCCGGCCAGCGGGCGCAGCACCAGGCCGCCGATCGAGGCGACGGCCATGATCGCGCCGATCTCGGCGCGGCTCGCGCCCAGGTAGGCGACGTAGACCGGCAGCAGCACCATCGACGAGAAGCCGAGCGCCTGGAGGAAGTGGCCGCCGACCAGCAGGAGGAAGTCGCGGGTGACCAGGGGCGGCCGGATCAAGCGAGGCGTCCGGCCCAGTGGCCCAGGGCGGCGGCCAGCCCGGCGGCGCCGACGGTGAGCGGCAGCCCGGGCGCCGTCGCGACGCGCGCCAGGCCGCCGAGGAGCCCGAACAGCAGCGCCACCCGCGCCACGACCGGCCAGGGGCGGGGCTGGCGCGGTGGTTCGTCGGGCAGCGGGGTCGGGCGGGGCAGGTGGGCGTGGCGCGCGCCCGTGTCGCTGCGCACCGCCCCCGCCGCGTCCCAGCGCACCTCGAGCCCGCCTGGCCCCTCCACGCGCAGGTGATCGGCGTGCACCGTCAGGCGCGGGCCCGCGGCGGCCGGCGCGGCGCCCGGCGCCAGCAGCAACAGCGCGGCGCCCAGCGCGGCCGGCGGCAGCAGTGACCAGCCGATCGGTCGGCCGAGGGCGGCCAGAGCCACGTCGCCGCCCTCGCCGCGCCAGGCGGCCAGCGTCCAGGCGGCGCCCACGTAGGCCCCCGTGGGCAGCGCCACGCTCCCCAGCCGGTCGGCCGAGGGCCAGCCGCCGTCGGCCAGCGCGGCCACCGTCAGCAGGGCCGCCGTCGCCCCCGCCGCCGCCGCGGCGGTCTGGAGGAAGCGCGTCGCCAGGGCGCCGAGCAGGATGAGCATGGGCGGCATGGTGCCAGCGGGGGGGTGGATCTACAATGCGCGCGCCACCAGGGGGGCACACTGTGCGAAAGACCAAGATCATCGCGACCATCGGACCCGCCACGCGCTCGCCGGAGCGGCTGCGCGCGCTCTTCGACGCGGGCTGCAACGTGATCCGCATCAACATGAGCCACTCGTCGCAGGACGAGGCCGCGGGCATCATCGCCGACGTCCGCACGATCTCGGATCGCGTGGGCATCCTGATCGACACCCGGGGGCCCGAGGTGCGCACCACCGCGGTCGAGGCGCCGGTGGCGCTCCGCGACGACGCCCTCGTGGCCGTGCGCGGGGGCGACGGCCTGACCACCGAAGAGTGCGTTCAGGTGAACTTCCGCGCCTTCCACCGCGTGCTCGACGAGGGCGCGCGGGTGCTGCTCGCCGACGGGCAGATCGAGCTCGAGGTGCTCGGCGCCGACGACGCCCACCTGCGCTGCCGCGTGTTGAAGGGCGGACAGCTCGGCTCGAAGAAGGGCGTCAACGTGCCCGGCGTACGGCTGCCGATCCCGTTCCTCGACGATCAGGACGTCAGCGACGTGCGCTTCGCCGTGCGGCAGCAGGCCGACTTCATCGCGGCGTCCTTCGTCAGCGAGGCCGAGGATCTCAAGCAGCTGCGCGAGCTCGTGGAGCGCGAGGGGGGCAACCTGGCGCTGATCGCGAAGGTCGAGGCGCGCTACGCGGTGAAGAACCTGGGCGAGATCATCGCGGCGTCGGACGGCGTGATGGTGGCGCGCGGCGATCTGGGCGTCGAGATCCCGGCCGAGGAGGTGCCGGTGGTGCAGCGCCGCATCATCGAGGCCTGCCGAACGGCGGGCAAGCCGGTGATCGTGGCGACCGAGATGCTCGAGTCGATGATCTCGAACCCTCGCCCCACGCGGGCCGAGACGTCGGACGTGGCCAACGCGATCTTCGAGGGCACGGACGCCGTGATGCTGTCCGGCGAGACGAGCGTGGGCAAGCACCCGATCGAGGCGGTGGCGACGATGGGGCGGATCGCCCGCATCGCCGAGGCCGAGACGGCGCGCCAGGAGGGGCGGCTGCCCGGCGGCTCGCACGCGCGGGACGTCACCGAGCTGGTGTGCAAGGGAGC
>JAUHXL010000101.1 GCA_030426945.1 bacterium
CCGTCGCGTAGAAGCGCCCCGGCTGCGTGGGATCCTCGGCGACGTGGAACAGCCCGCCGCCGCCGTACACGTCGTAGGTGTTGGCGTGCCGGCTGTGGCGCAGGTCGCTGTCGGTCAGCGAGCGATCATCGAGGAAGGTCGGATCCGTGTAGCTGCCGCCCCACTCGTGCCGCCCGACGTGGTTCAGCGTCTCGTGGGCGGTGCCGTCCTGGTTCAGCTCCCAGAGGAAGAACTGGTTGTAGATCAGGATCGGGCGGTTGGGGTCGAAGGCCGGATCCGTCGCGGTGCGCGCCTCGGGGAAGACCTCCAGCGCGGCGGCCTCGGGCAGCTTGGCGGCCTCGGCCGACTCGTCGGCGTAGGTGAAGGCCCCGAACTGCGGCGACTCGGTCAGCTGGTCGCGCTGCAGGTGATCCCACTGCACGAAGATCACGCGGCCGGCGCTGTCGACGACGGGCGAGAACACCCCGCTCGGCGCGTGGTTCAGCAGGAACAGGTCGCCGCTGATCGGATCCAGGCTCCAGACGCCCGAGATGGTGGGCGCGCCCTCGTACTCGTCGCGCAGCGGGTAGTGGTGGCGGCTGCCGTCCCGCGGCCGGTCGCTGACGAACAGGATGCGGTCGTCGCTGCCGTAGGTGGGCGACACGTTGTTGTAGTCGGTCGGCTGCCCGCGCACCTTGCGGATGACCGGCTGCTCGCCCGGCCCGTAATTCCACACCTCGTAGAGCTGCCACTGGAAGTCGCCGTGGAAGCCGTCGGGGTTGCTGCCGACCACCATCGAGAAGACCGCGCGCTGGCCGCTCCAGTGGACGCTGGGCTCGCGCACGGCGATGGCGCGGTCGGTCTGCACGCCCTCCTGGCCGTAGCCGGCCTCGCGGGTCAGGTTGCGCAGCGTGCCGTCGGGATAGCGGATCCACAGGTCGCCGCCGCGGGGCGCTGCGACGGTGACCGGCAGGTGGTTGGCGAAGGTGCTGGTGACCGTGTTGAAGCCGGCGATGGGCACCTGGGTGACGAAGAGGATCGTGCCGTCGCCGCCGCTGAAGGCCTCGGGGGCGGGGCCGCCGTCGGGGATGGGGCCCAGATCCGGGCGGGGCGCGGCGTCGACGACGGGCTGGGCGTCGGCGGGGTCACTCGCGTCGCCGGCCGCGTCCGGCCGCGGCGCGCCGTCGCGGGTCGGTCCGGCGTCGTCGGCGGGCGGGTCGGCGTCCGTGGGCGCGGCGTCCAGATCGGCGCCCGCGTCCTCCGCCGGCCCGGCCCCGTCCGAGTCGGGCGCCGCCGCGTCGGCGGCGCGCTGCTGGGCGTTCAAGCTGCCCCCGTCGTCGCAGCCGGCGAAGGCCAGCGCGAGCAGGAGCAGCGGGATGATGGGGCAGCGAGGGCGGACGCGCATGCCAGCCATTGAAGCAGAGCCGGCTCGACGGCGCCTACTGCGCGCCGTACTCCAGCGTCAGCTGGGCCGCGATGTAGGGCTCGGTGCGGTTGGGGTGCTGCGTCCAGGCGCCCGCCAGCACCGCCAGCTTGGGATCGCCCGCCGACCACCAGTCGCTGGGGATCTTCCACAGGGCCAGCGCCGCCAACAGGTCGCGCGTGATCTCGGTCTCCTGCGTCAGCGTGCGCTCGAAGCGCGCGCCCAGCAGCAGGTAGGTGCGCTTGGGATCTTCGGCCAGGAACAGGTAGCCCGCCGTCGGCCGCGCGATCAGCACGTTGTCCTTCGGCGCCACCAGCACGTCGTAGTAGGGCTCGTACCAGTCGCCTTCGAGGTCGTCGATCTGGAAGCGCAGGAAGCGCACCTCGGCGAAGGCCACGAAGTTGCCCACCTTGATGCGCGGGGTCACCCGGCCCTCGAGCATCAGGCCGCCCTTCACCTTGCCGTCGGTGATCTCCTGATCGCGGATGACGTCGAGCGACCAGCCGTCGTCGCCCGGCTCGGTGGGCTGCAGCAGGTGCCCGAAGGTGCCGAAGAACTGCATGGTCTGGGCCGACAGCCGGAGCTGCAGCACCGCCACCGGCAGCGCCTCGACGTAGGCGCCGGCCCAAAGGTAGGCCGGGCTGAGCCCCGTCGTCAGGCCCGCGTCGACGTAGGTCTTGCGCAGCAGCATGTTCTCGCTGCTCGACAGCGGCACCCGATAGCCGGCGTCGATGATCGCGTTGAGACCCACCGGGATGGCGCGCAGCGCCAGATCCGTCTTCAGCCGCCAGCCCTCTTCGCTGGGCTGCGCGTGCGCCGCCCCCGTCAGGCAAAGCGCCAGCACCAGCGCCCCGAGCCTCGTCCGTCCCATGTGTCGAACCCCCACGTCCGCCGCCATCCAACCACAGCCGGCGGCACCTGTCAGCGACCTTGCGAGGCCCCGCGGCATCCGGCACGGTCGGCCCCGTTCGACCGCCGAGGAGTACACCGATGGCCCGCCCCCGCTTCATTTGGAAGAAGACCTGCGACACCTGCCGCCAGTACAAGAAGCAGCTCGACGCCTGGGGCGTCGACTACGACGGCCGCGAGATCAACGCCGAGCCGCTGACCGCCGACGAGCTGGACGCGCTGATCGGCGCGCGCCCGGTGAAGCCCTTCCTCAACCCGCGCAACGCGGTCTATCGCGAGCGCAACCTGAAGGATGCCACGCCGGACAAGGCGCAGGCGGTGGCGCTGATCGCCGAGCACAACAACCTGCTGAAGCGGCCGGTGCTGATCGTCGACGACGCGATGGTGATCGGCAACGACCTGAAGGCCGCCGCCGCGCTGCTCGGGAAGCGCCTTTGAACACGCCCTTCGGCCAGCACCCGCTCGCCGGGCGCTTCAACGCGCTCGATCCGGCGATGGTGGCGACGGCCGTGGAGGTCGACGGGCGGCGCACCACCGGGCGCTTCGTCGTGCTCAACAGCTACGAGAACCGCGTGTACGAGCTCGAGCTCGATGACGGCAGCCGCGTGGTGGGCAAGTTCTACCGGCCGGGGCGCTGGTCGCGGGACGCGCTGCTCGACGAGCACGACTTCCTGCTCGATCTCGAGGAGGCCGAGGTGCCGGTGGCGGCGCCGCTCGAGCTCGACGAGGAGGGCGAGACGCTCGGCGAGCTGACCGGCGAGGCGGCGGGCATCTTCTACGCGGTCTATCCCAAGACGCGCGGGCGCATCCCGCAGGAGTTCGACGACGATCAGCTGGCGCAGGTGGGCGAGTGCCTGGCGCGGCTGCACGACGTGGGCGCGGCGGGCACCGCCGAGCACCGCCCGATCCTCACCCCGGCGACCTACGGTCGGGCCAACCTCGCGTTTCTGTTGGAGAACGGCGTGCTGCCCGACGGCGCGCGCGACGGCTACGCGTTCACCGTCGAGGCCCTGTGTGATCGCATCGAGCCGCTCTTCCGCGACGTGCCGACGCATCGCATCCACGGCGACTGCCACCCGGGCAACCTGCTGTGGACGCCGGACGGCCCGGTCTTCCTCGACTTCGACGACATGCTGACCGGCCCCGCGGTGCAGGACGTCTGGATGCTGGTGCCCAGCTACGACGCCGAGGGCGACCGCCAGCGGCAGGTGCTGCTCGAGGGCTACCGCGCCGAGCGCGACTTCCCCGACGAGTGGCTGCGGCTGGTCGAGCCCCTGCGCGCGCTGCGCTTCGTGCACTACGCCGCGTGGATCGCGCGGCGCTGGGAGGATCCGATCTTCCAGCGCACCTTCGGGCACTTCGGCACGGTGCGCTATTGGCAGCAGGAGACGTTGGACCTACGGGAGCAGCTGGCGCGGCTCGACCACGCGGACCTTTGACCTCAATCGAAGGTCAGCCCCTTGCCCACCTCGAGGTGAGCGCACTTCAGGCTGTAGTCGGCGGCCACCTGGTGGGCGACGCGGCGCAGGGTGCCGGCGCCGGCCTTCGAGTGGGCGCGCTTGCCGCGGGCCTCGAGGGCCTGAGCCAGCTGCTCCTCACCGATGTGGGTCTTTCCGCCGCACATCTGCTCGGCCCAGCCGGCCATGTCACCCCGGACGCGATCCTCGAGGGTCAGCTTGCCGCCGCCGCCGTCGGTGCCCGCGATGAGGCGGGCGAGAGCGCGGGCGGTGCCCACCTTCGGCACGCCGTCGACGGTGAAGCGGCTCTCGCAGCGCTGGCCGGCCGAGCCCTTGCTCTTCAGGCTGCGGGCGATGTCCTTGGCCAGGTTGCCGCGCAGCTCGATCCACAGCTCGTCGACGCCGAAGCCGCTGGCCGAGTCGATGCGCATCAGGTCCTTGTGGCTGGGCTTGCCGTCGCGGTCGCGATCCCAGACCGTGCCGCGCACGGCGACGCGCTTGCCCTTGATGGTGAGCGTGTGCTGCACGCCGTCCCAGCGAATCTGGCCCACCTCGGGCGGGCAGTTGACCGGGGCGTGCAGGGCGAAGATCAACATCGTGAGGACGACCATCGGGCGCTCCTGGCGTCGAGGGCGTGGCCCTCGTCTGCCGGCCTTTATACAACAGTCGGGCCAAACTTCGGATGTGCCGTGGCGCGGCCGCGGGCCCGGCGTGGGGCCAGCGGTCACCGGCCAGTGAGACGCGCCCGTCACGGCGACGCGCCTCGGGTCGCCGGCATCGCACGCCCACGGAGGGCCCCTTGACCCCACCCCCGGATCCCCCCAAGGCCGACGTCGCGCGGGCGCCGCTGGACACCTTCCGCTACGCCGGGCGCGCCTTCGCGCTGGTGTGGCAGACCAGCCCGCGGCTGACGGTGGTGTTCGGCCTGTTGACGCTGGTGGCGGGCGTGCTGCCGGCGGCGGTCGCCTACGTCGGCAAGCTGATCGTGGACGCCGTGGTGCTGGCCGCCGGCTCGGGCGATCCGGCGGATCAGCGCGCGGCGCTGCTGTACGTCGCCCTCGAGGCGGGCATCGTCGCCGCGCTCGCTGGCGCGCAGCGCGGCCTGAGCGTGTGTCAGTCGCTGCTGCGCGCCCAGCTCGGTCACCGCGTGAACGTGATGATCCTCGAGAAGGCGGTCACGCTCGACCTGCCGCAGTTCGAGGACAGCGAGTTCTACGACAAGCTCACCCGCGCGCGGCGCGAGGCGTCCAGCCGGCCGCTGGGCCTGGTGAACAAGGTGTTCGGCCTGGTGCAGCAGGCGATCTCGTTGCTGACCTACGGCGCCTTGCTGCTGCAGTTCTCGGGCTGGGCGGTGGTGGTGCTGGCGGTGGCCGGTCTGCCCGCCTTCTTCGTCGAGGCCAAGTTCTCGGGCGACGCCTTCCGGTTGTTCCGCTGGCGCTCGCCGGAGACGCGCCAACAGGCCTACCTCGAGGTGCTGCTGGCGCGCGAGGACTACGCCAAGGAGGTGCAGACCTACGGCTTGGCGCCGCTGTTCCTGGGCCGCTATCGCGCCATCTTCGACACCATGTACCCCGAGGATCGCGCGCTCACCCTGCGGCGCGGCGGCTGGGGGTATCTGCTGGGGCTGCTGAGCACCGCGACCTTCTACGGGGCCTACGCCTGGATCGTCATCGCGACGGTCGGCGGGCGCATCACGCTGGGCGAGATGACGATGTACCTGCTGCTGTTCAAGCAGGGGCAGTCGGCCTTCTCGGCGGCGCTGACCAGCATCGGCGGCATGTACGAGGACAACCTGTACCTGTCGAACCTGTACGAGTTCCTCGAGCACCCGGCGCGGGTGCGCTCGGGCACGGCCACCGAGGGGCCGGATCCGGGCGCGGGCATCGAGTTCGACCACGTGTCGTTCACCTACCCGGGCGCCGAGACGAAGGCCCTCGACGACGTGTCGCTGCGCATCCGGCCGGGGCAGAAGCTGGCGCTGGTCGGCGCGAACGGCTCGGGCAAGACGACGCTGATCAAGCTGCTGCTGCGGCTGTACGAGCCCACCGACGGCACGCTGCGCGTGGACGGTCTGGACGCGGCCGCGTGGCACCCCGAGGCGCTGCGCAGCCGGGTGAGCGCGGTGTATCAGGACTATGTGCGCTATCAATTGAAGGTGGGCGAGAACATCGGCGTGGGCGATCTGCCGCACCTCGACGACGACGCGCGCTTGCGCCGCGCGGCCGACAAGGGCATGGCGCTGCCCTTCGTCGAGGACTTCCGCGCGGGCTTCGACACGCAGCTCGGGCGCTGGTTCAAGGACGGGCGCGAGCTGTCCGGCGGGCAGTGGCAGAAGGTGGCGATGTCGCGCGCGTTCATGCGCGAGGAGGCCGACATCCTGGTGCTGGACGAGCCGACGTCGGCGATGGACGCGGCCGCCGAGCAGGAGGTGTTCGAACGGGTCCGCGCGCTGGCGACGGATCAGATGGCCATCATCATCAGCCACCGCTTCTCGACCGTGCGCATGGCCGATCACATCGTGGTGCTGGAGGACGGGCGGGTGCGGGAGGAGGGGAGCCACGAGGCGTTGATGGGGCGGGCGGGGTTGTACGCGCGGCTGTTTACGTTGCAGGCGGCGGGGTACCGCTGAGGGGGTCGGGGGGCGCGGCCTGCGGGCGTGGGGGTGGGGAGCGCGCGGGGGCGCGGCAGGGAGGGCAAGGTCAAGGTCAAGGTCAAGGTCAAGGTCAAGGTCAAGGTCAAGGTCAAGGTCAAGGTCAAGGGCAGGGGGCGCTGCGCGCTCCTAACCGTCGAGGTGGTCGAGCACCTGGACGAGGGCGCAGCGGACGGGTTCGGCGGCGCCCCAGAGGAGCTGGTCGCCGACGGTGAAGGCGTTGAGGAAGGTGGGGCCCATCTTCATCTTGCGCAGGCGGCCGATGGGGACGCTGAGGGTGCCCGAGACGGCGGCGGGGGTCAGGCGGGCGAGGGTCTCGTCGGGCGTGTTGGGTACCACGGTGGCCCACTCGTTGTGTTCGGCGAGCAGGGCCTCGATGTCGGCGAGGGGCACGTCCTTCTTCAGCTTGATGGTCAGGCCCTGGGCGTGGCTGCGCAGGGCGCCGACGCGCACGCAGGTGCCGTCGATGGGCACCGGCGTCTTCGTGCCGAGGATCTTGTTGGCCTCGACCTGCGCCTTCCACTCCTCGCGACTCTGGCCGTCGGCGACCGGGCGGTCGATGAAGGGCAGCACGTTGGCGGCCAGCGGGTGGCCGAAGTTCTTGCGGGGGAAGTCCGCGGCGGTGAGCGCGCCGGCCACGCTGCGGTCGAGGTCGAGGGCGTCGCTGGCCAGATCGGCGTGGGCGCCCAGGTAGCCCATCTGGGCCACCAGCTCGGTCATCGACGCGGCGCCGGCGCCGCTGGCGGCCTGGTACGTCATGCTGCTGACCCACTCGACCAGGTCGGCCTCGAACAGGCCCGCCGTCGCGACCAGCATCAGGCTGACCGTGCAGTTGGCGCCGATCAGGTCGCGCGTGTCGCCGGCGATGGCCTCGGCCACGCGCTTGCCGTTGACCGGGTGCAGCACCAGGGCGGCGTCGTCGCGCATCCGCAGCGCGCTGGCCGCGTCGATCCAGTAGCCGCCCCAGCCCGAGGCGCGCAGGCGGTCGTGCACCGCGTCGGTGTAGCCGCCGCCCTGGCAGGTGACGATGACCGAGAACTGGCCCAGCACGTCCAGGTCGTGCGCGTCGCCTAGGTCGGGCGTGTCGACGCCGACGTCGGGGGCGGCGCCGCCCGGGTTGCTGGTGCTGAAGAAGACCGGCTGCAGCCGGGCGAAGTCGCCGCAGGCCCGCATGCGGTCGAGCAGCACCGACCCCACCATGCCCCGCCATCCGATGAACGCCACGCGTGTCTTCATCTTGCTCTCCTTCACTCGAAATCGAAGGTTCCCAGGGTGGGAGATCCACCGACAGGATGCAAATGGGGACCTCAGGGCTGCGGGGCGCAGCGCCTGTCCGCGGGGGCGTTGACGATGTCGAAGCGGGCGACCAGGCCGGTGCTGCCGTTGAAGTCGCTGCGGCCCCCGGCCACCAGGCCGCCGTCGCAGTGGGGGTGCAGCGCCACGGCGGTGAGGCGGGCGTTGGGGATGTTGAAGGGCGCGGCCCCCCAGCCGCCGATCGAGACGTCGCGGATGTCGTCGTAGCGCGGGTGGCGGTACTCGCGCACGCCGCCCGCGCCGCCGACGATCAGGGCGCGCCGGCCCAGCGGGCCGAAGGCCAGGTTGCTCACCGCGGGGAAGCGGGGCGCCTGCTCGCTGCGGTTCAGCAGGCCGTCCGCGAACCGGAACACCGCCTGCCCGGCGCCAGCGAGCACCAGCGCGTAGTCGCCGCCTCGGTGCGCGGCGATGCGCACGAAGTTGCCGGTGTTGTTCGTGCCGGGCTGCAGGCGCCACTCACCCACGCCGCCCAGCCAGGTGTAGTAGCGGTGGTCGGCGCCGTTGTGGCCGCAGACGACGTACACGCCCGGCCCGCCGAACTCGTTGTTCACGAAGGCGAAATCGTCACACCCGGTGGTCGAGCCGAAGCCCTCGACGAAGTCGCCGAACGCGCCGGCCTCGACGTCCAGGTCGCGCAGGCGCGCGATCCAGCCCTGGCCGTTCTGCTGCTTGCCCAGCACCACCGGCGGACCCTCGCCCCAGGGGTACTCGATGGCGACGAGCGCCTCGCCGGGGCGCTCGAGCAGCAGCGAGGTGGGGAGGGCCTGGCCCGCGCGGTACGCGGCGTCGTCGAAGACCGCGACGCGGCTGGTGTCGTTGTCGTCGACGCCGACGATGAGCGCCTTGCTGCCGTCGGGCGTGAAGACCACGTCGTGGAAGGCGAACCAGCGGCCCGGCGCGTCGATGGTGAACGTGGTGACCTCGGCCCCGGGCCAGGTGAGCACGTGCACGCGGTCGTAGGCCTCGAGCACCAGCGCGTAGTCGCCGCTGGGGTGGAAGGCGACGGCGCTGACCATCTCGAGGCCGCCGAGGGGCAGGCGCGCGTAGTCGTAGACGCCGGGGTCGGGCGTCTCGGGCAGGGGGGCGGCGTCGACGGGCGGGGCGGCGTCGACGGGCGGCGCGGCGTCGACGGGCGGCGCGGCGTCGAGGGGCACGGCGGCGTCGGTGACGGGGCCGCTGTCGGCGGGGCGTCCGGCGTCGGGCCGGGGAGGCGCGGCGTCCGGCCGGGGCGGGGCCGCGTCCAGCCGGGGCGGCGCGGCGTCGGCCGGCGCCGCGTCGAGCGGCGGCGCGGCGTCGGGCGCCCCGGCGTCGGGCGGGCGCGGCGCGCACAGCTGCTGATAGCAGGCCTCGTCGGCCAGGCAGTCGGCCACGGTCTCACAGGGGCGCGGCAGGGCGCGCATGTCGCGGCAGGTGAGCGTGTCGGGATCGCACAGCTCGCCGAAGGGGCAGTCGCCGTTGCGCGCGCAGCGCCGCGGTGGCGTCTCGCAGGTGCCGGCGTCGGTGAGCTGCTCGTCGGCGTCGCACAGCGCCGCGTCGAGCGGCGTCACCCGGCAGGGCGGGCGCTCGCAGGCCGCGGCGTCGGGCTCGGCGTTGATCGGGGCGCCGCCGCCCTTGGAGTCGGCGTCGGCGCAGCCGGCGAGGATCAGCAGCAGGGCGATGAGGGCGAGGGGGCGCGGCATCGGGACATGGTGCGGGCCGCGGGGGGATCGGGACAAGCGGTGTGGTGGGTCCGAGCTCGTCGCGGTCCGCGGTGGTCGGGTACCACGGGCTATCAGCGGTCAGCGGCTAGCTCTCAGCCGGGCTCGTTCGCTGTGCTGGGTTTGCAGGGGGCCGGCGAGCTCGAGCCGTCGGGTCTCCGTGGCGAACGTCCGCGCGTCGCGGCGGAGCTGACCGCGGATAGCCCCGCCGTGCGGGCAGGGCGTGGCGACGACGAGCGCGTCCGCGAGACGCCCGCGGCGGGTGGCCGCGCGTGGACTTACTCGCCCTTGTTCTCGTCGGCGCCCGCGAGGGGCGAGGCGGGGGTGGGCGCCTTGGGCAGGTTGCCCAGCAGGCTGCCGGTGGGCTTGGCCTTGAGGCTGGCCAGCAGGCCCGCGACCGGCTTGGGTGCGGCCTGGGCCGGCTGCGCCTGGGTCGGATCGGTGGGCGCGTCGGCCTTGATCGGGGCGGGCTCGGCCTTGGGCGCCGCGGGCTCGGCCTTCGGGGCGGCCTCGGCCTTGGGAGCCTCGGCCTTGGGAGCCTCGGGCTTGGGGGCCTCGGCCTTGGGAGCCTCGGCCTTGGGGGCCGCGGGCGCGGGCGGGGCGTCGGGCAGGGCCTTCGCTGCGGCCTGCTTCGCCACCGCGTCCGCCTTCTTCTCGGCGGCCGCCGCGCGGATGGTCTTCGCCTCGGCCTCGACCTTCGCCCGGGCGTCCGCCACGGCCTCGTCGATGGCCGCCTTCAGGCGCGCCTGCATCACCTGCTCGACGCCGCGCACCTTGTCGATCTGGGCCTCGTACTGCAGCTGGAGGATGCGGTAGGCCTTCCGCTCCGAGCGCAGGTTGTGCTGCAGCTCGCGCAGGACGGCCTCGTTCTTCTCCTTGTCGCTGCCCAGCCGATGCTCCGCCTGGCGGGCGGTCTTCTCGGCCTTCTCGAGCCGGCCGCGCATCTTCTCGATCTGCTCGCGCGCCTGTTCGAGGTCGCGCTCGAGACGCCGCACGCGCGGATCATCGCCGCGCGGGCGCTCCGGCGCGGCCTCGGCCGGGGCACCCGACGCGGGGGCCTCCGCCGGCGGCGCCGCCGAGGGGGCAGGCCGCGGGGCCGGCCGCGGGGCCGGCGCCTTCGACTCCAGCTTGCGCTCGAGCTCCTGGCGCGTCGCGTGCGCCTTCTGCGCTTCGCCCTTCGCCTCGAGCAGCGCCGTCCGATAGTCCTCGAGCTCACCCTGCAGGTGATCGACGAGCGCCTGCAAATCCTCGGCCTTGCGGTCGAGCGAGCCGCGCGAGCTCTGCGCCTTCTCGAGCTTCTTCTTGGCCTTCTCGGTCGCCTCGCGGGCCTCGCGGGCCTTCGAGTCCTTGTCGGACAGCTGCTTCTCGAGCTTCTTGGTGGCGTCTTGCGCCGCCGTGAGGTCGGACCTCAGCTGCGCCACCTGCTGCGCGAGCTCTTCGTTCTCGCGCTTGAGCCGACCGCCCCCGAAGAATCCCATTGCCACCCACTCCGCGTGTGCGAAATCGCGGGACCATAATCGTCCTGGCGTCCGGTGTCCAGGGGCGGGATGCGTCGATGCGGCGGGGGGCGTGGCGCCCGCCGCGCGCGGCGCGTATGCTGCGCTGCTCGCGGGGCGCCCGGTCGAGGTCGCTCAGGCGGCGGCGCGGGCCGCGTAGTGGCGCAGGGCGCTCTTGGGCGGCCGGGTCACGGTGGTCAGGCGGCTGGTGAGGATGTCGTTGTCGCCGTTCTCGAACCACAGCAGGCTGTCGACCTCGGGCGCCGAGAGGGGCTCGAGGCCGCGCGGGCTGGGGCGGACGGCGCCGAAGAGGCGCTTGCCGATGGCCGGGTGGTCGTCGCGCCAGCGGCCGCTCCACAGATCGCGCACGGCGACGCAGCAGCGGTCGCGCAGGTGGTACTCGGTGTTCTGGGTCACCAGCAGCTTGTGGCGGCGTCGCTCGGTGTCGGACGTGGGGCGCATCCCGTGTTCTCCGTTCGCTCGGGTCGGTTGGTGTCCTACATGTACGACATCGTCGCACCTTGCGCAAAAAAACGCCGGTTGCTAGTTGGCACGGCCCAGACGAATGAGGAGTCGAGCGTCATGATGAAGGGTGCGGTCGCGGACGTATCGCAGGCGATCGGCGACACGCCGATCGTCCGGCTGAACCGCCTGGGCGCCGGGCTCCAGGCCGACATCTACTGCAAGCTGGCGTACCTGAACCCGGGCGGCTCGGTGAAGGACGTCATCGCGCTGCACATGATCGACGAGGCGGAGCGCCGGGGTGAGCTGAAGCCCGGCAGCACCATCGTCGAGGCGACCAGCGGCAACACCGGCATGGGCCTCGCCATGGTCGGCGCCCTGCGCGGCTACAAGTGCGTCTTCGTGATGCCCGACAAGCAGTCGATGGAGAAGGTGAAGGCCCTGCGCGCCGCCGGCGCCAAGGTGGTCATCACGCCCACCGACGTCGAGCCGGAGGATCCGCGCAGCTACTACTCGGTCAGCAAGCGCATCGCCGAAGAGACGCCCAACGCCTGGTACGCGAACCAGTACCACAACGCCGACAACCCCGAGGCCCACTACAAGTACACGGGCCCCGAGATCTGGCGGCAGACGGGCGGTGAGATCGACGCCTTCGTCAGCGGCCTGGGTACCGGCGGCACCATCACCGGCACCGGCAACTACCTCAAGGAGCAGAAGCCGGAGATCGAGCTGGTGGGCGCCGACGTCGTGGGCTCGGTCTATTACGACTTCTGGAAGACCGGGAAGATCATCCCGGCGCAGTCCTACAAGGTCGAGGGCATCGGCGAGGACTTCTTCCCCAGCACCATCGACCTCAGCGTCGTCGATCACGTCTTCCAGCTGACCGACAAGGAGTGCTTCGACACCACGCGCGCGCTCGCGCGGCTCGAGGGCATCTACACGGGCGGCTCGGGCGGCGCGGCGGTGCTGGCGGCCATCCGCTACGCCGAGCAGATCGACCGCCCGGCGAACATCGTCGTGCTGCTGCCCGACAACGCCTCGCGCTACCTGAACAAGATCTTCGACGACGACTGGATGCGCGAGCACGGCTTCCTCGATCCCGAGGAGGGCCTGGGCACCATCCGCGATCTGCTGGGCAACAAGCCGCCGCAGGTGTGGACGATCAACAAGACCGACACCGTGCGCGACGTGGTCGAGCTGATGAAGAAGCGGGGCATCAGCCAGGTGCCGGTGGTCGAGAAGGGGCACCTCGTCGGCATCGTGACCGAGTCGGGGCTGCTGCAGAAGATCCTCGACGAGGGCACCGACTTCCTCGACGCCCCGGTGTCGAGCGTCGTCAGCGACGCCTACGAGGTGGCCGATCCGGACGCGCCGGTGGGCCTGTTCAACCACATCTTCAGCCAGGGCAAGGTGATCATCGTGTGGGAGCGCGGCGAGGTGCGCGGCCTGATCACGAAGATCGACGTCATCGACTTCCTCGCGCACCGCCGGCGGACCTGACATGGCCATCCTCGACGACGACGCCCGCTTCGCCACCCGCGCCATCCACGCGGGGCAGAAGCCCGATCCGACGACCGGCGCGGTGAACGTGCCGGTCTACTTGACCAGCACCTACGCGCAGTCGGCGCCCGGCGTGCACACCGGCTACGAGTACAGCCGCACGGGCAACCCGACGCGCACGGCGCTCGAGGCCAACCTCGCGTCGCTCGAGGGCGGCGCCCACGGCGTCTGCTTCGCCAGCGGCTGCGCCGCCTCGGCGGCCCTGGCCCACTGGCTGGGCAAGGGCGGCCACATGGTGTGCTGCGACGACGTGTACGGCGGCACCTACCGGCTGTTCCAGCGCCTGTTCACCGAGGCCGACCGCAGCTTCTCGTGGGTCGATCTGACCGACGCGGACAACCTGCGCGCGCACGTCCGCCCCGAGACGAAGGCGGTGTGGATCGAGACGCCGACCAACCCGCTGCTGAAGCTGGTCGACATCGCGGCCATCGCCGAGCGCGCGCACGCGCTGGGCCTGAAGGTGATCGTCGACAACACCTTCATGTCGCCCTACTTCCAGAGCCCGCTGGCCCTGGGCGCCGACATCGTCGTGCACAGCTGCACGAAGTACCTCGGCGGGCACAGCGACGTGGTGATGGGGGCGGTGGTCACGAACGACGCCGAGATCGCCGAGCGGCTGCACTTCATCCAGAACAGCGCCGGCGGCGTGCCTGGGCCGATGGACGCCTACCTGGTGCTGCGCGGCACGAAGACGCTGGCCGTGCGCATGGAGCGCCACGACGAGAACGCGCGGAAGATCGCCGACTACCTGCAGGCGCACACCAAGGTGGAGAAGGTCATCTACCCCGGCCTGCAGAGCCACCCGCAGCACGCGCTGGCGACCCGCCAGATGCGGGGGTTCGGGGGCATGATCAGCTTCGTGGTCAAGGGCGGGCTGCCCGCGGCGACGGCGCTCTTGAAGTCGACGCGGGTGTTCACGCTGGCCGAGAGCCTGGGCGGCGTCGAGTCGCTCATCGAGCACCCGGCCATCATGACGCACGCCAGCGTCCCCCCCGACATCCGCGCCGCGCTGGGCATCGACGACGGGCTGGTGCGCCTGAGCGTGGGGATCGAGCACGTCGACGATCTGCTCGCCGATCTCGACCGGGCGCTCGCCGCGGCCTGAATCACCCGCACGCCGTTTGACCCGGCGGCGCGCCGCCCCGATAATCCCCGCCCATGCGCGCCCCCCTGCCGATGCTGCTGGTCGCCGCGCTCGCGCTCACCGCGTGCGAGGAGGCCGCGCCGCCGGCCGCGGCGCCCGCCGAGGCCACGCCGGGCGACGCGCCGCCGGCCGGCATGGGCATGCTGCAGCCGCGCTGTGATCCGGACGCGCCCCTCGATCCCGGGCCGACGCTGCCCCGCCGCCTCAACCGCTTCGAGTACGACAACACCGTGCGCGACCTCTTCGGCGAGGATCTCGGGCTGGCCCGCGACTTCCTGGCCGAAGAGGAGAGCCTGGGCTTCGACAACAACGCCCGGGCCTTGCAGGTCACGCCGGTGCACGCCGAGCAGTTCATGAGCGGCGCCGAGACGCTGGCCGCGCGCGCCGGCGAGCGCATGGACGCGCTCCTGCCCTGCGATCCCGCCGAGATCGGCGACGCGGCCTGCCTGCGCGCGTTCGTCGAGTCCTTCGGCAAGCGCGCCTGGCGCCGGCCCCTCGAGATCGACGAGGTCGACCGCCTCGTGGGCCTGTACGACGTCGCCCTCGAGGTCGGGGGGGCCCGCCCCCTGCGCGACGCGTTCGAGATGGTCATCGAGGCGCTGCTGCAGTCGCCCCACTTCCTGTACCGCGTCGAGGTGGGCGAGCCCGTGCCCGGGCGCCCGGATCTGCGCCGCCTGACCGACCACGAGGTCGCGTCACGCTTGTCCTACCTGGTGTGGCGCTCGATGCCCGACGACGCCCTGCTGGCCGAGGCGGACGCGGGCCGGCTGCGCTACCCGGAGCAGCTGGCCGCGCAGGCCCGCCGCATGGTCGAGGATCCGCGGGCCCGTGACGGCCTGTGGACCTTCTTCGCCCAGTGGCTCGAGGTCGAAGAGGTGCTGCACCTCGACCGCGACCCGCGCTACTACCCCGACTGGACACCGGAGCAGGGCGAGGCCCTCTACGCGCAGGCCCGCCGCTTCGTCGACCACGTCGCGTGGTCGCCCGACGCCGATCTGCGGGCCCTCTTCGACGCGCCCTACACCTTCGCCGACGGCGCGCTGGCCCGCACCTACGGGCTGAGCGGCGCGGCGGGCTCGGCGATGCAGCAGACCTTCCCCGACGCGCGGCTGGCCGGCGTGCTGACGCTGCCCGCGGTGATGGCGGCGACCTCGAAGCCCAACATGACGTCGCCCATCCACCGCGGCATCTTCGTGCGCGAGCGCCTGCTGTGCACGCCGCTGCCGCCGCCGCCGGCCGACATCGTCGTCGTGCCGCCGGATCCCGATCCGAACCTGACGACGCGCGAGACCTTCACCGAGCACTCGTCCAACGTCGCCTGCAAGGGCTGCCACCAGCTGATCGATCCGGTCGGCTTCGGCTTCGAGCACTTCGACGCCGTGGGCCGCTGGCGCGACACCGAGAACGGGCACCCGGTCGACAGCAGCGCCACGCTCATCGGCACGCTGGACGTCGACGGCGACTACCCCGGCGCCGCCGAGATGGGGCAGGCGCTGGCGCAGAGCGAGCACGCCCACCGCTGCGTGACGATGCAGTTCTTCCGCTTCGCCTATGGCCGCGGCGAGGCCGGCGTCGACGCCTGCACGCTCGACCGCCTCTACGCGGGCTACGTCGCGTCGGGCTACGACTTCGGCGCCCTCGTCGAGCAGGTCGCCGGGGACGAGGCCTTCCGCTTCCGCCGGTCGGGGGAGGCCGCCCCGTGATGGATCGCCGCACCTTCCTGCGCCGGGCCGGCGGCGCCGCCCTGGCCCTGCCCCTGCTTCAGCTGCCGCGCGGCGCGCGCGCCGCCGAGACGCCGCCCACCCGGCTGCTGCTGTTCTTCACGCCCAACGGCACCAAGAAGGAGCTGTGGAGCCCGGGGCCCGGGGCCACCGAGGACGCCTGGACGGCCGGGCGCCTGCTCGCGCCCCTGATGCGCCACCAGCAGCGCGTCGTGTTGCTCGACGGCGTCGACAACAAGGCCGCGCAGGACGGGCCCGGCGGCCCCCACCAGCGCGGCATGGCGGCCCTGTGGACCGGCGAGGTCATCACCGAGGGTGACTTCGTGGGCGGCGACGGTCGCCGCGCCGGCTGGGCCGGCGGCCCGTCCGTCGACCAGTACGCCGCGCGCGTCCTGCAGCCCGGCACGCCGCTGACGACGCTCGAGCTGGGCGTCCGGGTGAAGGAGGCCGTCCCGCGCGGCCGCATGATCTATCGCGGGCGGGAGCAGCCGGTCGCGCCGATGAACGATCCGGTCGACGTCTTCGACCGCATGTTCGGCCAGCCGATGCAGGGGGATCCCGAGTCGGCGCGGCGCCTGCTGCTGCGGCGGCGCTCGGTGCTCGACGCGGTGCACGCCGACTTCGAGGCGCTGCGGCGCACGGTCACCGCCGAGGACGCCGCGAAGCTCGACCAGCACGCCGAGGTGCTGCGCGGGCTCGAACGCCGGCTGGGCACGGTGGTCGAGCGCCCGGAGCTGTGCAGCCCGGCGTCGCCGTCGAGCGGCATGGACGTGATGAGCGAGTCGGATTACGGCCTGCTCGTGCGCGCGCAGATCGACCTGGCGGTGAACGCGCTGGCCTGCGACGTCACGCGCTTCGCTAGCCTGCAGTGCAGCACCGCGGTCAACGCGCTGCGCTTCACCTTCATGGGGCTGCGGGACAACGAGGGCCACGCCCTGTCCCACGCCGGCGACAGCCACGCCGACCGCCAGGACGAGTGGGAGCGCA
>JAUHXL010000693.1 GCA_030426945.1 bacterium
CCACGGGGAGTGGTTCTATCGCAGGCGGCGGGGGCGGGGGAATCGGAACCCGCGGCGAGGCCTCGCCTCAGCCCCCCGCGGGGGCCGTGAACACCGCGATGTACTGGTCGGGCAGGAAGTCGAGCGTCTCCTGGTGCTTCCAGCCGGCCGCCTCCATCTCGGTGATGGTCTGCGCCAGCGCGATCTTGTGGTCGGCGGGCGGCCCGCGCTCGCTGTCCTTGCGGAAGTCGACGATCGCCAGGCGCCCGCCGTCGGCCATCTTGGCGCGGATCGCCGCGAAGTAGGCCTCGCGGTCGCTGATGTGGTGGTAGGTGTTGCACAGGAAGACGAGGTCGGGCTGCAGGTCGCCCAGCATCGGATCGTCGGGCTGGCCCAAGCGGGCGGTGAGGTTGCCGAGGCCCTCTTCCTGCGCGCGGGCGGTCAGGTACTGCACCATGGACGGCTCGATGTCGACGCCGACCACCTTGCCCTCGGGCACCGCGCGGGCGAAGCGCACCGGGAAGTAGCCGGTGGCGGCGCCGATGTCGACGATCGTGAGATCCGCCCGCTGGACCAACGCCTTGACGACCTCGTCGGGCTTCTGCCAGGCGTCGCGCGTCGGATCCTCGAAGCGCTTGGCCCAGCGCTGCGGATCGTCGAAGCGGTGCGGCATGTCGTGGCTGACGTGGGCCGCGTCGTCGGCGGCCGGGCCGTGATGGTGGCCGCCCGCGTGGCCCGCGTGGGGGCCGTGGCCGGCGGGCGCGGAGGTCGGCCCCGACGTGGGGGCGCCGCCGCAGGCGGTCAACAGGGTCGCGATCAGGGCGAGATTCGGGGTGCGCATGGCGTCCTCTCTTTCCGAGCGGGCGCACCCTGCCGACAGCAGACCGATCAGGTCAAGAGGGGCGCCATACGACGTTCAGGCCGGGGCGGCCATCACCTGCGCGCCGGTCAGCCCGAAGCGCCGCTGCCGCGCGGTGTAGGTGGCCATCGCGGCGTCGAGATCCTCGCCGGTGAACTCGGGCCACAGCTTGTCGGCGAAGAAGAGCTCGGCGTAGCAGGCCTCGAGCGGCAGGAAACCGCTCAGCCGCAGCTCCCCCGAGGTGCGCACCAGCAGATCGACGTCGGGCATGTCGGCGGTGGACAGCGCGCTCATGATCTGGCGCTCGCTGACGTCCGCGGGCAGCAGCAGGCCCTGGCTTGCCAGCTGCGTCAGCCGCTTCACCGCGCGCACCATGTCGCGCCGCCCGTCGTAGCTGACCGCCAGCACCAGCCGCATGTCGGTGCAGTGCGCGGTGGCCGCCTCGGTCGAGGCCAGCGCCTCGCGCACCCGCAGGGGCAGGAACTCGCGCTCGCCGATGGCCGTCAGCCGGATGCCGTTGTCGAGCATCTCTTGGCGTTCGCCGCGCAGGAAGTCGACGAGCAAGCCCATCAGGTCGCCCACCTCGTCGCTCGGGCGCCCCCAGTTCTGGCTCGAGAAGGCGAAGAGCGTCAGCCACTCCACCCCGCGCTGCCGCGCCCGGCGCACCACCCGGCGCACCGCCTCGGCGCCCTCGGCGTGCCCGCGGGTGCGGGGCAGGCCCTGCGCCTCGGCCCACCGCCCGTTGCCGTCCATGATCATCGCCACGTGGCGCGGCTGCATCGCGATCCTCCTCGTGTTCCGGCCCTGGACTTATGCCAGCCGGCCGTGAAGGTTGTATGAAGACCCGATGAAAAGACGCACAATCAGACGCGGCGGCTCGCGGCAGGGCGAGCGGCGCGCGATTCCACGGGAGAGTTCATGAGCAGGCGTATCGCGATCCTCACGGGCGGCGGCGATTGCCCCGGCCTCAACGCGGTCATCCGCGCCGCCGTCAAGACGGCGCGCGGCTACGGCTGGGATGTCTACGGCGTGCGCAACGGCTTCGACGGCCTGCGCGTGTCCGACACCTTCCGGCTGTCGCGCGAGCGCATCCGGGGCATCATCCACACCGGCGGCACCATCCTCGGCTCGACCAACCGCGTCGACCCCTTCGCGGTCGACGTGAACGGTCAGACCGAGGACCAATCCGAGCTGGTCCTGAAGAACTTCAAGAACGAGGGCTTCGACGCGCTGATCAGCATCGGAGGCGACGGCACGCAGGCCATCGCCCAGAAGTTCTTCGAGCGCGGCTTGCCGGTGGTCGGGGTGCCCAAGACCATCGACAACGACGTCTCGGCCACCGACGTCACGTTCGGCTTCGACACCGCGGTCGAGACGGCCTGCGACGCCATCGACAAGCTGCACCCCACCGCCGAGTCGCATCAGCGGGTGATGGTGGTGGAGCTGATGGGGCGCACGGTGGGCCACATCGCGCTGCACGCCGGCATCGCGGGCGGCGCCGACGTGATCCTCATCCCCGAGATCCCCTTCCACATCGACAAGGTGTGCGAGGCCGTCGATCGCCGCTACAGCGCCGGCCGCGAGTTCGCCATCGTCGTGGTCGCCGAGGGGGCGGAGCCGGCGGACGACGCGCTGGGGCTGAACGGGCAGAGCAAGGACATCATGCAGTCCCCGCTGACCAACCGCATCGCCCACTACGTGCAGCAGAAGACCGGCAAGGTGGTGCGCGGCATGGTGTTGGGTCATCTGCAGCGCGGCGGCTCGCCCACCACCAATGATCGCGTGCTCGGCTCCCGGTTCGGCGCGGCGGCCGTGCGGCTCGTCCGCGACGGTCAGTACGGCGAGATGGTCGCCCTGCGCGGCAACGCGATCATCAGCGTGCCGATCGTCGACGCCATCTCGCAGCTGCGGCGGGTGGATCCCGAGGGGGACGTCGTGCAGACGGCGCGCGATCTGGGCATCTCGTTCGGCGACTAAGCGGACCGACGCTGCGCTCGCGCTCGGCGCAGCGTGATCACCAGCAGGGCCGCGAGCGCGGCCCAGCCAGCCCACCCTCGGTCACCCTCCGGCGCGCGCACGACGCATCCGCCGCTCGTCGCGCTGTCTGCCTCGGGGGGCGGGGTGCCCGATGCGGCGTCGGCGCTCGCGGGGGGCCCGGCGTCGCGCGGGACCTCCGGTCCGGCGTCCGCGGGCTGGCCCGCCCCCGCGTCGGGCGCGGCCGCGCAGTCCTGGCCGGCCGGGCACAGCGCGCAGGTGGCCCCAGGGGGCCTGCCGGGGCACAGGTCGGCGCAGGCGGTGGCCCCCGGGGTGTCGTCGGGGCAATCCCAGCGCTGCGTCACCTCGTTCAGCGCCGTCAGCACCGGGGTCCACTGCCCGCCGAAGTCGTCGCTGCGGGCCACCGCGAACTGTGCGCCCAGGAAGGGGTCGGCGCAGGCGTAGAGGGCCGCGTCCGGCCCGCGGACCAGGCAGCCGAAGGCCGAGCCGGGCCCCTCCACGAGCGGCCCCCACGTCTCCCCGCCGTCGTCGCTGCGCGCCA